>JAKJCA010000030.1 GCA_022706685.1 Bacillota bacterium
ATATTCTTCTTGGCTCATCGGGCTGCCTCCTTGTGCTTTGTTAGTGTAGTAACCAACAGTCTACAAGAAGTCGCTCCGTTGAGCTATTCTTTTTCCTCAACCGGGGCAGTTGATGTTACAATCCGCCATATGTATTCAATAAGCAAAAAGTACTTGTATTTTCATTTTTGCCGTGTTAAGATAACTTCGACTAAAATCAGGTGAAGTGTCACACGAATTTGGAGGTTGAAGCAATGGCGTTTGAAATTGATAATGAATATGAAACTACGGTACAAATAAAAGTCATCGGTGTCGGCGGCGGCGGCGGCAACGCGGTCAACCGTATGATTAAAAGCGGGGTTCTCGGCGCGGAGTTTATCGCCGTGAACACCGATAAACAGATTTTATCCCATTCGCAGGCGACGCACAAAATTCAAATCGGTGAAAAAGCCACGCGCGGCCAGGGCGCAGGCGGCCGGCCCGAAATCGGCGCCAAAGCGGCGGAAGAGAGCCGCGATTTAATTTCCGACGCACTGAAAGGCACCGACATGGTATTCATCACCGCCGGCATGGGCGGCGGAACCGGCACGGGAGCCGCTCCTCTCATCGCGCAGATTGCGAAGGATATGGGTATTCTCACCATCGGCGTTGTTACCAAACCTTTCAAGTTCGAAGGCAAAAAAAGAATGGAACAGGCTGCCGAAGGCATCGCCCGTCTGGCCGAGCATGTCGACAGCATCATCGTTATCCCCAACGACCATCTCATCGGCTTGAGGGAAACGCGCCTTTCCCTGGCCGAAGCGTTCGCGCTCGCCGACGAGGTCCTCCTTCAGGGCGTCAAGAGCATCTCAGAACTGATCAAGGTGCCCGGCTTCATCAACCTCGATTTTGCAGACGTCACCAGCGTTATGAAGGACGCCGGCTACGCCCACATGGGCCTTGGCAGGGCAAGCGGCAAGGACAAGGCGGAAACGGCCGCGAACTCCGCGGTTTCCAGCCCGCTGCTTGAGACCTCCATCGCCGGTGCCAGGGGCGTCATTATCTCGATTACTTCCTCCGAGGACATCGACCTGGCGGAGGTTCAAAACGCCGCGGAAATCATCACCGAGCAGGCGCACCCCGAAGCGGTTATCTCCTGGGGCGTCGCGTTCGACCAGAGCCTCAGCGACGAAATCATCATTACCGTCATCGCGACCGGCTTCGACGGCACCGTCGTCCCGATGCCGAAGTTTACCCCGGCGAGGAACCCGCAGGTCAACACCATCGAACCCATCGAGCCCTCGCCGCCTCCTTTCTTCGGTCTGTCCGGTCAGCCCGACGCGCCGGCCGCGCAAGCTTCCGACGACAGGGAGGACGACCGTTTCCATGTCATGCTCGACGAAATGCTGAAAGGCAAATAAACAAACGGCTTATCAGAAACGGGGGCGGGTTTTTACCCGCCCTCTATTAATGTAGTTTACTGCGCATGTTTCTCCGCGATTTCGACCACCTTCGCCGCCAGCGCCTCCAGCTGCGCGAAGCTTTCGATCCTGCCCGCCTCCCTGCGCAAAGCGGCCGCCGAGCGGATGGATTTAATATACCAGGCGGCGTGTTTCCTCGCCTCGCGGATGCCGATATATTCGCCCTTGTAAGCGATGATTCTGCCGACATGGCCGAGCATGACTCGCATGCGCTCGTGCACGGCGGGCTCCGGCAATATCTGCCCGTGTTCCAGATAGGCGTTGATTTGGGCAAACAGCCAGGGCCTGCCAAGCGCGGCCCGCCCGACCATAACCATGTCGCAGCCTGTCCGTTCGAACATATCCGCCGCGTTTTGCGCAGAGCAAACGTCGCCGCTCCCGATAACGGGAATACTGACGGCCTTTTTCACGGCGGCAATGACCGAATAATCGGCTTTGCCGGCGTACATCTGCTCGCGTGTGCGGGCGTGTATCGTCAAGGCGGCCGCGCCGGCCTGCTCAAAGCGGCAGGCCAGCTGTACCGCGTTGATGTTTTGCGCGTCCCAGCCGGAACGCATTTTGACCGTCACCGGCAAAGCGGTCGCCTGCGCGCAGGCCCTGACGACCGCCTCAGCAAGATCCGGGTTTTTCATCAGCGCGGCGCCCGCGGAATTGCCCGATATTTTCGGCGCGGGGCAGCCCATATTGATATCGATGACGTCGGGCGCGAATTCGCCGCAAATCACGGCGGCGCGCGCCATAATCTGCGGGCTGCCGCCGAAAATCTGTACCGCGCACGGCTTTTGCGCGTCGGATACCCGCAGCAGTGCGAGCGTTTTGCTGTCCCCGGCGACGATGCCCTTGGCGCTGGCCATCTCATTGACGGTGTAGGCCGCCCCGAAAGAAACGCACAGTTCCCTGAACGCCATATCGGCCGCGCCAGCCATAGGCGCGAGCGCGGCGTAACCCTCCACGTTGACCTGTGAAATTCGCATGATGCCTCCCAACGGTTTCGCTCATTTTAACACACGCGCCGACAATTTTCAGCAGCCGACTGTGTTTTATGGTACAATATCGCAGAGGTGAGGCGCTTGAAACTGCTTGTTGTTGACGGCCACAGCATTATCCACCGCGCGTTTTACGGCATTAAACTGCTGTCGACCAAAGACGGACGATATACCAACGCCATTCACGGATTTCTGACCATTTTGCTCAAACTCGGCGCCGAGGTTTCGCCCGACGCGGTCGCCATCGCTTTCGACACCAAAGGTCCCACCTTCCGCCACGGGCTCTACGGCGAATATAAGGCCCACCGCAAACCGACGCCACCCGAACTGGCCGAGCAAATCCCCGTTATCAAACAGCTGGTGCAGGCGTTGGGCTATCCCGTCGTCGAGTGTCCCGGTTATGAGGCGGACGATATTTTAGGCACCCTGGCTGACAGCTGCGAGAAGGCGGGCAACGACTGTGTCCTCGCCACGGGAGACCGGGATTCGCTGCAGCTGATTTCCCCTCAAGTTACGGTTATGCTGGCTTCCACATCCATGGGACGCCCGCTGACAAAACCTTATCGTGAAAAAAACGTCATCGACGAGTATGGCGTCACGCCCGCGCAGCTTATTGAAGTAAAAGCTCTCATGGGCGACAGTTCCGATAACATTCCGGGCATTCCCGGCATCGGCCCGAAAACGGCGGGGGAACTCATCGCACGCTTCGGAACGGTAGAAGAGTTGTACAACCGGCTTGACGAAGCGGACCTGAAACCCGCGCTTAAGGAGAAACTTGCCGCCGGCAGGCAGTCCGCTCAACTCAGCCGCGTGCTCGGGACGATTGTGCGCGACGCCCCGGTCGAAACCGACATCAACCGGTATATTCCGGGGCCTCCCGATGCCTTCCTTGTGACCAAAATCATGACGGACCTCGAGTTGTTCAAACTGCTCGAAAAACTCGGTATACAATCCCGTCAGCCGCCCGCCGCAAAAGAAAACGCGCCGCGCCCCTTGACGCTGGAAGAGGCGCAGGACCTCTTTGCCCTGCTCGAAAAACTCGGCAGGCAGGGTGACGCGTATTTCCTGAGCGTGTTTGAAAACGGCCTTTTACGGGAGATGTATTTTGTGCTTGAGGAAACCGTCGCCGTAGCGCGGGCCCTCAACGCCGATTTTCCCGAGTTTTTCCGCGCCTTCTCGCAGAACCCCGCCATAAAAAAACACACCTTTGACATCAAGGCGCTTGCCCTTGCCTGCGAAAAAGAAGGCGTGCGCCTGGAGGGCGCCGCCGCCGACGTGATGCTGGCGGGTTATCTGCTGAATCCTTCCGCTAAAGACTACTCCATCGAGCGCCTGGCCATGCTCCACGGCGTACCCGCACCGCTGATGAAAGAGGAAAACGGCGGCGCGGCGCTTGCGGCGCGGCTGCCTGCGCTGTGCGCCCGGATGCGCACCGAGATCGAAAGCAGAGGGCAGACCCGTCTGCTCGACGAGATCGAATTGCCGCTGGCGGGCGTATTGGCCGGCATGGAATACGAAGGCTTCGCCGTCGACAGGGAAGGCCTCGAACGTTTCGGCAGAGAAATTGGCGCGCAGGCGGCGGATATCACCCGGCAGATTTACCAGGCGGCCGGTTTTGAGTTCAACATCAATTCCCCCAAACAGCTTGGGGAAGTTCTGTTTGAAAAACTCGGCCTGTCCTCCGGCAAAAAGAACAAAACCGGCTATTCCACCGGGGCCGAGGTGCTCGAACAGCTGCGTGGGGAGCATCCCGTCATTGACGGCATCCTGCAGTACAGAACGCTGTCCAAACTCAAGTCAACCTACTGCGACGGGCTCATTGGCGAAATCGGTCCCGACGGCAGGATTCATACGACTTTCCGACAGACCGAGACGCGCACCGGCAGGATATCCTCCATCGAGCCGAACCTGCAGAATATTCCCATCCGTTCGGATCTCGGACGGGAACTGCGCAGGTTTTTCATTGCGGACGGCGGCAAACTTCTCGTTGACGCGGACTATTCGCAGATTGAACTGCGCGTGCTCGCGCATATTTCCGGCGACGAGACAATGATCGAGGCCTTCAACAGCAACATCGATATCCACACGGTGACCGCCTCGCAGGTGTTCAACATCCCGCTCGATATGGTGACGCCGCTGATGAGGAACCGGGCGAAGGCCGTCAATTTCGGCATTGTTTACGGTATCGGCGCCTTTTCGCTGGCCAAGGATATTTCGGTCACACGCAAAGAGGCCGACCAATACATCAAAGAGTATCTCAGCCATTATAAGGGCGTCGCCGAGTATATGAAACGCGTCGTCGCACAGGCCAAAGAAAACGGTTACGTCGAAACACTGTTCGGCCGGCGCCGCTACCTGCCGGAACTGGCATCCTCCAATGCTGCGCTTCGCGCTTTCGGCGAGCGGGTGGCGCTGAACATGCCTATTCAGGGGACGGCGGCGGACCTGATAAAGATTGCGATGGTCCGCGTTCATCAAGGTCTTGAAGCGGCTAACATGAGAGCGAAACTGATTTTGCAGGTGCACGACGAACTGATTGTCGAAGCGCCGCAAGACGAGCGCGAACAGGCCGAAGCGCTTTTACGCCGGGAAATGGAGAACGCCTTCGCCATACGCGTGAAACTCAGCGCGGATGTCCATTCGGGGAAAACATGGTATGAAGCGAAAGGCTGACAGGGTGCGGCAAATTGTGTTTGTCTGCACCGGCAATACCTGCCGCAGCCCCATGGCGGAAGGCCTCTTCCGTGTATTGCTGAAAAAAAAAGGAACACGGGGCGTCGCTTGTTCGAGCGCGGGCATCGGCGCTTTCGCCGGAGACGAAGCACAACCCAACGCTGTTGCGGCGGCAGCCGAACTCGGCGCGGACATTACCGCGCACCGCTCCCGGCCGTATCGCCCCGAGATGGCGGGCGAGACGGATCTCTTTGTCTGCATGACGCCCGTTCACGCTGTGATGCTCGCTGACGTTCCCGACGAAAAAAAGGTCATCCTCGCCGGCGGTGTCCCGGACCCGTACGGCGGGGACATGGAGGAATACCGCGTTTGCGCGCAGAAGATTGCTTCGGGTCTGGAAGTGTTGTTTGAAGAACTGAAAAAAAGAAAGATGATTGATTAACGGAGGGCAAAAATGGATGCATTCGGCAAGTTAAGCGTCTCACAGGTCAATATCACCGGCGGCTTCTGGAAAGCCAGGCAGGACCTCAACCGCGACGTCACGCTGGGCAGCGTGCGTGAACAATTTGAGAAAACCGGCCGCTTCGCCGCTTTCCGCTTTGACTGGCGGGAGGGCATGCCGGACAGGCCGCATATTTTCTGGGATTCGGACGTCGCCAAATGGCTGGAATCCGCCGCCTATGTCCTCAACAAGAACGAGGACGAAGCGTTGGAAGCGTATGTGGACGCGGTGGTGGACCTGATTGAAAAGAATCAGGACGAAAACGGTTATTTCAATATCTATTTTACCGTCTGCGAGCCCGAAAACCGCTTCTGCAACCGCATGGCGCACGAGCTTTACTGCGCGGGGCATCTGATTGAGGCGGCGGTCGCTTATTACGAGGCGACAGGCAAGGAGAAGTTCCTGAAGGCCATGTGCCGGTACGCCGACCATATCGAAAAGGTTTTCAAAATCGACGATTCCGCCGAATACAGCACCTGCGGCCATGAGGAAATCGAGCTGGCGCTGGTCAAACTGTACCGCTGCACCGGCGAAAAAAGGTATTTGGAACTCAGCAAACATTTTGTCGATATCCGCGGCACCGCGGCCAGCAAAGAGGTGCGGGCTGGTGAAAACGACGCCTATGTCCAGGACCACCTGCCCGTGCGCGAACAGACCACCGCGGAAGGGCACAGCGTGCGCGCGGGCTACCTCTTCAGCGCGATGGCGGACCTCAGCAGGGAATACGCGGACGAAGGACTCTTCGCCGCGAGCCAAAAACTATTTGAAAACATTACCCAAAAACGCATGTATATCACCGGCGGCATCGGTTCCACAGCCGCGGGCGAGGCGTTTACGGTGGATTATGACCTGCCCAATGCTTCCGCCTACGCGGAGACCTGCGCGGCGATCTCGCTATATATGTTCGCCGGCAGGATGAGCCGGATCAAAGCGGATTCGGCCTACGCCGACATCGCCGAAAGGGCGATGTATAACGGCATTATTTCCGGCATATCGCTCGACGGCAAATCGTTTTTCTATGAAAACCCGCTTGAAATCAACCTTTTCGACCGCAAGCTGCCGCAGAAGGCAAAAGTTCGCTTCCCGATTACACAGCGGCTGGAAGTGTTCGGCTGTTCCTGCTGCCCGCCCAATATGACGCGTTTCATCGCTTCGCTGGGCGAAAACATTTACTCTTTCAGCCGGGACACGGTGTTTGTCCATCATTACATGCAAAGCACGGCCGAGTTTCCGCTCGACGGCAAAAAGGTGACAATCGAGCAGACGACCGATTACCCGAACGACGGCAAAGTAACGTTTCGCCTGACGGGTATGAAAAACAATCGCCTTGCGTTGAGAATACCCGGCTGGTGCCGCAAGGTTGCCCTGCGGGGGAGCGACGGAAACGTCGGTTTTGAGACACAGGCCGGCTACGCTTATCTGACTGTAAAAGAGGACGATGTCCGGCTGGAATTCGCCATGGACATGCAGCCGCAATGGCTGGAAGCAAGCGGTCATGTGTGCGAGTGCGCCGGAACGGCCGCTTTGCAGAGAGGCCCGGTGGTTTACTGCGCCGAAGCGGTGGACAACGGCGATGAACTATGGAGCCTGCGCGCAGACATCTGCGCGCAGGTCGAAGAATACTATGAGCCTTCACTCGGGCTGACGGCGCTGAAAACCGAAGGGTATAAAAAAACCGACAAGGGCAGCCGGGCGCTCTATTTGCCTGCCGGCGAAGGATACGAACCGCGGACCATCAAACTCATTCCTTACTACGCCTTCGCCAACAGGGGAGAGAGCGATATGCGGGTCTGGCTGTACAAGTATTGACTGCTAAAGGTGCGGCCGTGAATTATACCGTCGTCCCCATGGATAAAACCCATCTGGAAGCCGTCGCCGCGCTGGAACGGCAGTGCTTTTCAGCCCCGTGGTCGGCTCAAAGCCTTGCGGAGGAGCTTGACAACCCGCTGGCCCATTTTTTGGTCGCCGTCGCCGGCGGCAAGACGGCAGGCTATATCGGCGCGCAGGAAATCGCGGGGGAGTGTTATATCACCAATCTCGCCGTCTTTCCTGAATACCGCCGCCTCGGTATCGCGCAGGCGCTGCTGGCAGCGGCGCAAAACGGCGCCATCGAGCGAGACTGCCGGTTCATCACGCTGGAAGTCAGGCCAAGCAACAGACCTGCAGTCGCCCTTTACAGCAAAAACGGTTTTACCGCAGCGGGCGAGCGCAGGGGCTTCTATCAAAACCCCGATGAAGACGCCCTGATCATGACAAAATATCTGATTCAAGGAGCCGCGACATGAAACCGGCGGATACCTGGAGTTGCCGGCCCTACAGGCAGTTGGATGATGAACTGGATTTCCCGCTCACCGTCTGCCGTCTTGCGCCTGGCAGGGATACGATTGAACTCGAATGGCTCGACGAAACCAGCCGGCAAGCCGGGCGTGAGTATGAGGTTCGATATAAGCCGGCAGGGGTTGACTGCTGCGCGGCGGTCAAAGTATCCGGGAACAAAACCGTCCTGGGCGGGTTGCTGCCCGATACGGACTACGAAGTGCTCGTCGCGGCCGGATGCCAAACCAGCCGCACCCGGCTCGCGCGGACGGGCTTTGTGCCCGGTACGGTGGTCAACTACCTGCATCCGGCGGATACGGCTTATCAATTCTCGGGCAGATATCTGTGCAGCCCTTCGCTTGTCAAACTGCCGGACGGCGCTCTGCTGGCATCCATGGATGTGTACGCGTCCAAAGCGCCGCAAAACCTGACGCTGATTTTCCGCTCCGAAGACAATGGCGCCTCCTGGCATTACCTGACGGACCTTTTCCCCTGCTTTTGGGGGAAACTCTTTGTGCATCAAGGTGATGTGTATATGCTCGCCATGTCGACGGAGTACGGGGACCTGCTTATCGGCAGGTCGACGGACGGCGGCAGAACGTTCTGCAAACCGGAGGTCTTGTTCCGCGGCAGCTGCTCTTATGCGGAAAAGGGGCCGCACAAGGCGCCTATGCCGGTCACCGCGCACGCAGGCCGGCTGTGGACAGCGGTCGATTACGGCGCGTGGAGTATGGGCGGGCACGCCTCCTGCCTGCTGTCCATCGATGAAAACGAAGACCTTATGAAGGCGGAAAACTGGGCGCTGACAAAACCCCTCGCCTACAACCCGGATTGGGAAGGCGCCGTCAAAGGCCCCAGCAGGGGGCTGCTTGAGGGCAGCGCCGTGGTTTCGCCTGCAGGGGACATCATCAATTTTCTGGGTTACCGGACCAATGACTGCATTCCGGACCGTGACCGGGCCGTGATGCTGAAAGGTGATACCGACAACCCGGAAAACAAACTGGCTTTTCACAAAATTGTGGACTTTTGCGGCAACAGGGCAAAGTTCAGCGTCCTGCGCGACGAGGTGTCCGGGCTGTACTTTTCCGTCGTCAATCGGCTTCAAGGAGCGAATACGCGCGGGATGCGCAATATTGTTTCCCTGAGCGCATCGCCGGACTTGGAGCATTGGCGGATCGTTTGCGATCTTTTGGATTACTCGTCGGCCGACCCGGCAAAAGTCGCATTTCAATACGTTGATTTCATTTTCGACGGCGAAGACCTTCTGTTCTTGTCGCGTACGGCGTTTAATAACGCCGCGAGTTTCCATGACAGCAACTACTGCACCTTTCACAAGGTTGCGGATTTCAGGCGTTTGGCGATGCCCGGGCGATGATGCGTTTCTTCCATATTGTAAACGCGAAAGGATCAGCGTAAATCAATGAAAATACTGGCAATCGAGACATCCTGCGACGAAACGGCGGCCGCCGTCGTGGAAGACGGGCGCAACAGCCTCTTCGGCGCGGTGGCTTCCCAAATCAAGGAACACGCCGCTTTCGGCGGCGTCGTGCCGGAGATTGCTTCGCGTATGCACGCGGAGACAATCTGCCGTATCGTTTCGGCGGCTCTCGACGGCGCGGGCTGCGGTTTCGGCGATATCGACGCCGTTGCCGCGACCTTCGCTCCGGGCCTCATCGGCGCGCTGCTGGTCGGCCTGCATTACGCCAAAGGCGTTTCACTCGCGCGAGGCATCCCGCTGGTCGGGGTTCATCATCTGCGCGCGCATATCGCCGCCAATTATATCGCATACCCCGGCCTTGAGCCGCCTTTCCTTGCGCTGGTGGTTTCCGGCGGACACAGCCATATCATCGAAACCAAGGAATATACTGTTTTCCGCGTGCTGGGCAGAACCCTCGACGACGCGGCGGGCGAAGCGCTCGACAAAGCGGCGCGCGCCATGGGTTTTCCCTATCCCGGAGGGATGCACCTGGACGCGGCCTGCCGCGACGGCAATCCGGCCGCTTATCGGTTGCCGAGACCCCGGGTGACGGGCAGCCGGTATGATTTCAGCTTTTCCGGCTTAAAAACCGCTCTGCTCAACACGCTCAACGGCGCCAGAATGCGCGGCGAGAGCCTTGATATCCCGGGCCTCGGCGCCTCCTATATCGACGTCGTCACCCAATGCCTGGTCGACAATACAGCCAGGGCGGCGGCTGATTTCGGCCACACCAAAATCGTGCTGGCGGGCGGGGTGGCCGCCAATTCAGTTTTGCGGCGTAAAATGCAGCAGGTATGCGCAGCGCGGGGACTGGAACTGTTTCTCCCTCCGGCGCAGCTTTGCGGCGACAACGCGGTGATGGTCGGCGCGCAGGCATACTATGAGTACCTTGCCGGCAATATTGCAACGCTTGACTTAAACGCCTTCGCTTCTATGCCGATTGACGGCTGATTTCATGTTGAATTAACCGAAATTTGCAATATAAAGCTACGGATTATTCATATTTACCGAAAATTTGATAAAATAACACTGAAAGTCTACAGATCGTCAATTGAAATACAGGGGGTTATCCAGTATAATCAAAAAATCTATAAAAATGCTTCGCGGGCGAAGATTATGAGGAGGAAACACAAATGCAGACAAAAAACCAAACTTTGCTCAGATGGGTGGAGGAAGTAACCGCTCTGTGCAAGCCGGACAATGTTTACTGGACCGACGGTTCACAGGCCGAATACGACAGAATCATGAAAGGCTGTGTGGATTCAGGTCTTGCCATACCCCTGAATCCGGAAAAGAAGCCGGGATGTTTTCTGTTCAGAAGCCATCCAACCGATGTCGCCCGCGTTGAATCAAGAACGTTCATAGCCAGTAAGAAGAAAGAAGATGCCGGCCCGACCAACAATTGGATTGATCCCGTGGAGTTGAAAGCCACGATGACCAAACTTTATGACGGCTGCATGAAGGGGAGAACTCTCTATGTTATTCCCTTCTCCATGGGGCCCATCGGCTCTCCGATTGCCAAAATCGGCGTTGAAATCACCGACAGCCCTTATGTTGTCGCCAATATGAGGATTATGACAAGAATAGGCACACCGGTCCTCGAAGCGTTGGGCGCAGACGGGGAATTTGTCAAATGCCTGCACTCTGTCGGCAAACCTCTTGCTGAAGGTGAAAAGGACTTGGCATGGCCTTGCGCTCCCACTGTAGAAGAAAAGTATATCAGCCATTTCCCCGAAGAACGAATGATCTGGTCCTTCGGTTCCGGTTACGGCGGCAACGCGTTGCTTGGTAAAAAATGCTTTGCGCTGCGCATCGCATGTGTGCAGGCGCGTGACGAAGGCTGGCTGGCGGAACATATGCTTATCCTCAAACTCACCAACCCGAAAGGCAAAGTGTATTATGTCTGTGGCGCTTTTCCGAGCGCCTGCGGCAAAACCAACCTGGCCATGCTGGAACCGACCATCCCCGGTTGGAAGGTGGAGACCGTCGGTGACGACATCGCCTGGATGAAGTTCGGCGCGGACGGCAGGTTGTATGCCATCAACCCGGAAGCGGGGTTCTTCGGCGTTGTTCCGGGTACGTCGATGAAATCCAACCCCAACGCGATGAAACAGATTCAATCCAATACGATTTATACCAATGTCGCCCTGACAGACGACGGCGATGTCTGGTGGGAAGGCAGCGGCATACCGGCTCCGGCGCACGCCATTGACTGGAAAGGCAGGGACTGGACGCCCGAATCGGGCGAAACGGCAGCGCACGCCAACGCCCGGTTCACAACCCCCGCGGCCCAATGCCCGGTCATTGCATCCGAATGGGAAGACCCGGCGGGCGTTCCGGTTTCCGCAATTCTTGTCGGCGGGCGCCGCGCCTCGAATATTCCGCTGGTGAATGAAAGTTTCGATTGGAACCACGGTATTTTCCTCGGCTCCATCATGGGCTCGGAGATTACCACCGCCGACATCACCGACAAAGTCGGCCAGGTTCGGCGCGATCCATTCGCCATGCTGCCTTTCGCCGGTTACCATATGGGCGACTATTTACAGCATTGGCTGAATATCGGCAAAAAAACAGATGCCGGCAAGCTGCCAAAAATTTATTATGTCAACTGGTTCCGTAAAAACGCCCAGGGCAAATTCATTTGGCCGGGTTTCGGCGACAACAGCCGTGTGTTGAAGTGGATTGTCGAAAGGCTCGAGGGAACCGGCAAGGCTGTCGATACACCCATCGGCAGACTGCCGGCACCCGAAGCCATCGACACAGACGGTATCAATGTATCTGCCGAGGATATGGCTGAACTGCTCAGAGTGGACAAAGAAGGCTGGCTGGCGGAAATCGAATCCATAAAAACAAATTATGAAAGTTACGGCAACAGACTGCCCGCGGAACTTGCGGCTCAACTGGCGAAGCTTGAAAGAAACCTGGCGTAATGCGGAATAACATTCCCACTTGCTGAAATTGGTAGGGGACTTCAGAGGAAGAAAGTACCGAAAATATCAACGTCAACTGATTCAGACAAACGCCCGCCGGTGCATGGAAGCATGGCGGGCGCTTTTTTACGCGAAAATGCGCTTTCGTTCCGGTCGAACAAGAGCTTTCGTATCCGCGAAGACCGGTGACTTTCCCTGTATATACAATGCATATACTCAAAACAGTTAATAATATATTGGAATAATAATGCGCAAGTAAAGCAGGTATCTTGTCGCTATTCATCTAAAATGCCAAAATAATAGGGTAGTTATGCACATTTTCCACCGAGTTTTCCACGTACGAAAGCAGAAGACCTTTACAGCTGAAATATTCGCTGGCGATGAATAAATACCGGGTTTTGAACAACCGGGACGAACGGCTGTGCATAAACGGCGCCGGAACCGCCGGCGCGGCTGCTCCCGGGTTCACTTGCGCGGCTGTTTCAACCGGTGTTTTAGCGTAAGCGTGCCCGTTTTACTTGACAAAAACTGGGCGAACGCATACCATTCTTTCTATCAGAATACGCAAGCACGAGCACGGTAAAAAAGAAAGGAGCAGATACCATGACCTTTGAAAAAGTACGTCATATCATCGCGGAGCATTTCAATATAAAGGAAGAGGAGATTACCCTGCAGTCCTTCGTCAGGGAAGATTTCGGCGCCGACAGCCTCGACCTGGTCGACCTAGCCATGACCATTGAAGACGAGTTCGGCATCGAAGTGCCCGACGAGGAACTTGAAAAGATTCAAACGGTGGACGATATCGTCCAGTTTATCGAAAGCAACTAAACATTCGAAAGGATACGCCGACCTATGGCAAAACCCGAAAAACTTGTCGAGGCCATCACATCCATGGAGGACGACTTCGCGCAGTGGTACACCGATGTCGTCGTCAAGGCCGAGCTGGCATCCTATTCCGGCGTCAGGGGATGCATGGTCATCAGGCCCTATGCGACCGCTTTGTGGGAGAATATCCGCAACGAACTTGACGCCCGCTTCAAAGCGACCGGCCACGAGAATGTCATGATGCCCCTGTTCATTCCCGAAAGCCTGCTGCAGAAAGAAAAGGACCATGTCGCCGGTTTCGCGCCTGAAGTCGCCTGGGTAACGCACGGAGGCGACGAGCTGCTGCCCGAGCGCCTGTGCGTCCGGCCGACGTCGGAAACGCTCTTCTGCGACCATTACAAGGATATTATCCATTCCTACAGGGATTTGCCGAAACTGTACAACCAGTGGTGTTCCGTCGTCCGCTGGGAGAAGACCACGCGTCCTTTCCTTCGCACGACCGAGTTTTTCTGGCAGGAAGGCCACACCATGCACGAAACCGCCGCCGAGGCGGTGGAGGAAACCGAGCGCATGCTGGGCGTCTACGCCGACGTGGCGGAGAACTGCCTGGCCATTCCCGTCATCAAAGGCCGCAAAACGGATAAGGAGAAATTTGCCGGGGCCCTGGCCACCTACACCATCGAAGCGATGATGCACGACGGCAAAGCCCTGCAGAGCGGCACGTCCCATTATTTCGGCGACGGTTTCAGCCGGGCCTTCGGCATCCAGTTCACCGGCCGCCAAAATACGCTGGAATATCCGCACCAAACCTCCTGGGGGATGTCGAGCAGAATCATCGGCGCCATCATCATGACGCACGGCGACAACAGCGGCCTTGTACTGCCTCCCGCGGTCGCCCCCGTTCAGGTCATCGTGGTGCCCGTCGCGCCCCACAAACCGGGCGTCGTCGAAAAAGCGCGCGAAGTCACCGCCGCCCTGCGCGCCTTCTGCCGCGCCGGTATCGACGAAACGGACAATTCCGCCGGCTGGAAGTTTGCCGAATATGAAATGAAAGGCGTTCCCCTGCGCCTGGAGATAGGACCCAGGGATATCGAGAACAACCGCTGCGTCATCGTCCGCAGGGACAACCGTGAAAAAGCGGAGGTGAGCCTCGACAGCCTCGGGGAGGCGGTGCCCCGCCTGCTTGGCGACGTCCACAAAGGCTTGTTTGATAAAGCGGCCGCATCCAGGGCGGCTATGACCTATGAAGCGCTTGATTTTGAGGATATCAAGAAGCAGGCGGCCGAAAAGCCCGGTTTTTTCAAGGCGATGTGGTGCGGCAACGGAGAATGCGAGGAAAAACTCAAGCAGCAAGCCGGCGTAACCTCGCGGTGCATTCCGTTCCGGCAGGAGAAGATTGCCGACACCTGCGTTTGCTGCGGCGGGCCGGCCAAAGAGATGCTTTATTGGGGAAAGGCCTACTGATTACCGATGCTTCTGAAAAACGCCGTCTATTACGGCGCGGATTTTGAACCGGCGCGCGGCGATATCGCCGTCGAAGGCGAGAAGATCGCCGGCGTCGGCGTTCTCTTCCATGAAGGCGAAAGCATCGACCTCGGCGGACTGACTGTCCTGCCGGGGTTTATCGATATTCACATCCACGGCAGCGCCGGAGGCGATATGTCCGACGCATCGGAAGAGTCGCTGCAAAAAATGTCCCTTTATCTGGCGGCCAACGGCGTCACGTCCTTCTGCCCCGCGTCCATGACGCTGCCAGAGGAGCAGCTTGCGAAACAGTTTCAAACCGTTGAGTCTTTTAAAGGTAAAGAAAAAGGCGCTTATATCCACGGTATCAATATGGAAGGGCCCTTTATTTCCCTGGCGCAGAAAGGCGCCCAGCCCGCCGAATATATCCGGCCGCCGGATTTTGGGGAGTTTTCAAGGCTCAACGCCATTTCCCGCATCGTGCTGGTGGACGTCGCGCCGGAATTGCCGGGCGCGTTTGACTTTGCCCGGCGCGCCTGCCGCTGTTGTACCGTTTCGCAGGCGCATACGGCCGCAGATTTCCCGACGGCCGAAGAGGCCTACCGCAACGGGTTTTCCCACGCCACGCACCTGTTCAGCGCGATGCCGCCCGTCGAACACCGCGCGCCGGGTCCTGTGGTGGCGGCTTTCGACAACGCGGCGTCGACCGCCGAACTGATTTGCGACGGGATACACGCGCATCCCCCCGTGCTGCGCATGGCCTTCAAACTGCTCGGGGAAGACAGGGTGGTAGTTGTCAGCGACGCGATGAAAGCCGCCGGCATGCAGGACGGCGAATATGAGCTTGGCGGGCAAACCGTCTATGTCAGGCAGGGGAAAGCCACCCTTGCCGACGGGCGTCTTGCCGCGAGTACGGTCAACCTGTTTCGCGAGTATCAAAATTTATTGTCTTTCGGGATTGACCCGAAAGCGGCTTTGAAGGCCTGCACAATCAACCCTGCGCGCGTCATCGGCGCCGACGCGGCGACAGGCAGCATCAAACCGGGCAAATATGCGGACCTGCTCGTCACCGACACGCGCAGTGTCCTGGCTGTTCTGGTCAAAGGCAGGCTTCTGTTTCGAAAGTTTTGATTTCCCCGTTAGCGGGGCCTATGCAAAAAGACGCACGGAATACAGTGTCCGTGCGTCTTTCTTCTTGTTGGGCGGAGTTTCTTACTGGGCCGCTTCGGCGGGCTCGTCGTCCAGGCAGGAGCAGGTGACGTAGTTTTCCTCATCGTCCGCTTCTTTTTTCTTCGCCAGGACCTTGCTGATGAGGAAATAGATGCCGGCCGCAAGGCCCGCAATCGCGGCGATAATTCCGACAATTTTGAGAACTTTTTTGAAAGTATCCATCGAGCACCTCCATATAGTTTTTCGTACGAATACCATTATATCGTCCGGCTTTTTCCGTGTCAACATTCGGCCGGAGCAACGCGGCGGCCCCTGCGGGCAGGCTACGCCTTTTTGGCAAGCGACGCGAGGGCGGATTTTTTCCGCGCGGCGTTGTTTTTGTGAATCAGGCCTTTCGCGGCTGCCTGGTCGACTTTTTTCACGGCTTGCGTGATGAGTTCGTCGCGGTTTTCGGCGCCGGCCGCAGCGGCCGTATGCGCTTTTTTGATGGCGGTCTTCATCGCGGTGTTTCTGGACTTGTTGCGCGCCGCCTTGGCGCTGTTGACAAGCACCCTCTTTTTAGCGGACTGAATATTCGGCATGGTGACACCCCCTTTTTTCAACGGGCTTTATCTTACCATATTGTTTGGCACAATGCAAGACACGCCGCTTCCTCTTTTCGGACGCGGCGCTTTTGAACTTCTGGTTTGTGTTGACATTGGGAATACCGATGTTATAATGAAAATGAAACAATGTTGTCTATTGGTACTTTGCTTTGCCTGAATTCGCAATCAACTCACTTGGGAGGGAATACTATGAAAATGTTTTCCGGCAAAAAAGCGCTCGGGCTGGCCTTGGCTCTGGCGCTGCTGGTCAACCTGATCGCCTTCGGCGCGTCCGCGGCGCTGGACGACGGCGCGATGAACACCGTCGTACTGGGCCTGTCCGTCGGCACGGGCACCGGCGCCGGTTTCGCGCCGCTTGCACCCGGGGCGCAGCCGGCGGCAGGGGATGTTTTGACGGTCAGAATATCTTCGGCCACCGACTTCTGGCTTGCGACGCATTCTTACGCGGTCAGTTTCGAAAGGGAGTTCTTCAGCTTTGTGGAAGCTCCGCTTCTTAAGAACAGCTTTCAGCCGAATTATGCCAACGCGTTTTGCAGCCAGGCGATGGCGGACTGGTCCGTCACGCTGGAGTATCCTCTGTCCGCCTATACGTCGACCGCCGCGTTCGGCCCGACGCTCGGCCCCGCCATGTACGCGCAGTATGCGACCAGGCAGGTGACGCCGGCTGTTAACGGCACGGCGCCCAACGGCGGTTACGGCGTCAAGGTCGATGGCACCTGGATTTATGAGTTCCAGTTGAATGTCCTCAAAAATCTTACGCCGGGCTCCGACGCCCGCATTTATATCGACAGCGCGTGGCTTCGCAGTTCGTCCAACACGGCGGGCAGAATGTATTTTACCCGCTGTACCAGCCCGACGATGCCGCATAGCAGCGCTTCTGCAATCGCCTCCAACAACACCTATCAGCTTGACGTGTCGGGAGCCGATATCGTCCTGCCTGCGGCTCCGGCGCAGTCTACGGTAACATTCAATACCGGCGAAGGCAGCCCCATTGCCCCGCTGACCGGCAACGTCGGCGATTCCGTACCCGTTGTGCCCAACCCGACACGGATGGGTTACACCTTTACCGGCTGGGACCTGCCCTATCCCGAAACGTTCCCATCGGGCGGCTTAACGCTCACCGCCGGCTGGTCTGTCAACACGTATAACGCCAAGTTCTATGTCGACGGCGCGCTTTACCAGACGGTGCCCACCGAATTCGGCGCGGCCATCGTGCCGCCGGCCGATCCGGACAAGCCGGGCCATACCTTTAAAGGCTGGGACTTTATCCCTGCGTCCATGCCCCCCGATGATGTCAATATCAATGCAATCTTTGATGTCAATACCTATGACGCCAAGTTTTATGTCGACGGCGCCCTCTACGCGACGGTTCCTACCGGGTTTGGCAAGCCCGTTGCGCTTCCTGCCGACCCGGACAAAACGGGCTGCACCTTCACCGGTTGGGATACGGTTCCGGCTGCCATGCCGGCCAATGATGTTGACATCAACGCCACATTCTCAGTCAACAGTTATAACGCCAGGTTTTATGTTGACGGCGCATTCTACGCGGCGGTTCCCACACCGTTCGGCCAGCCCGTTGTACCGCCTGCCGCCCCGGTCAAAACCGGTTATACGTTCACCGTATGGGATACCGTTCCCGCGGCGATGCCGGCCAATGATGTTGACATCAACGCCGTGTTTTCGGCCAATATCTATGACGCGAACTTTTATGTCGACGGCGGGCTGTACGCGACGATTCCCGCCGAATTCGGCACAACCATCTCTCTGCCCGCCGCCCCGTCCAAATTCGGTTATACCTTCACCGGCTGGGATCCGACTCCCGGCGTGATGGACAGCGAAGGCGCCGTGTTCCAGGCTCTGTTTAAAAAGGACGCCACCAGCGTATTTTTCGCCGAGTTCGACAACCCCTATTTCGGCGCCTACTTTGCGCCTATGACGGTCAAGGTATACGGCAGCCCGACCCAAATCCAGTTTTACAGGCTCGGCAACGGCGCGACGGTTACCTATATCCGCGGCGTCAACCCCAACATCCTTTCCATCCAGGGTTATGACCAGTACGGTTCGCCTGTCGCCGCCGGTTCACCCGCCCTGGCCTACGAAACATGGGTCATCAATGTCAACCTGTCAGAAGCCGATTATGTCGTCAGGGCGAAGTTCCCGGTGCAGGGCACGTTATTGAAAACGCAGCCCGACGGCGCGCAAATCAACACGCTGTTCCTGTTCGACCCTGTCGGGCAGAGTTACCCGCTGACTGTTGTTTTCCAGGCTACGCAGTATGTATCCTGCGTCATCGACAACCCGTCGCCCGCCAGGGGCACGCCGATGGTCTTCACCGTCGTCACCACCATGGATGTTCCCAAAATCCAGTTTGTGACGCCGGGCGGCTCGACGCTGACTTATCACATCAACTATGCCGTTTATACCGACGACATCACGACCGGCATGAGAACCTGGACCATCACCAGGACGGCGTCCATACCGGGCCCGGCGACCTGGACGCTTAGAGGCTGCGTAGGCAAAATCTGGAGCGATACGGGCCTTTCGGCCGCTTTTACCGTTGTGTGACGGTTCCGGAATCCGCTTTGTTTCTTCTCTGCCCGCGGTTTTCATGCCGCGGGCTTTTCCGTGTTTTTAAGCTTTCAAATCTTTTAAACAACAGCCTGATACAAGGCAACCGGCCGCCTTAAACTTGACAGAAGGCGCCGGATAACATAAACTTCCCCTGTGTGAAAATCGCAAACGAGGTGGCAATTTTGTCCGTCCGGCAGGAACTGATTCGCAACTTCTGCATTATTGCCCATATCGACCATGGCAAATCGACGCTTGCGGACCGGCTGCTTGAATTGACGCAGGCGGTGTCGCTGCGCGATATGACCGCGCAGCTGCTCGATAAAATGGACCTTGAACGCGAGCACGGCATTACCATCAAATCGCATGCCGTCCGGCTCGATTACGCGGCATCCGACGGCAACATGTATGCCCTCAACCTCATCGACACACCGGGCCATGTCGACTTTTCCTACGAAGTGTCGCGCTCCCTCGCCGCGTGTGAAGGGGCTGTGCTTGTCGTCGACGCGTCACAGGGCATCGAAGCCCAGACACTCGCCAACACCTATATGGCGCTTGACCACGATTTGGAGCTCATTCCCGTCATCAACAAAATCGACCTGCCCGCCGCCGAACCCGACCGGGTGGCGGCGGAGATTGAGGACATCATCGGCCTCGACTGCTCCGAAGCGCCGAGAGTCAGCGCGAAAACCGGGCAGAATGTCGAAGCGGTGCTCGAAAGCATCGTATCGCTCATACCGCCGCCTCGCGGGGACGCCACCGCGCCCTTGAAAGCGCTGGTTTTTGACAGCCTTTACGACCCGTACAAAGGCGTGATCGTTTTTGTCAGGGTGATGGAAGGCGCAGTCAAACCGGGCGACACCATGCAGATGATGGCGACCGGCGCGCGTTTCACGGTGGTGGAAACCGGCTATATGCGCGCCACGCGCACCGAGCCTTGCGAAGGCCTGGCTGCGGGCGAGGTCGGCTATATCACGGCGTCCATCAAAACGGTCGGCGACGCGCGCGTGGGCGACACGGTGACCACGGCAGAGCGCCCCGCCGGCTCGGCCCTGCCCGGCTACCGTAAAGTCAACCCGATGGTCTTTTGCGGCATCTATCCCGCGGACGGTGCCGATTACGAGAACCTCAGGGACGCGCTGGCCAAACTGCAGCTCAACGACGCCGCTCTGACGTTTGAACCGGAAACGTCCGGCGCGCTGGGCTTCGGTTTCCGTTGCGGTTTTCTGGGGCTTCTGCACCTCGAAATCATTCAGGAACGCCTCGAGCGGGAATACGACCTTGACCTGGTAACCACGACGCCGAGCGTCATCTATAAAATCCATCTCAACGACGCGAGCATCGTCGAGGTGGACAATCCCACGCACTATCCTGATCCCGCGCGGATCCAATACAGCGAGGAGCCCTTCACCAACGCCCACATCATCTCGCCGCCGGATTATGTCGGCGGCATCATGGACCTGTGCCAGGAACGCCGGGGCGTTTTCAAAGATATGAAATATATCTCCAAAGACAGGGTGGATATCCATTACGAACTGCCCCTCAACGAAATCATCTATGACTTTTTCGATTCGCTGAAATCCCGTACCAAAGGCTACGCTTCTTTTGATTACGAACTGCTCGATTACAGGCGGTCGGACCTTGTCAAACTCGACGTCCTGCTCAACGGCGAAATCATCGACGCCCTCTCGTTCATCATTCATGCCGAGAAGGCCTATACGCGGGCGAGGAAAATCGCCGAACGCCTCAAAGACAACATTCCCCGCCAGATGTTCGAAATCCCTATACAGGTAGCCATCGGCGCCAAAATCATCGCCAGGGAAACAGTGAAGGCCATGCGCAAGGATGTGCTGGCCAAATGTTACGGCGGCGATATCACACGCAAGAAAAAACTGCTGGAAAAACAGAAAGAAGGTAAAAAACGCATGCGCAGCTTCGGCTCGGTCGAGGTGCCGCAGGAGGCGTTTATGGCCGTGCTGAAACTCGACGACAACTGACCGCAAACCCATGACCGGAGGATAATCAATGGCTGAACCCGCCCATACAAACATCGTCTACCAGAACCGCCGGTATGTCGGCACCAGAGAAACGGTGGCATACATTCTGTTTGACGTGTCGAACAGCTTCAATATTAATACATATGCGGAACGTTTTATTTTCGATGTGCTTCACATTGACTTCTATTACCTGGCAATCGTCAACTTCATCAACACCATCTGGGATATTATCAACGATACGTTTACCGGCGTCATTGTCGACAAGACGCGTACGCGCTGGGGTAAATTCAAACCTTATCTCATGGCGCTGGCCATACCGGGAACGCTGGGCACCTGCATCTACTGGCTGATGCCCGTCTTTTTCCCGAATAAAGGCGGTATGGACGTCACCAAGTTCGCCGTGTGGCTGGCGCTTGCGCTCATTCGCGAAGGCGCGGGGACTTTCCGCAGTGTGGCCGCAGGAGGGATGCTCGCCACCATCACGCCGCACCCCGTGGACAGAACAAGGCTGATTACCAAAGCGAATTTTATTTCCGGTTTTGTGGAGAAACTGCCTGAAATCGCGATGGGCCTCATGATTGACCTGATTATCCACAATGTGATCAAAATGAAGCTCGCCGCCGCCTATATCTCGATGGGGCTGATTACGACGATTGTCGGCGGCGGTATGGCGTTTTATTTCTTCCTCGTTACCAGGGAAAGGGTTCTGCAGTCGGTCGAACGCCCGAGCATCATCGACGGCTTCCGTTCCATCATCAACAACAAACCCATCCTGCTGATGACGCTGTCGGATTTTCTCGGGGCTTTTTCCATCAGCGCTGGCATGAACAATTACCTGATTGACGTGCTGGGTTCCGCATCGATCAAAAACATCGTCGGTATTCCCGGCGGCTTTGTGTCAAACGCCAGCTATGCGTATGTGCCCTGGATGAGGCGGAAGTTTTCCACCAAATTCCTCTGGATTGCGGGGGGCAACTTCGGCGACTTTCTGAATATCTTCGTGTTCCTGCTGGGGTCTATCGGCGGCATCGGTCCGAAAGGCTGGTACAACAAGCCGAAGTATATGATTCCCATTTTGATGGCGCAGGAAACCCTCTTCATGTCTGTTTACGGCATTCGGAAGGTCATCCCTTCCGAAATGTACAACGAAGCGATGGATTACTGCGAGTGGAAAAACGGCTTCCGCACAGAGGGAATGACCGGTACGGCGAAAGGGCTCGCGACCAAACTGGTCGGGACCATCAGCGGTACCATCAAACCGATTCTGATGAAAAAAATCGGCTATATACAGGGCAGGCAGGTCGGTACACAGACGGATAGAACCAAGTATTATCTTTTTGCCATGTGCACCATTATACCGATTGTCACCGGTATTCTGGGCATCATTCCGAAGTTTTTCTACGATCTCGGCGGCAAAAAGCGCGAGATGATGTATGCGGAACTGCTGGCCAGGCGCGCGGCCAGGCAGCGGGAATTATCCGACGGGCTGCCCGCGGCGAAAGAGGGATAAGCCGCGCTTTCCCCGGACGGAAAGGTCTTTTGCGGGCGGGTGCGGCACCCGCCCGTATTTTTCAAAGGTTGCGGAAAGGAGCGTCGCATTTGATAGACAATATGCAGCCGGCCGGCCTGTACGCGCATGTCCCTTTCTGTAAAAGCAAATGTAGTTACTGCGACTTTTACTCGCTCGAGCCGGGCGCCTGGCGCATGGAAGAATACGCGCTCGCCCTTGGCAGAGAAGCGGGACGCTTCCGGGCGCGGCGCCGGTTCATCTTCGACACGCTCTACCTCGGCGGAGGAACACCCACCGCCGGCGGTTCGGCTTATCTCGCCGGGCTGGTCAACACGCTCACGGGCGTGTTCGACGGCTGTTTTCTCGATCCGGAGGCTACCGTCGAATGCAATCCGGAGGATACCGCTCGGGAGAATTTTGATTTTGCGGCGCTGGCGGCGGCCGGGGTCAACCGCCTGTCTTTCGGTTTGCAGGCCTATGCGCAGCCGGAAAGGGATTTTCTGGGCAGAAGGGGTTCGCCCGCCGACCTCGCCGTCTCCGTGCGCAAAGCCGCGGCGGCCGGCATCGACAACTTCTCCGTCGATTTGATAATCGGTATCCCCGGCCAAAACGCGCAATCTCTCGGGGCATCGATCGCATTCTGCGCAAACTCCGGCGCGCGCCATATCAGCGCTTATCTGCTTAAAGCAGAACCGGGAACACCGCTTCATGAAAATCTTGCGTCCGCCGGCCTTCCGGACGAGGACGCGGTGTGCGATTTGTATCTTTTTGCCTGCGACCGGCTGGCGGAAAAGGGTTTCTTGCAGTATGAGATATCGAACTTCGCCTTGCCAGGGTACGAAAGCAGACATAACCTGAAATACTGGCGCCTGGCGGAATACCTCGGCCTCGGCCCGGGCGCGCACTCTTTTCTGGATGGACGGCGGTTTCATTATCCGCGGGACCTTGAGCAGTTCATCGCGTCGGGAGAAAGCTGCTCCGACGGCCCCGGAGGCGATTTCGGGGAGTATCTGATGCTGGCGCTGCGCCTCAGCGAGGGGTTCGATGCCGCCGCAGCCGGCCTGCGCTATCCCGGCCTTGCCCTCGAAAAACTGTTTGCCGTGGCCCGGCCGCTTGAAAGGGCCGGCCTGCTGCACTTCACAAAAAACGGCTTAGCCCTGACGCGGAAGGGTTTCCTGCTGTCCAACGCCGTGATCGGGCGGCTGCTGGAAGCCGTATGAACGGTTCCGGCGGCGGCTCGCAACATTAACAAAGTGTTTACAAATCGCCCGTTGACAAAATGCCGGCAGGCCTGTATAGTAATAGTAGATTTAGCACTCAAACGCTAAGAGTGCTAACATCTGGCAGTTACGTCAAGGCACGGTGGTGACAGTGGAACTTAGCGAACGCAAACAAATTATTCTTGCGGCTGTCGTCGAGCAGTTCATCGAGACCGGCGAACCTGTCGGTTCCAAAGGCCTTCAGGCAAAACTGGGCATCTCCGTTTCCTCGGCTACCATCCGCAACGAAATGTCCGAACTCGCGGAAATGGGCTATCTCGAGCAGCCCCATACATCTGCAGGCCGCGTTCCTTCCCAGAAAGGCTACCGCTATTATGTCGACCATCTGATGAACCGTAGGGAACCCGACGATTATCAGCGCAGGCAGATGGAGGCGGACATTTCGGCAGGAGGCGCCGACCCGCAGCGGCTCATCGAAAAGGCGGGCGAGGTTCTTGCCCAGCTGACCAACTGCGCAGCGATGTCTACCATGCCCAAAGGCGAGGGCATTTTCATCCGGCGCGTCGAGGTGGTGCCGGTCGGCGGCAAAACATGCATGACCCTCCTGCTGACCTCGGCGGGTATCATCCGCAGCCGTGTCTGCAGGCTGGATTTCGAACTGACCGCCTCGATGCTTGAAAACTTCTACAACGTCGTTTCCTCCGCCCTTATCGGCCGCCCGGTTTCCGAAGTCGGCGCCGTGATGCTGCAGACGCTTGCCGCTTCCCTGGGCAGCGAAGCCCTGCCGCTGCTGCCGCTCATTGCGGCGGTTGCCGAACTCGCCCGCGACGCGGACGAAACGGACGTTATGCTCGAAGGGCAGTCGAACCTGCTCAACCACAGGGAATACGACGGCAAAGTGTACGAGCTGCTCGAGTTTCTCAATAAACCGCAGCCGCTGAGCCATCTGATTTCTTCCAGCAAAAACGACCTCGACGTCCTAATCGGCAAAGAGAGCCTTTTCCGCCAGCTCGAGGATTCCAGCATCATCCTGGCCCGCTACAACATCGGCCTGCGCGAAGGCGGCGCCATCGGCTTAATCGGCCCCACCAGGATCGATTACGCCCGCATCATCCCCAGCGTCGAATATCTGACCGGCCTTTTGGGCAAACTGCTGAAAAAAGCGCTTGAGGAGTAGCGGGCAGCCGCAATAACACGACGGAGGAATTACGCAATGTCCAAAAAAAAGACCGAAACCGACAACACCGAACCTGTCCGCGAAACGCCGCAGCCTGAGCCGAAGGAAAAACACACGCCGTCTCACAAGCACACGGAGGATAAGACGGCGGAACTGGAGAAGAAACTTGCCGAGCAGAAAGACGCGTTTTTGCGCCTTGCCGCGGAGTACGACAATTACCGCAAACGTTCCCTGCGTGAAAAGGAAGAAACCTACTGCAACGCCAAAGCCAACATCCTCAAGGAACTCCTGCCCGTGATTGACAACCTGGAAAGGGCCCAGCTCAAAGACGGCGAACAGGGTGCCGCGGATTATGCAAAAGGTGTCGAAATGATTCTCGCGCAGTTCGCCCAGGTGCTGGAAAAGCTCGGTATCGAGTGTTTCGGCTGCGAAGGCGACCCCTTCGATCCGCATTGCCACGAAGCGGTTCTTCATGTGGAAGACAGTAAACTCGGGGAGAACGTCGTCGCATCGGTTTTTTCCAAAGGCTATAAAATCGGAGACAAAGTCATCAGATCTGCATCCGTCAGCGTCGCGAACTGACAGCCGGCAGTTTTGAATAAAAATAACGCTAATTTGAGGAGGATACACAATTATGGGAAAAATCATAGGAATTGACTTGGGAACCACCAACTCATGCGTCGCCGTCATGGAAGGCGGCGAGCCCGTCGTCATCCCCAACGCCGAGGGCGGCAGAACGACACCTTCGGTGGTCGCGTTCGGCAAAACGGGCGAAAGAATGGTCGGCCAGGTGGCCAAGCGCCAGGCGATCACCAATCCGGAGCGCACCGTCTCGTCTATCAAAAGGCAGATGGGCAGCGACTACCGCGTCAACATTGACGGCAAAAAATACACTCCGCAGGAAATCTCGGCGATGATCCTGGGCAAACTCAAAACCGACGCCGAGGCCTACCTCGGGGAGAAGGTCACAGAAGCCGTTATTACGGTGCCGGCCTATTTCACCGACGCCCAGCGCCAGGCGACCAAAGACGCCGGCAAAATCGCGGGGCTCGAGGTCAAGCGCATCATCAACGAGCCGACGGCAGCGGCGCTGGCTTACGGCATCGACAAGGAAAACGACCAGAAAGTCATGGTCTACGACCTCGGCGGCGGCACGTTCGACGTCTCCATCATCGAGATGGGCGACGGCGTGCAGGAAGTGCTCGCCACGGCAGGCAACAACCACCTGGGCGGCGACGACTTCGACCAGCGCATTATTGACTGGCTTGCCGACGAGTTTAAAAAAGAACAGGGCATCGACCTGCGCGCCGACAAAATGGCCATGCAGCGGCTCAAGGAAGCGGCTGAAAAAGCCAAAATCGAGCTGTCGGGCGTGACGACATCCACCATCAATCTGCCGTTCATCACCGCCGACGCTTCCGGCCCGAGGCATCTCGAAAAGACGCTGACAAGGGCGAAGTTCAACGAGATGACCGCAGACCTCGTCGAAGCGACGATGGGTCCCGTACGCCAGGCCATGTCCGACTCCGGGCTCAAAATATCCGACATTCACAAGGTGCTCATGGTCGGCGGTTCTTCGCGTACCCCCGCGGTTCTTGAAGCCGTCAAAAAATATATGGGCATGGAGCCCTTCCAGGGCATCAACCCCGATGAGTGCGTCGCCATCGGCGCCGCTCTTCAGGCGGGCGTCCTCGGCGGTGAAGTCAAAGGCCTCCTGCTGCTCGACGTCACCCCGCTTTCGCTGGGCATCGAGACGCTGGGCGGCGTCTGCACCAAACTGATTGAAAGAAACACCACCATTCCGGTTAAAAAGAGCCAGATTTTCTCCACTGCGGCCGACAACCAGTCCGAAGTCGAGGTCCATGTGCTGCAGGGTGAGCGCGAATTTGCCAAAGACAACAAGACCCTGGGCAAGTTCCATCTCGACGGCATCCTGCCGGCCAGAAGGGGCGTACCGCAAATCGAAGTGACCTTCGATATCGACGCCAACGGCATCGTACACGTCAGCGCCAAAGACAAGGGCACAGGCAAAGAACAGTCCATCTCCATTACCGCGTCGTCGAATATGTCCAAGGAAGACGTTGAAAAAGCGGTGCAGGAAGCCGAGCGCTTCGCGCAGGAGGACAAGCAGCGCCGCGAGGAAATCGATACCCGCAACAACGCCGACCAGATGGTCTACCAGTGCGAGAAACTTGTCAGCGAAGAAGGCGACAAGTTCTCAGAAAGCGACAAACAGGAACTCAACGAAAAGATCGACGCCCTCAAAGAGGCGCTCAAAGGTCAGGACATCAACCTCATCAAATCTCGCCAGGAGGAACTGACCGCGAAGTTCTACCAGGTCAGCGAACAGGTGTACAAGGCCGCGCAGGAAGCGGCGGGCGCCGCGCCGGGCGCCGAATACGCTCCGCCTCCCGAGCAGGATGAGAACGGGTATACCGAAGCGAACTATACGGACGTGCCCGACAGCGAATAACCCGGCCGGGTACGAGGCAAACACCGGCGGCATTTTCAAGGGCGGAACTCTCCGCCCTTGAACCGCGGAGAGCCGCTGAAATCAATCAAGAACGAAGGAGCCGGTATCATTGGCCGAAAAGAGAGATTTTTATGAAATCTTAGGCGTCGGGAAGAACGCGACCGACGAAGAACTCAAAAAAGCATACCGGCAGAAGGCCAAGCAATACCATCCGGACCTCAACCCGAACAACAAGGCCGCGGAGGCCAAGTTCAAGGAGGTCAACGAGGCCTACGAGGTTCTGTCAGACGCCGATAAAAGAGCCCGCTACGACCAGTACGGCCACGCGGGCGTCGACCCCAATTTCGGCGCGGGCGGGCCGGGCGGCGGTTTCCCGGGCGGCGGTTTCGATTTTGACCTGGGCGACTTATTCGGCAGCTTTTTCAGCGGCGGCTTCGGCGGCGGAGGCAGGCAGGCCAACCCGAACGCTCCGCGCAGGGGCGAGGATGTTCAGGCCAAGGTGACCCTGTCTTTTGAAGAGGCGGCCAAAGGCTGCAAAAGGACAGTGGAACTCAACCGTATCGAACGCTGCCCCGAGTGTTCGGGCAGCGGCGCTGAAAAAGGCACGCAGCCGGTCACCTGCCCCGAGTGCAAAGGCCGCGGGCAGGTCAGCGCGCAGCAGCGCACACCCTTCGGTACCATTCAAACATCCAAACCCTGCCAGAAATGCGGCGGCAGAGGCAAAATCGTCGAAAAACCGTGTCAAAGATGCCGCGGAGCCGGCCGTGTGAGCAGCCGCGGCAGCTATGAACTGAACATTCCCGCCGGTATCGATGACCGCCAGGTCATCAACGTTTCCGGCCAGGGCAACAACGGCATCAACGGAGGCCCGCCGGGCGACTTGCACGTCGCCGTATTTGTCCGGCCGCATCCCTTCTTTGAACGCGACGGCTTCAATGTGTGGTGCGAGCTGACGGTCAGTTTCGCGCAGGCGGCTCTGGGCGATTCCATCATGGTGCCGACGCTCGACGGCAAAGTGAAGTTCGAATTGCCGCCAGGTACCCAGCCCGGGGCGGTATTCAATATGAAGGGCAAGGGTATCCAGATCCTCAACGGCCGCGGCAGGGGAGATCAGCTGGTTAAAATCGTTGTCGATGTGCCCAAAAACCTCAATCAGCGCCAGAGGGAACTGCTCCGCCAGTTCAACGAGAGCCTCGGCGCAAGCGCGCCGTCCGGCGTGACCGGCAGGCCGGACGACAAGGGCGGGTTCTTCGGCAAAAAGAAAAAATAAATCGAAACATACGGCGGGCGCCCCGCGAAAACGGGGCGCCCGCCGCTGTTTTCATTGAGGAGCGGACAGGTTTATGCGGCTGACGTGAATTTCAGCAGCCGCAGCAGCCAAGCGGCAAGATCGCTCTTTTCAGGCGCATTGACCGGCGACAGCGTCATGCCGCCGTCCGCGCTGCCCATAAACTGGGGATGGGCGGCGTCGCTGAAGACCGTCGGCTGCGCGTCCTGTTCAATCAGCCACAACAGAAAGGCGTTGTACTGCGAACCGTAGGGGCAGTCGACGTGCCTGACGTTTTTAAAAAACCAGGTCCGGTCGGGAAAATCGCAGGTCGACGCGTCGATGACGCCGTCTGCGGAAAGGTAATTTTTCCCGTCCAGCGGCTTTTGCTGGATATAGCCGGCCGGCAGGGTATCCCCCAGCGGGGCGCAGGTGGCGCCCCCGCTCGCGCAGACGGTTTCAATCAGGGAGTCGCTGTGCGGGTCAGGCCCTTGATAAACCGGCGCGGGCGCGAGGTTGTAGTTGGCGGCAAAAAAGATTTTTACGCCGCTGTCGATGGCGTTTTGTATCAGTTGCTTTCTCTGCCTGTGCACACGGTACTGCACATAATCGATCCGTTCGATAAGTTTGGCGTTTTTAAGCGGGTCAAGCAGCCTTTCTTTCGCTTGCTCATAAGCGTCCGCCCGGACCACCGCCCAGATTCCGGGCATGGTTATCAGCAGTTCTTTCAGCAGTTCCCGTTCCACCCGGTCCAGCAGCGCGCCGATGCCCTCGTTGGCAAAGCGCGCCAGCGCGCCGGCGATGCCGGTCAGGCGCAGAATGCCTAACAGAGCCGTCATCAGCGGCTTCGTGCCCGCAGTCGAATAATTCTGTACCGGGAAACGCAGCAGGTCTTGCGTGTCAATGCTGATTTTATTCGACATCATTTCGCCCGCAACCATTACCCCCGAATAGGTGGAGCAAAGCATCAGGCAGCTGTTCACCGCTTCACAGCCATAGCGCTCGAAATAGGTCAGCGTGACGATGCCGCCCATACTGAATGCGGCGAGGTCGACTTTCGCGCAGCTTTTCTCGTTCAGAACATTTTGGATATAGTCGTTGAGGTAGGCGGCGTTGACCAGCGGGCTCAGGCGCCAGTCATAGTTGAAGAAGTACACATTATCGGCGCCGATGATGTCGCACGCCGAATGGATGAATCCTCCCTCCGACGATTGCGCCTGCAGCAAATCCGGGTAGTGCGCGGCGGAACGGGGGTAGAGTTTTGCCGTTACGTTGTACTTGGAATCTCCGTTTTCGTCGCAGGCTGCCGGTTCCAGGATTTTGTACGCCGCGGGAATCAGGCTGTCGCCCGCCGCATTCCAGCCGCCGCCCGCCGCGACCGAGAAAACCAGCGCGGCCGCCGGCAGGACAAGTTCTTCAGCGTTGACGGCGGGGGGCCAGGCGTTGGTTTCCGAGGGCGTTCCGCGGTCTTTCACCAGCGCTCGGTAGCCCATGCCGCTGACAAGCACCAGCGGGACGACGCTTTCAGCGCCGGCCGCGCTGACGCTCAAGGCTGCGGAGAGCGCTATCACCAGCGACAAGATGACGGCAACAACTTTTTTTAACATTATTTAACCTCCGGTTTTAATCGGCATTCAAAACAAAGCCAGTCTGACTGTTCGTTAATCTGTGCGGCTTCAAGGCCGTTTTCATTCAGCGCGTGAAGGACATCCGCCTTGCGGTGCGAGATGATTCCGGCGGCGATAAAAGTCCCGGACGCCTTGAGCAGGCCGCCGATGTCCGCGCACAAAGCAATGACGGGGTCCGCGGCGATATTGGCCGCGACAATATCGAATGTTCCCTCGACCGATTCGGCCAGGTTGCCCTTCACTGCGGAAAAAGCCGGCGGAGAAAAGCCATTGAGTGCAGCGTTGTGTTTCGCGGTCTCGACCGCGTCGGCGCTCAGGTCGACCGCGAGGACGCTGCCGGCTCCGAGCAGCAGGGAGGCCAACGAAAGGATACCGCTGCCGCAGCCGATATCGAGCACTTTCGCCCCCGGAAAGACGAGCCTTTCAAGTGATTTCAGGCACTGTGCCGTCGTTTCGTGCGTGCCCGTCCCAAAGGCGTTGCCCGGTTCAATCAGCAGCACCTTTCTGCCCTGCGCGTCTCCGGGTTCTTCCCAGACAGGGCAGACAAGCAGTTTCTCGCCGACGGCAAGGGGTTTGAAGTAGGCCTTCCAGTTGTTTTCCCAGTCGGCGTCGCAACAGGTGCCGACGGCTGTTTCACAGCCGATGCCGCACTCGTCAAACCTGGCGGCGAGGAAAGCGGCCGTCTGCGCCGGGTTTTCATCGGGCGGCAGATAAAGATGGACAATGCCTTTGCTGCGGTCTTTTGCCAGCAACGCTTCGTCAATCAGGCTGCAATGCGTAATCTCAAAGGTTTCTTCCTCGAGATGCCGGTAATCCTCCGCATAGATGCCGTTTGCGCCCGCCATGAGAGCGATGTCACAGGCGGCGTCGAGGTCCTGCGCGTCCACGGTGAGCGTGATATGGGTCCAATCCATAAAGGTTTCGTGCTCCCTGCCCCTCCGGCGGCGCCTTAATAGCGGTTGCGCACATCCTCTGCGAAACACAGCAGGTTCTTGAAAGTGAGTACCTTACCGTCGTCGAGCACCGCTTTTCCGGTCAGCCGGCCGAACACCTGGTGCTGGTCGGTGTTGATCAGCCCGATGTTGATTTTTGCCGCCCTGTCGATGACGGGGATAAAATCGCCCTCGAAACGCCCGTCGCTCGAGACGAAAGTCCACGGCTTCATGTAACTGTCTTCGGGGATATTGAATTTGACGTTGTCGATCTTATGCCCCTTGCCGTCGTAATGGATGATGTTTTCACTGGCTGCCGCCGTGTTTCCGAAGCCGTAGCCGAGGTTGAAACCAAAGGGCTTCCCCTCCACGGTCCCGTTGCCGGAACCCCAGAACCAGTTGTTATCGTATGTCCATACGCCGCGTCCCCAGTCGAGCGTGCCGTAATCGGTATCCGGGTCGAACGTGTACCGGGTTTCCCCGATTTGAAAACCGCCGGAGGCGCGCATGCAGTTGATTTTCTGGTTGTAATAGAAAGCGGTTTTCTTCTCTTTCCACGGCGTCGCGATGACCAGCGTGTCCATCTCCGGCTGCTGCAGTTCGATATCGCACGACAGGGGCTTGCCTCCGGCGAAATTGTCCATCCTGCACGTCAGTTTCCTGACCCCGGGCAGGGCTTCAAAACGGATATTTATTTTTTTATTTTGAAATGCGGTGACGCCCTGCGACGAGGACGCGGGCAGGGCCGTCTTGCCCAGCGGAAAAGGTGTGATGATGGTCTTGGTGATTTCTTTCGGCTGTTCAAAATCGAAAAAGGTGACCGAATGCAGCCCGAGGTATCCCAAATCCGATACCGTAAAAGCGATGCCGAAACGGTCGGACAGGATGATGTAATAGTCCCATTCCTTGATTCTCAGCGCGGAGGCTTTGATGGCGCTCCGGTCATAAACCTGAACCGCCTGCCTCGACCAGCCCGGCTCCCGGAGGCTTCCGTCCTCTCGGAGCAGCGGCCTGCGCCCGGTGACCTCGTGGTTTCTTTCCAAACTCATTAAAATGCCTCCCAATCGGTTATTTTTCCGGAATCAGGGCCGCCTCGGGTTTTGCGCGGACGCGGCCGTGCTGATAAAACTTCCTGTCCTCCATGGCCCATTGTCTCTGGGTAAAGGCGCCTTTCTCCGTCTGCTCAAGCGCGTGGGCGATCTGATAGACGCGCGCGTCGAGCATATCGAGTTGGGAAAGGATTTCCGCCTCCAATGTCAGCGGCCGCACCGCCGCGCCGAAATCCGGGTCCCCGTGGTGCGAAATGAGCATATGCTCCAGCAGCAGGAGCGTTTCGCTCGAGATGCCGAGCTTTTCCCCCGCCTTTTCAAGGGCTGCGGCTCCGCTGACCAGATGGCCGACCAGTTGGCCCGCCGTCGTATAACCCGAAGCGAGGCCGGTATTCGGCACCTCAAACTCCCCGATTTTCAAAATATCGTGCAAAATGACGCCGGCGACCAGCAAATCGCGGTCGACAAAGGGGTAAATGGCGCAAACCGCCTCCGCGAGCCGTAAAACCGCCAGCGTATGGTACAGCAGCCCGCCCCGGACAGCGTGGTGCAGTTTAAAAGCGGCCGGCCAGTACAGCAGCTTTTCGCGCCAGGCGCCAAGCATCTCAAACGCCAGCGCTTTGAGCTCGCCGTCAGCCAGCGAAGCGGCGGCCGCCTCCACTTCGGCAAGCATTGCTTCGCCCGAATAGGGTGCGCTCGGAACATAATCCTCCATACGCACGCCGTCCGCGGCCGTAACGGGCAGTATCCTGTCGATTTTGAACTGTTCGCTGCCGTTATAAATGTTTTTTCCGCCGCGGATTTTAACGATATCCCCGGGCGCGAAATTGTCGTGCAGACCCTCGCGGTAATCCCACAGTTTTGCCGACATTTCCTCATCTTTGTCCGCGATGACAATATCGAGGTAAGGGGCGCCTTTTGACGAGATGCGCTTCTCGACCGACTTGATGAGGCACACCGCTTCAAGCGTACCTTTTTCGTCGACTCTTTTAAAGTCCATATTTCATCTCCGCTTGCTTTTATTGACATCATACTACCATAGGTGCCCGGCGATTTCAAATCGGAAGCCTGCGCGCGGGTCTTGACTTTGCGAACCGCATTGATATAATATAACCGTCAAGTGTTCTCGGGGCGGGGTGCGATTCCCCACCGGCGGTATGTGCATCGTACGATGCACGAGCCCGCGAGCGGTTCGTTCAACTTTGGGCGAATGTCAGCAGATCCGGTGCGATGCCGGAGCCGACGGTATAGTCCG
>JAKJCA010000083.1 GCA_022706685.1 Bacillota bacterium
GTCGATGAGCAACACGGATTTTCCGTTGAGCGCGAGGGCAATGGCGATGTTCGTGGCGACGGTGGTCTTGCCTTCGTCCTCGACGGCGCTGGAAATCACGAAGGTCTTGTAGCCGTTCTTGAGCGCGGCGCCCTCGATTTTGGTCCGGATGGCTTTGTAGGTTTCGATAAAGCCGAAACCGGAACTCTTGTCGACAATAAGCAGCTGCCTTTGCTTGTTGGCGTTCTTGTTTTTCTTGGTATTGGCGACCTGGCTGACAGTACCCAGAATGGTCAGGTCGAGGATATCCCTGATTTCGTCGGCGCTCTGCACGGTGTTGCGCGAAGAGTTCATCACGATGATGATGACGCATGCCAGAGCCACCCCGACGAAAGCGCCGATGAAGGCGTTGCGGATGGCCGAGGTGTCGGTGTCGGGCTTGGAGGCCTTGTCCGGCTGCGCATACACACCGATACTCGCGCCTTCATAGACCTCGACGACGGCTTTGTAGTTTTCCACGGCCGCCTCGGCGATTTCGAGGGATTTTGCCGCGGATTCCGATGTGACATTCATCTCGATGATGCTGGTGTCGGTGATGGTTTTAACGTTGATGAGGCCGCCGATATCGTCGGCTTTGTATTTATTCTTCAGGCTTTTGGCGATACTGGCGTTCATCGCCTTGCCCGAGAGCAGATACTTGAAATTGTTGGTCATATTGATGGACGCGGTGAGGTCGGATTGCGAGATAATGTCCGCGCCCTCGCCGGAGCCCTCTGCCTTGTTGCTGACGATGAAGGTAATGGTGGACGTAAAGGTGTCTTCCCTGGTGACCTCGGTAAAGACCGCCGCGGCAATGGCCACAGCGAGGGCCAGGGCGACGATGAGCCACCATTTTCTGAAGAGTATTCTAACGACACGGCCGATGTCAATCTCAACACCCGGTCCCGGGGCAGCGCCTTTTTCAGAATAAGCCATATTTTATAAACCTCCGGAATACTGACAGAATGGGAAAGCTTTTTACGCTTCGGGCGTGACGGGCAGCCTGCCGACGGATTCGTAAAAGACGCCTTTACCCATCATATCCTGCGTATTATAACAGTTTCTGCCGTCAATTACTATCCCTCTTTTCATCAATTTGGCATAGGATTTGACGTCGTAGCCGACAACTTCGGGCCATTCGGTGAGAATCATGCACAAGTCCGCTCCCGTGACGGCATCGTCGATGCTTGAACAGTACACGACGCCTTCCGGCAGCCTGGAACGCGTTTTATCCCCGACAACGGGGTCCCACGCCTTGACGATGGCGCCTTCGGCGAGCAGGGCGGGGACAATTTTCAGCGACGGCGCCTCGCGCAGGTCGTCGGTGCCGGGCTTAAAGGTCAGGCCGAGCACGGCGACGGTTTTGCCGGCGAGAGTGTCGTAGTACTTGCGCGATTTTTTGATGAGGATGAACTTCTGCTCCTCGTTGACGTCGATGGCGGCTTTGACGGTTTTCATCTCATAGCCGTGGAATTCACTCAGCCAGAACAGCACCTTGGTGTCCTTCGGGAAGCAGCTGCCGCCGTAGCCGATACCGGCTTTCAAGAACAGCCGGCCGATGCGGTTGTCGTAACCCATCCCCGTCGCGACGTCGTCGATGTTGGCGCCGACGAGTTCGCACAGGTTGGCGATTTCATTGATGTAGGATATTTTCAGCGCGAGAAAATCATTGGAAGCGTATTTGATCATCTCGGAACTTCTTCTGTCGGTCAGAATAACCGGCAGCTCAAAAGGCTCGTAGAGCCCCTTCATCGCCTGGGCCGCCTTCGCGTCCTTCGCGCCGACGACGATGCGCGAAGCCTTGAGCGTATCCCTCACCGCCGTACCCTGGGCCAGGAACTCGGGGTTGGACACGACGCGCACCTCGAAGCCCGGTTTCATTTTATCGTTGATATATTTCTCCAGTTTATCGCAGGTACCGATGGGAACAGTCGATTTGACCGCGACGATGGGCGAGTTGACGGCGTATGAAGCGATATCATCGGCTACGGCGTAAACGGCGCTGAGGTTGGCGGACCCGTCCTCGTTCTCCGGCGTACCGACGCCGATAAAAATGAAATCCGCGTCCGCATAAGCGGCTTTTTTATCGGTGGTATAGGTGATACGCTCGCGGTGCTGCGCCATCATTTCCTCAAGGTCTTTTTCATAAATGGGCGAGACCCCCCTCCTGAGGGCTTCGACTTTCTTTTCGTCAAGGTCGAGGCAGGTGACGGAATAACCGACCGAAGCCAGGCAGACGCCCGTCACAAGACCGACATAACCCGTTCCGGCAACCGTGATTTTCATTGGTTCATCTCCTAATCGTCATTTGATCTGTGTTTGCAATATATCGGCTACGCTTCTTGCCCAGGCGTCGAGGCCGAAGCGTTCAAGGCAGTAACATTTATTTTCCGCTGCGTGTAGGCCCATTTCCTCCGGGCTGAGCCCGGCGGCGCGCCCGAGGGCGCCGTAGAAGGAACGGCCGTCCTGCGTTTTGAAAAACTCCGCGTGCGGCAAACCGACGGCCTTGTTCGCCTCGATGTCCGACAGGACAATCGGAAGGCCGCAGTAAGCCGCCTCGATGACCGCATAGCTCATCCCTTCGGTTCTGCTGGCTGAAACAAAAAGGTCCGCCGCCGCGTAATAGGCCGCGATATCCTCGCGGGCCGGCAGGATTTTCACCCATTCCGGTACTGCGCCAAGCAATTCTACAACCCCTTCTTGCGCTTCGCCGGTATGTCCCGCCGCGCAGAGCATCAGAGTATATTCATGCCCGGCATCACACTCTTCGAGAGCTTTCAGCACATAGTCGATGCCCTTGATTTCAAAGTTGTAACCGAACATTAGAACCGCCTTTTTGCCTGCCGGTATGCCGTCGAATGCCTGCGCCGCGGGCTCTTTGACCTCGAGGCGTGTAAAATCCACCGCGTTGGGCACCACGCGGCACCGGCGGCCGCCCCGTGTGTAGCGCGCGGCGACGTCCGGGCTGACGCAAAGATACTGCTGCGCGCCGACAAGGTGCTTCCTGACAAAATCGGCCGGCCCGCCGATTCGGAAGCGCGGCGTACTGTGCGCGTGGAAAATATGCGTGGCCCGCCGGTACCGCAGCCGCGCAAGGCGCAGCGGTATGTACATGCCCGCGTCGATAAAATGTGAATGCACAATATTGATGCCGCGGCTTTTCATGATATCCTTCAACGTTTTTGCCGCTTGCAGCCGTTCTCGCGGAAGAAACAGGATTTTTTTACCCGCGCGCATTTCCGTTTCCACCCACTCGAGCCCGGCCGCCCTTTCGGGCATGACATAAACGACGGAGCCGCCCCGCGCCGATATTTCTTTTTCAAGCGCCGAGAGCGAACGAAAAAAATTGCCCGGATACGGCGCCGCGAAATTCATCAGTTCGAGCACGCTCATTGGTCCGGGCGAAGCTGTTTTTGCCCGGTGCGGCCGTTCGTTCATCAATGGTGTCCGGTTCATCTTTCCTCGCGCAGGCCGCCGGCGTAATCCGCGGCGCCGTAATCGTCATCTTGTTGGACGTTTTCGCTTGCGGGAACGTTGCCTTCCGCGTCATAGGATACAAAAAGCGCGGAAAAGGAGACGGCCAGCATCAGCTGCTGAAGCCGGTCATAATAGGAAACAAGGCCGTATTCGGTAAACAGCAAAATCAAAACGTAGGAAAAGAATAGAATCGAAAGTTTGTTGCCTGTGAAAATCTGTTTGAAATGACGGATAATCAAATAAGCGTAAAACCAGTAGTACGCCGCCATCCCGATGATGCCGAGGTCCGCCGCGATTTCCCAGAAATTGTTATGCGCGTAACCGACGTTTGCAACGGTTTTTGAATACCTGGCCGCGAAATTATTCAGTCCGATGCCCCGGAACGGATGGTCGTAGAAAAAGAGTTTCGCCATTTGTATCAGCGACATACGCTTGCTGACGCTGGAGTCGGCTGAATAGTCGTTATTCATCAGGTAATCATACATGGAAACAAGACGAACGCCGATGGCGCGGTACAAAGCCGGAATTTTGATGACCGCATAACCGACCGCCGCGACGATGCCCAGCGAAACCAAAAGGCGCAGGAAATAGTTTTTACTGCGGGTATTCAGCAGCGCGATGAGCGCCATACCGGCCAACGCCATAAACAGCGATTTACGGGAACTGGTCATCACGACGAGGGCAAGAGGCGGGATGAGGGCCAAAAAGTACCATTTCCTGCCCCGCACATATGCCTGGTAAAAAGCGATTATAGTGCCGATGGACGCTGACAGCCCGATGCTGTTGGTATTGAAGTGGGTCGTCGTTTTGCCGATAAATCCGGAAAACCACTCTTCAGGCGGTGTACGCAGCAGGATATAGCCGGTCATCACGAGGAACGAGAGCAGGAGGATATTTAAAAGCCTGTCAAAATCCTCTTCCTTTTCCAGGTAATAACTGATGCAGATGCTCAGGATTAAAATCTGAACCATTCTTGACATGGGGACAAACACCGCGGCAAAATTAGACGCCCACATCGAGGACGCGATGCCGAGCAGTATAAACGAGCCATACCAAATTGCGTGGTAGGTCAGCCGAAGCCGAAAAACTCCCTGATTCCAAAACAGCGCTTTCAGCGCTGTCATGCCGATAAATAGGAAAGAACCGATATAGTAGAGATAATCCTGCCCTTTTCCGGTGGCGCCGAACGCGTTGACAGCGCAGAACAATATCACCAGCGAGACGTCGGTGATCAAATCAACGGCGCCGTGTTTTCTGTCGAATGTCAATTTACCTCTGGAATAAGAGATCATATCATTCTCCGGGCCGGATGTTATCAATGCCATCGCCGGCAATCAGGGCGCTGAAAATGACATAGTTGACTGCTGAGTTGAATTTCGCCTGCCAGGCCTCGCGCGTGCGCTCTCTCATCTGCGCGTAGGCTGCGGCGGGCATCGCCGCGAAGTCCGCGATGGCGGCGGCTAAATCCGCGTCGCTGAAATCCGGCTTCAGCAGCCTGCCGGTGAGGGCGTCGGCAACAATTTCCGACGTTCCGCCGACATCGGTGGCGACGGCGGGGATGCCGAACGAGGCGGCCTCCATAATCGACACCGGCAGCCCTTCGCCCGAACTGACGTTGACGAAAAGGGAAACCGGGGTTTCGGCATAGAACCGGTACACTTCACGGTTGGGGACAGCGCCGTTAAAACAGCATTCCATAAACCCGAGCGAAGACGCGGCTTGTTTTTTCAGCGCCGGCAGGCTTTTACCGCCGCCGATATGGGTCCATCGCAGCTTAAGCCCGCTGTTTTTCAGCAGCTCCAGCGAGGATAAAATGCGGTCCACGCGTTTGAGCGGTACAAGCCGCGAGCAGGAGACAATATGAAAAACGTCTTCTTCTTTCACCGGCCCGCTGCCAAAGTCCGGCGTCCCAAGATAGGACGTACGGATTTTTTCCGAATAAGCCGGATATTTGCCGCACAGATAACGGCTCCCGTGGCCGGAACAGGGGAACACCGCGTCCGCTGCGCCGAGAAGATGTTCGCGCATGGGCAGGTAGCCCAGGCGGTTGCGGAAATCATAGATGTCATAGCCGTGCGCCCGCGAGTAAAAGCGCAGCGTGCCCAGTCGCGGTTTGAGCGCTTCCGCGAGCAGAGAGCCCGCCCGGGCGGTGACAAACAGCCAGTAACTGTAAATGACAACGTCGTCGAAGCCGTCGAGCCCGAGACCTTCCAGTATGCTCCGGCATTCGGCGGCTAACCGCGCGGACCGTTTTTCAAAATAGGCGAGAAACAGCCGCTTTTGGAACCCTGCCGCCCTCTTTTTGCGTTCCTCGAGATATGCGCCGTTATTCATCGGGGGTTTTATAACAGCGCCTGCGAGGTCGAGAACCCTTGATGCCTTTTTCCCGTGCCGCGCAAGGCCGAAACATTGCGCATGGGAGGGAACCGCTCTCGTGGGAGGTGAACCGGGCAGCGCGTCGACGGCGAAAATGAATATTCGCTTGAAGTGTTCCGCTAAATACGGAAGTTCGCTTTCAAGAAATGGTTCGTCCGCGCCGTAAGGAAAGCCGGTGGTCAGCAGGATAAGACAGCGGTTGATTGATAACACCTCATTCCCTTTACCGTACGGCGCCGTTTTTTTTGTTTTTCTTCAACCGCACCGCTTCCTGCAGGGCAAACTTCGGCGACACCGCTATGGCTTTAAGCGCGTACCCGGCGCATTCGCGCGGCCGTTTGCTGCGCGAACAGGTGACGCAGAGCACTGCATAATGGCGGAAATCGACATACTTCCTCTCGCGTTTCGTTAGGAGGGCCGCGCGGGTTTGTTTGAGCGCGTAAAGGCGTTTTTCCCCTTCGATTTTGTTCCTGCCTACGGAAATGCGCTCGCCGGAGTGGAGATACTGGATGATATGCGAACCGGGCAGGTAGCCGATTTTAGTCCCGTGCTCGATCATGCGCCACATCAGCATAAAATCCTGGCCCATGGGCACATCCTCGAAACCGCCGGCGGCCAGCAGGACGTCCTTGCGGATCATAAAGGTGGAAGTCGGACCCAGCGAATGCATGATGTGCTGGCGGAACAGTTCTCGGTTGGAACAATCGGTGACATAATCGTGACGGCGGAACTCAAAAAGTTTGCCGTCGGGCCCGTGGAGGTAAACGTCGGTAAAAGACATTTCCAGGCCGTTATCGAGCGTGAAAGCCAACTGGACGCTGACCTTTTCGGGCAGGTACTCGTCGTCGTCGTCGAGAAAGGTGATATACTCGCCCGCCGCTCTTTTGATGCCCTCGTTTCTGGCAAGGCCGCCGCCGAGCGAGCGCTCGTTGAGGCAATAGAGCACACGGGGATTTTGGGCGTATTGTTCCATAATGCCGACCGTCAGGGCGCGTTCGGGCGAGCCGGGCGCATTGTCGTCCACCACAACGGCCTGCACATGCTCATATGTCTGGGCAAGAACGGAATCGACCGCCCGGGCAAGAAACTGCGGACGTTTGTAGGTGGGTATAATGACGCTGACAGTGACCAGGGGAAATCTCATCCTTTCAATTCCACGTTATCCTCTGGAATTCGGATATAATTGTACCATTTGATAATGTAATCGTTATACTATTCCGGAACAATTTCACCGAAAGGGTTGCCAACCCTATCCGAGGCAATATAAAAGTTACTTCAGGTTTACACACCCTGGCAATATTAGGATTTTGAAAAGGTTTACTTTTATTTGGATCGAGATTTAAGAATTTAATTCGTTCCGTATCTTTACATAGAAGCCGTACCAGATCACCTACTTTGAAACGATGCTGTTAACTTCATAATAAGCCGCTTTGCTTTGGTTGCTCCAATTATCCGGCACCTCCGCGAGGTCTGAAACTTCATAAAGCGGTGAATGAGTTTCTATAACATCGAAACGTTCGACACTGATATCGAAATTCCCATGTACCTTTTCCTGCTCAATATACTTCACTCTTTCGCTATAGGCGCGACTGACCTGCAATGTTTCCTGTGCCGTTTTCACCAATGACATGGCGCACCAGACACAACAGAAAACGAGTATTAAAGCCGAAATTCTTCTGAAAGATGCTGGGATACGATCTGTTTGATAGATCAAGTTGCCTGCTGCAATAATGATCAGCACCACAATGCCAAACCATGCACGCATAGGAAAATACGGCGTTGCCAACATGATATAGATACCGCCTATGGTACCAAGAATATAGGGAACCGCTGATTAAAGAACCCATTTGAACCTTGAAGCAGCAAAACGATACTATTTTCGAGATTGAGCCCCCATACGACCCTATTTTATGCCATTTTAGCGCCTATATGGCGTATTTCCTCCCC
>JAKJCA010000112.1 GCA_022706685.1 Bacillota bacterium
GCGTGACGCTTTTCGAGAAAATACCGCTTTTACAAGCGCTTACGGATGTCGAGATAGCAGAAGAAAACACAGAAACCAACAACCAACTGAATTTATTCAACTAACGTTGGGACAGTAGTGATAGTAAATATATAAGCTTAGAATAATTTGTGTCAAGAAAGATTTGCTAACAGAAAAATTTGCCTTTTAATTTTTACATACTTTCGTCCCATTAGTTGTCAATATCGGGAAGATGGGGTTCTTGATCAATCAGTTTTTTTATTCCCCCTGTGACAATTTTGAAGACTTTATGTGGAAAGAAACATTTTGGCGGACATAACGATATTGCAACTTCGTAGGTGAAAGAAAACAGTACGCATCAACCGGATAAACCTCTATTACTTCTCTTCCTGCCAGGTTGCCATGTATTCCCATGATTTGATTTTTGGCGCGGTATCGTCCTGACACCAGTTTCCCGTAATTCCCAGCTCTTTGACGGTCAGATCGAAGTGGCACATCGCAATGCCGATATCAATCTCCTGCAGGGAAACATCCCGCAGATGCTTGTAGCCGATGGCGCGCGCCAGATAAAATGAAAAAATTTTCCGGTTGGGTTCATAGACGATCCGCCAGGGTTGTTTGTTGGAGGCGGAAGGGGCCAGCCGAACATTTTCCAGCGCTTCGGCGTAAGGGCCCGCTTCTGCGGGGGCAAGCGGCGTCGAGGCATTGCCGCAAAAGAAAAGTTTGGCCCAGGGCAGGCGGCGGTCGGAGCCGGCAAAACCGCGCATGACCCGTTCGGTCAGGCTTCTGCGTTCGGCCGCGTATCCCAGGGGGGTAATGGTCGGCAGTAGTTCATTGCGGCGCATGCCCGCCGCGCGCCCGAAAGCGCTGATCGCAAATGTGCCGCCCAACCAGCAGGTGTTCAAGCCCAGTTGGGTTGCCTCCAGGATCAGCTTTTCTTTGCAGTATCCGTAATCACATGTCGCCATCGGCGCGGGGCTGATCATACCCGCCAGATACAGCCGCGCGTTTTTAATCACGCCGTAGGTGCCGAGTTTTTTCCAGGCTTCACTCGGCAGCGCATCCATCGCAATCAGGGCGAAGCGCGGCGCATTGTCGAACAGTCCGCGGTGCGGCTGATCGACCATCCGTTTGAATGCTTGCAAAACGGAGGCTTCAATCAGCTTGTCCGCATAAGACCGGCATGAAAAGCGTTTTTGAATGATGTCCGATACCGGCGTCATAAACCTCCCGTAAATTTCTATTGTCAAATATCATACGATTACACTATACTAAACCCAAAATTTTACATTATGATTCTCGAATGCGGAGGAACAACGCGACTATGAAACTCGCCACCGTCGAGCAAATGCGTGAAATGGACCGTACGGCGATTGAAAAGCTGGGGATCGCAGAAGAAGTGCTCATGGAAAACGCGGCGCATGCGGCCGTTTCGCTCCTGCAAAACATTTTCGGCATCCCGGACCGGATGTTCGTGATTTTCTGCGGCGCCGGCAACAACGGGGGCGACGGTCTGGCTCTGGCCCGGCTGATTAAATCGGCCGGCGGCCGGGTAAAAGTATTTTTG
>JAKJCA010000113.1 GCA_022706685.1 Bacillota bacterium
CCGGGCCGGTATAACAACGCCATTGCGCCCGCCGAAAGCAGCGCGCCGAACAGGATGGCGGCGGCGAGCCTTCGCCTGCGGGCACCGAAAAGCCGAATGCCCGCAAGCAGCAGCAACGGCCACAGAATATAGAACTGCTCCTCGACCGCCAGCGACCATAAATGGTTGAGCAGCGGCGGCGTGCCGAACTTTTCAAAATAGGATACTTTGTGGATAATGTTCTGCCAGTTGCTGTAATACAACACCGCGGGCAGGATGTCGGCGCGCAGGTTGTTCACCAGGTCCCGCCGGAACAGAGCCACCCAGGCGGAGAGGATAATCAGCAGCACAAACAAACCGGGCAGCAGCCGTTTGGCGCGCCTGGTCCAGAACCGCGCCAGCGAGATACAGCCGCGGTCGTCCCTTTCGCGCAGCAGCAGGTCTGTAATCAGGTAGCCCGACAGCACGAAGAACAGCGTGACGCCCAGATAACCTCCGGGCGTCCGGGAAAACCCGAAGTGATAAAATATCACGGCAAAAACGGCGAAAGTCCTCAACCCGTCGATGCCCGGCATATAGTCGTTTTTTTTCACGGTCTGTGGCAAAACCTGCTTGATACCCCCGTTATTTTCTGAATCCAACATGCGGCTTGTTATTCGCCGCGGAAATATATCGTATGACGCCGCCGCCGGATTGTCAAGGATTTCGGCGGCGCTTGCGCTGATTATCGAACTTTATATTCTGCTGAAAATAGCTTTCATCACCGGTTCGACCGCCTGCGCCATCCGGTAAAACCCCAGGTCGTTCGGATGGCAGCCGTCGACGGTGCAGCAATCCCTGTCCTTCTCGCCGAAAAGTTCCGCTCCGTCGATGAAAAAGGCGTCGTACCCCCGCTGCTTTGCCCACAGATAACTGTCCCTGACGATGTCGCGCCGTTCGTTGTCGGCGGCAGAATACTTGGTGTCGGGTCGAGACAGCATCAGCACGGGCAGCCGCGGCCGGCGCTCGAGGATGGTCTGCAGAAAGGGAAGATGCGTCCTGCGCAGATGGGCGGCGTCCGGCGCGTTGTGGTCGTAATCGAGGACAAAACAACTCATCTCGAGTTCGGCGATGTATTCCGCCATATACAACTCGCCTTTCGCGTTGCCCGAAAAGCCGAGGTTGATAAAATCGCTGTCAAAACGCTTCGCGAGCATCGCGCAGTAGCTGTTCGAAGGCCGCGAGGCGCAGCCGCCCTGCGTAATCGAGGAACCGTAAAAGACGACGGGCTTTTCATGTCTGTAGGGCAGGGGAGCTTGAAGCGAAGCGCCCCGCGCTATGGCGAAACGCAGCGAACGGACGCCGTTATACAGCGGCAGATAGACCGTGACGGTCTTATCGCCTTCCGACAAAGGAATTTCGGCCTCAAGTCCTTTTTGCCCGCAGGCAGGCTGGCGGGTCCCGATATATTTCATATCGGCGCCGTCGCCCTCGAAAAAGTCGAGGCCCGAGGAGCCGCTCGACGGCATGTGCGGCATGGCGG
>JAKJCA010000002.1 GCA_022706685.1 Bacillota bacterium
GGGGGAGGAAATACGCCATATAGGCGCTAAAATGGCATAAAATAGGGTCGTATGGGGGCTCAATCTCGAAAATAGTATCGTTTTGCTGCTTCAAGGTTCAAATGGGTTCTTTAATCAGCGGTTCCCTTGATCTGCCAGGCGGACGCTTCCTTCCGCGTCAGGCCTTTCATCGGCGCGTAATGCCGCTGATAAGCGTCCTCAAGTTCCTCCGGCGCGGCCGGCGCGTCAAGGTCGATGAACTCGCTCTTGTCCGGGATTTCGACGCCTTTGAGTTCGAGGTACCTGGCAACGATGGTTTTAACCAGCAGCATCGAGGCGGTGCCGTCGCAGATGCCGTGAAAACATTCCATGGCGATGCGCCTCTTATGCCAGACGATGCGCATCATGGGCTTCGTCGTGTTAAAAATATCGACGGGCCTGCACGGGTAATTGTCCTCCGGCACGACGACGCGGGTGTTTTCGTCACGTTCGAGGTAATCCCAGAAGAAGCCGTGCGCCCCGTGCTCGAAATAGTATTTCGCGGCCGGGTACACGTCGTCGACCGCCTGTTGCAGCGCAACGGGATCGACGTCCTCTTTCATGACGAAGCCGTTGCGGTAGACGTTGCTCCAGCTCCTCGTGCGCGAGGCGAAATAGACCGTCGCGGCGGTGTCGCGCCGGTACCATTTGTCGTCGTGTGCGGGCGCTTTTTTCGCCATCATCATCCCTCCGTGCTCTTCGCGGCCTTTTTCGCCACCGCTTTTTTATAGACCGCCGACGAGGCGACCGCCAGGAGGATGATCGCCCCGATGGCGGCGTAGAACTTCCATGATTTCAGGTTGGCGTTTTGGCCCAAAAAGGTCCAGACGGCGATCAGCGGCAGCAGCCCCGCGACGGAACCGATCATGAACTTCTTGAAGTTGATGTTCATCGCCCCCAGCAGCAGGCTGCTCAGGTCGCACGCCAGCACGCCGGAGAGTTTGAGGATGAACACGAACAGCGTCTCGTTGTCGCTTTTGAAGTCGTCGAGTTTCTTGATTTTCGGGAAGCGGGCGGTCAGCTTGTCGACCAGCCCTTTGCCCGAGAAACGCCCGATGTAATACGGCATCGCCAGGCTCAGCACGACCCCGGTGAGGTTGACGGCGAAGGCCTGCCAGATGTTCGGCATGATGTAGGCGACCCCCACGTAGAGGATCGGCAGCGGAAACACCAGCGACAGGGATTTGACGATATAGAACAGGATGATGAGCGCCGCCGCAAGCCAGAGGTTCGCGGGCTCGTAGTCCTTGAAATCGGCGGCCGTCAGCCCTTTTTGTTTGAGATAAACAGCAGTTGCCGCCGCGCAGGCCAGCATCAGCACCAGCGAGCCGATTTGCAGCGCCTTAATGAAGCCCGAAGAGTTTTGCGCGCTTTTTGTTTCCGGTTGCGATTGGTCCAAAATGTCCCCCGTTCCGGGCGCCGTCCGGCGCCGGCTCATCTTGCGCATCCCGCAGGGAATGCAAGGTTCGGTAACGCTTATAATATATCAAATCGCCTGCCGCAAAGCAAACGCGCGCGGCGCGCAAACAAAAGAAACCGGGCGCCGCGGCTGCCCGCCCCGCCCGGTGGAAGTAAACGTTTCGCGGAGGTTCAGCCGACTATATCCGCCGCCGACACCGAGGAATACAGCGCCGTGTTTTTGAACACCGTCCAGTCTACCACCGAACTCGTCGAGTCCCAGGTGTTATAGACCTCAACATACTGCTTCGCCAGCCTGCCGGCAAATCTTCCGTTGCCGAAAACCGCTTTGGTTTCATAAAGGCTTACGCCGACAAAATAGTGCACCCAGTAAATATCGTTGCCTGCCGCCAGCATGCAGCCGATAATGACCGGCTCGCCCTGCCGAAGGGAACGCTCGATGACATCGCCCGGCGCCTGTTTTATCGATACGGGCATGGTGAGCCCGCCGTTTGTCTTTTCGCTCAGCCAGCCGGAGAAATAGGAGACGACGGCGGCCAGCAGCGCGTTGCCCGCCTGTCCGCGGGAGGAAGCGATGGCGCAGGCCATGTTGTCGAGCACATGGTGCGCGGCGTCTTCGTATCCTTTCGAATACAGGTAGTATGCCAGCCCCGCCTCGAAGGAGCCGAGCATCTCATAACCGTGGCGCACATCGAGCAGTCCGTTGACCAGTTTGTTGGTAAAAAATCCCGGGTACGCCTGCGTAATCGAGTCATAGACCGCGCTGATTTCGGCAAACATCGCCTCGTCGTCCGGCAGCGCCGTAAAACCTTTGCCGTCGCGGTAAAAAGACAGCACCATCATCGCCGCGGCTTTGTTGCAGATGCCGCCCGCCACGCCAGGCTGGTAGTACTGCTGGCTGCGGGGAATCATCACGTTTTTGTCAACCACCGACGAGGCCGTGATTTTCCGGAAAATGCCGGCGTCGGCCGCCACCAGCATGCGTACCGCGAGGTTCGTCTCCGCGGCGGTCGCGCCCTGCGGCACACTGCCCACAAAATAGTCGAGCGGCCCGAACGAGTAGTTCGAGGCGGCCGCGCCCGCTTTCATTCCGGCGGAGGAAGTCAATCCCCCCGCCAGAACCGTCAGAGCGGTCAAAAAGCAAATCAGTTTTTTCATAGTATTCTCCATCTTATCCATATTCGCCCCGCGGGGACTTTTGATCTATGCCATATTCGAAACCGGTCAAAACCCGGTTCAATATTCGGGAAACGAGGACTTTTTGCCATGAAAATATTACGTTGTTAAAGTTAATGCAGCATATAATAATGTTCCGACGTTTCCTTGCCAAAGAGAGCCGGCGATATGGTAAAACCGCTGTAGTCGCTGTCGAAACTTATGATATACGATTTGCCGTTTGCGGTAAATCCGTTTTTATTCACCATCGTATATTTTGTGGGCTCGACAACGATAATATTTTTATCTTTGACGATAGAATAGGAGTCCTCCTCAAAATTTAAATAATAAGTACTGACGGTATCGCCGCTTTTTTCCAACTGCCATATATATGACGTTAAGTAATATTGGATGCCGTTAACCGCCGCTTTTTGATAGGACCGATACGCGCCGATCGCGTACAATATTGCGGCGGGAACCAATATTGCGGCGACAATTAAAACGATCGTCCTCGCGCGTTTCCGTTTGGCCGCTTTCGCTTGTATTGGTTCATCATTGTCATCCGGAACAGGAACCTCTCCTGTTTCGGAAACTGCCTTCCGAGGGGATTGGCTTTCATCTGTATCGTCTTCGACATGCTTGATCGCCCTCGAGCCGCACGAGGCGCAGAACCCGAAAGAATTCAATATTTTTTTTCCGCAGCGCTCGCAGTAATCGGGCATAGTTCTCCCTCCCGTATATGGTTTAAAGCATTTCCAGCTTTTTGAACATCTCCAGCCTGCCCTTGCCGGCGCCGGAAAGCGACGATTCCCCGTCCGAAGCGCCAGGGGTTTTCAAAGCGCCATGGAAAATCCGATGAATTCCGCGAAAAAGCAAACGGTGAATCCAGACAAAAGGCAGCAGATAAGGCCGGCGGATCATAACAGGGTATCTTTCGGCCAAATGGGCTCTGGACGGGAACAGGGCGCGAAGATAACCGTATCGGTACCAATATATCATATACAACCTATATCTGGCGTTGCTTTTTGAGGAGACATATTTAAGGCGGTTATATTCATGCCAGCCTTCCGCGCGCGGACTGCCGTTTTTCATCTGAAACGATTCGCCTTGTTCCAAGTCGTCGCATATCATCCGTATCGTTTCCTCATCTGTTCCGGCTTCGGCGGCAGACGGCTCTTTGGCGTCTCGGGCGATGTCGGCAATGTTCATAAACGCAGCAATCACAAGGGCGTAATGCAACTGCCCGATAATATCCCAAAAACGTTCCGTGTTGATTTCACCGCGATGTTTTTGGTAAAACAGCGCGATATCAAAGATCATGCGAAGGTTGAAATCGCCAAGGATAAAATGCTTCACGGCGTGCAGCGAAAGATAAATCATATGGTCCGTCCAACCGAGGGTCGGAACGTCCGTTCCGGCGATATTGCAGAATATTGCCGGCTCGATGATAAACGGCAGCTTTTCGGCTTTCCGGAACCAGATGTTTTCAACGATCTCATCATAAAGTTTCACGTGCACTTCCACCAGACCGATAATCGGGTGAGTACAGCTGCTGTGGTATTGGTCGGGGGAACGCTCTTTTACATAAAAGCCCTGCCGGGCAAGATAATCCAAAACACGCTTTTCCTGACCGGGCGAAACCAGAAGGTCCGTATCCCCGGACAAACGGCTTTCCGGTTGAAAATATGCTTCGGCTGCTACGAGGCCCTTGAGAAGCGCGAAATCAAGGCCCGCATTGGTCATATCCTTGAGCAGGCGAAGTGTTTCGTGTTTTCTGACAGCGTTCAAACGCCGTCTTTTTTGTTCTTTTGTGAGAATGGTTCCAACTTCCGGTTCGGGATAAATATCATTTTCACAAGTCAATAAAGCCGCCGCAACGATGGAATCGACGCAATGTGTTTGGGCAAGTCGAAAAATCCGGGCCCACTCGACGGAATGCATGGGTGGTTCGGGCGCGGTTCCCGTTGCGCCGCAATAGGTTAAATAAATTAAATAGGAAAACTCGGCGGTCATATGCGTTTACCTTTGCTGCCGGATGAGGACAATGAATACATTCGCCGGTCAATGCGATACTATTGAATGCTATTATATCTTAATTCAAAGCCAAAATTTTATTCTTGAAAGGCGCGGCTGCCGCCGGCCGACATAGCGGTCCAGGCCGTAATAACCGCATCCGGGCTGATGTTGCATTCAAGGACATAAGCGGGCACTTCCGCTAAAAAATCCGTCAGAATGCCGGCGCTGATAACGGGTGTTTGGCTGTCGAAGCGCCGTAAAACCTGGCCCCACATTCGTTGAAAAGCCTCTTTTTGAGGAATGCGCCCGATGTGATTGACATCGGCCCTTTCCAGAAAACACAGTCCCCGGACCGGGTGCCTTTCGTTGATGCTGATGTCCGCCTTGCCGCTCCACGGCGTTCCGTAGGCGTAATACCGGCCGTCTGTCTTCCGGATGACCGGTTTGTCGTCGTTGAGGATAAAGCAGTTTTTACCCTGAAAATATTCCACCCAAAGAGAGGCGTGCGTTGATTTTCCCGTGCCGCAATCGGCGGAAAAAAGATAGGCGGAACCGTCGAGCACGACGGCCGAAGCGTGCAAAACAATTGCGTTGCGGCGAACGACTTCAATATTAAAATCCAATCCCGAGTAGCAATATTCTATATCGTCGTCGCTCCAACCGGGATGTTTGATTTTTAAACTGGCGATTCTGCCGCGGGTCACTTCAATCTTGAAATCCGGGCTGCCGTTTTGAACCGCCGTTGCAAGATAAGGCCGCGCCTGCGACAATATGCGGCCTGAACAGCGAAGGTCGACGGTAAAATCGGCGATAGAATACAGGGGCATGTTAATCTTCTCCGGGCCGGTTTTGGGTTTCGGTACAGATTTTCCTTGCCTCGGCCAGGGTCAACGGCCGGATGCTGTGATCCGCAACATGGTAAACCTTGTCGCAGATTTCAAGCACGCCGAAACGATGCGTGCTGAAAATACAGATTCGGTTGCCTTTGGTATTTTTGACATTCTGCAGGATATTGCGCTCGGTTTCAATGTCGAGCGAACTGGTGGCCTCGTCGAACAGGATAATCGGCTTCCCGCAAATGATTGCGCGGGCGATTGCGATGCGCTGCGCCTGCCCTTCGGATATGCCGATACCGTTTTCGCCTACATACGTGTTGATGCCGTTTTCCATTTCGGCGACAAAGTCGTAAGCGCAGGCTGCTTTCAACGCGTCGACAATTTCGGGGTCGCTTGCATCCGGCTTGACGGTCCTCAGATTATCGGCTATTGTGCCTGAAAAAACCGTATTGCCCTGGGGAACATAGGCAAACAAAGACCTGGTGTGTTCGCTGACCGGTATTTCCCGGGACCCGTCCGCTTTTATTCTGACGCAAATCTTTCCTCCGCTTGGCCGGATAAGCCCGAGCAGGGCGCGGAAAATGGTTGTTTTTCCGCTGCCGGAAGACCCGATCAAAGCCACGGTATCGTTGCGGTCAAAGAGCATATGGACGTTTTCGACGATCGCGTCGCTGTTTTTATACTTCACTTCGACGTTTTCGAACGCAATTTCGGCGCCGTACCGCAGGCAGTTCTCCGTCGTTTTTCTGCTGCTTTCCACGTCCGGCTGTTCGTCGCGGTTGAGCCTCATCACCTCCATAATCCGGCTCGTCGACGTCGACGCCGAAACCAAACCGGGTACGATGCCCGTTATCGACGAAAAAGAAGACCTGAAGATGGAAGACAGCTGTAGAAAAAGCGTCATCGTCCCGAAGGTGATGCCGCCCGTCCAAAGCCTGTATATGCCCCAGGCGTAGCAAGCGTAATTCGTGAACATGCCCAGAACTCCCATAAAAGCCGAGACGATGAGCGAGATTTTATTAAAATCCATATTCACTTTTTCGTATCTTGACTGAACGCGCCGCAGATTATAAACACGGAACGGTTCAATGGCGAACGCTTTTAATATCTGTATGTTCTTTAACGATTCGGCATTGAAAGACATCAGTTCGCTGTCGATTTTTTTCGTTTCCATGCTGAAAGCGTGGATTCTTTTCATCATCAGTTTGTAAATGATGCCGAGGAACGGCGCCGACAGGAGGGAAAGGAAGGCGAAAGTGGGGTCGTAATACACAATGACCGCGAAAGCGCCGAACATCATGGCCGAACTGAGTAAAACGGAGTTCAAAGTCGAAACGACAATCCCCGAAACCGTTCTGACATCCGAATGAAGCCTGTTGAGCAGGTCGCCGGTCTGATAAACGGAAATATCTTCCCAGCGCGTATTCAAAATGGCTTGAAAGGCGTCCGCGATCATGCTGTTGGTGATCCTGATATTCACTCTGAGCGATATGCGGCTTGAAAGCGAATTGATGGGGATGTTGCAAAGCGACAGCAGGATTGTTGCGGCGAACGCCGTCCGAACGCCGGAAAGATTTTTGCCGACGACCGAATCGATGACGAATTTGAACGCGACGCTGCTGACAAGGCTCAAGCCGGTTGCGATCAGGCCGAGCAGCAGGCAGAGAACAATTCTGCCGGAATACCGTTTGGTGTATTGGTAGTTCCACTTGAACGTCGCGATGATTTCGCGGAGTATTTGTCTGTTGATGATTTCTTTTTTGTTTTTCATATTCGGCAACGCGTCCTCATCGGATTCTTGCTTGACCCTTCGCGGACCAAAAACCGGGGGTATCAAAATAACCGGCGATTTTGATACCCCTTTTGGTAAGCGGCAGACAGGATTTATGCTTTTCTGATAATGAAGGAACGGTTGAAACGGTTGATTACGGCCAACCCGGCGGCGGATACACCGGAGGATCCGGCGGGGTATGACGAGGATTGGAACATAACATCCACCATACGAGAGTGAAGGCGTCTTCCGGTTTGCTGGGATAAGTCGTGCAAGGGACCTCCGGGTTTGGTGAATTCGCCGGCCTGTCGTTACACCACCCTATACCATGGCAGTCATTGCATTTTGCATCATCCAAATCACTGCCTACGCCGGAAATGAGCATCTGGTCGGTTTCATAGGAGATAATCGACGCCCTTGGGGTAACATACGTCTTTTTGATACTTACACCTCCCTTCCAAACCATATCCTGTCTGTCAGTGATTCGTTTCATGCCGGCTGGCTAATTGTCCGTTTTCAAAAGACTCGCGGCGTTCTCTGGCCTCGGCGCAAAACGACGCGGGTACTTTGCCGTAATCTTGTGTTTCCGCGTACAATTTTCCCAAACAAATGCCGCAGAAAGCTTTGTCGGCGCAGTTTTTGCATTCGTTGGGACCTTCGATAACAGTGAGCTGATCGCAAAGGGAATGCCAGGCGTTGATAAAACCGTCCTGGAAGGGCTCGGTGTACGGGACGCTTGCCGTCGGACAAAGCTGCATGTTTCCGTTCCAGGTGATGCAGTAAGCGGCGTTGACGGAACCGCAGTTTTTGGGGAAAAGAAGAAGGGAATCATTCTTTCCCGGGGCACTCAGCAGGTTTTGGGGCAGGCTCCCGAAATCGGCGGACATCGCTTTGCCCTCGGATACCGCGCCCCTGACGGGGTTGTTGAGGTGGTACCCGTAACGAAATTGCCAATTGTTCTCCCGCGCGATTTTTTCGACAGCGGAGAAGTCTTTCACATTTTCCTTCGTCACGGTCATCTTCAGCTCGATGGGAATGCCGTTTTCTTTCATCAGCAGTAAGTTTCTTAATACAACGTCAAAACCGTCCCGGACTCCGCAAAGCTTTTGGTACGTTGCGTTTGAAGCGCCGTAAAGCGATACCGAAACAGAATAAGGCGGATGCCCGGCAAGCCTTTTTACGGCCGCTTCGTCGATGAGATATGCGTTGGAAAGGATGATGGGCACGATGCCGAGGCTGACGGCCTTTTCATAGATTTCAAAAAAATCGGAACGTAAAAAAACCTCTCCGCCGGTCAGTTGCAGGATTAATGTGCCGGCTTGCGCGGCGCTTTTGATTAGTTCTATCCATTCGGCGGCCGTCCGTTCCCTGCCGATTTTTTTCATCTGCGCGGGTTCCAGGCGGATATAACACATTTTGCACTTGAAATTGCATCTCGGCGTCAGCTCCAGAGTGCCGCAAATCGGGATTCGTTTTTCTCTGCAGCGGCCGAACAACGTAAAGAAATATTTTTCAGAAATAGAAATGTTTGTTGGGGAGGAAGGCCTCTTCATGGCGTCACCTTTATGGCTCGATGATACCGTTTTCCTGTAAAAATGTGACAAAATCGCGGATGCCCGCCTCGGCTTCCTCTGGGCTGACATCGTAAGCTTCCGTCATCTTTTCGACCAGCTGCGAAATTGTCGCGTCCTCCGCCAGACAATCCCAAAGGAACGCGCCGGTTTCGTTTAAATCGATGAGCGCGTCGAAACTGCTGAGGTTTGCGCCGGTTGGGATGACGACGTAAGTCTCGTCTATTTCCCTTTTAACAAAACCAGGTTTGATTTTCATAAGGCCGTCCCTCCGGTTGCAATTATTTAATTGATCTGTGTTTATTTTTATTTATTGAAGTTAAGAGACATTGCCGGTGGTTTCCAGGGCTTTTTTGCACAGCCTTGCCCGTTCGCAAAATGCGGGCGAACAAACGCTGCTGCTTCCGGTTTCCGCCATCAGTCTGCCGATGCATACGTTGCAGTACGGCTTCATATCGCAATTCTCGTATTCGGGCGGGCCTGTGACAGCGTCTAATTTTCGGCACAGTTCTTTCCACGCCGCGTGGAAACCGTCCCGCCAAGGCAAGGTAAAGGGCTCGAACGCCGTTGCGCAAAGGCTCATTTTCCCATCCCACGTGATAAAGAACGAGGCGTGATAGGCGCCGCAGCGCCGGATGAACGGGCCGGTCGAATAGCGGGCGTGATAATTTTTATCTAAAAAAACGGGCAGATTGCCCAAGCCGATACCGAGTTCCTTGCCCTCGGAATGCGCGCCCCGGATAGGATTCCTGACGTTATAGTCATAATGGAGCGTATATCCGTTCCGGTTGGCGATTTCCCGTACGGCGCCGTAATCGGCGATATTCTCCTTTGTCAGCGTCATCTTAAATTCAAGTTTGATTTTTGCTTCTTTCAGCATGTGGAAATTGCGGATCACGGTGTCAAACCCGTTTTCAATACCGCAAAGCTTCTTATAGGTTTCGTTGGAGGCACCGTACATCGTAAAAGAAAAAAGATAGGGGGGATATTCGGCAAGGAACCGGATTTTTTCCTCATCCAGCAGGGACGCATTAGAAAGGATGATGGGCAAGCCGCCGTTTTGAACGATAAAGCGGTAAATATCAAAAAAATCCTGTCTTAAAAGCACCTCTCCGCCAGTCAGTTCAAACAGCAGCGTGCCCTCTTTGACGGCCTGTCCGATGAGGTCCGTCCATTCCCGCGCGGTTCTCTCGGCGCCGATCGTTTTCATTTGCCTGGGCTGAAGCCGGACATAGCACATTTTGCACCGGAAATTGCATCGCGGCGTCAATTCCAGCGTGCCGCACAACGGAAGTTGTTTTGCGCGGTATTTGTTGGACAGAAAAAGCAGATATTCTTCCGAAAACAAATCGCCTTTTGAACAAATACCCATCATATCCACCCACAGTACTCAGCCGCGGGGCGATGCCTATTCGACGGAAAGACCGAACATTTTGACGGCGGCGCTGATGATGAATCTCCGGACCGGAACAAGGGCCAGCCAAATATGTTCGTAAAATTCCCAGACGATGTTGCCGGGTTGAATGAGTTTTTCGTTTCGTTTGGCCGAAACGACGATTCCTTTGATTTGCTCCGCTTCAACCGGCCCCTCTTTCACGCTTTGGAAATCGCCGATTAGATAAAATTGGTTCTCTTTTTTATCTTTGCTGTAAATCCTGTGAATCACATACTGGCCGTTTTTTCGCCGGAAAAGGACGATATCCCCTCTTTTCAGCTTGGATAGATCCGCTTTCCCGATATGGATGGTGTCCCTGCGGTTTCGAAGGAAGGGGTACATGCTCACCCCGCATGCAAGGACCGAAACGGCGTTGCCGCAGGCGATAATATCCGTTAAAACGCCGATATACTCTTGCGTGTTGCTGATTTTCACAAGAGGTGTATCCATATTCATCACCGTCGGCTGAACAAAACAAAAGAAATATTGTGGCTTATATTATCATTTTATTTTAGTATTGTCAATAATAGTTAGTAGTTATGCTGATTTTTGAAAACAGAACCCCGATAAAATGAATAAATATGCAATCAATTAAACCGATGATCAAATCGAACGGCAAAAAACAGCCGTGCAGTCCGCGGGCGGAAATGCGGATTGCACGGTTGCGGGCTTTTTTCTCTTTCAGCGATGCGCGTACCGCGCCGAATAGTCCAAATACATCTTGATGCCTTCGCCAGGCACGTTCCAGGGGATATGGTTGCCGATGCACATCATATAGCCGCCGGTCATTTGAGCCGTTTCGACCATGCTCAGCACCATCTTTTTAATGGCCGCGCCGTCGCAGGAACTCAGGATGCGGTTGTCGCCCTCGCCGGCGAGGAAGCAGTCCTTGTGCTTCGCGGCGATGGCTTTGTAGTCGGTGTAAGGCTCCGAGATGATGCCCCTCGCCCCGCAGGCGAAGACGTCGTCGGCGTAAGCGTCCATGCAGCCGTCCGCCATGAAGATGACCTCTTTGCCCGCGCTTTTGACGATGGACCAGAACTCCTCGTACCGCGGGAAGATATAGCGGTTCATCCATTTCGGCGAACATACGGGCCCGCGCGTGGTGACGATGTCGTCGTGGCAGATGACAAAATTGACCGGCAGCCGGGCGAACGCGCGGAACACCCGCCGGTTGAGCTCGGCGAACTCGTCCATCACGCGCTGAAAACGCTCGTCGAGGCAGCAGCGCAGGAACATCTCCCAGCCGAAGGTCAGCAGCGGCCACATGAACATGGTGTTGTAAAAACACACGGAAGCGTCGGAACCCTCCGGCGCTTTGTCGGGTGCGCCGGGCGAGTCGTCGCCGCCGAAAAATTCAAACAGTTTTTCCTCGCTGCTGTAGTCCCAATCGACGACCACGTGCGGCCACTTGACAAAATCGGCGGCGTGCTCGAGCGGGCTGAAGGCGAACACGTCCTCCTCGGTTTTGAAAAACGCCTCGCCGTGCTCCCAGGTGGCCGTTTCACCGTCTCCCCAGCGGACGGTGTGCTTCGCGCTGTCCGAACTGTCGCCCCCGGCGCCCAGGCGCGGCCGCGGCCTCGGCTTGTCGGAGTCGGGCACGCCGAGCCCCAGCTGCGGGTAGAGTTCGCGCAGTTTCAGCCGGCAAAGCCGCGGGTGCTCATAGTAGTCGATGCCGGTCAGCCAGGTTTCGGCGTCCGGGTTCGACCAGTGCTCCCAGTGGGGGATGCGTTTCGGCCCCAGCCCCATATAGGCCATGTACCTGTCGCTGTACGGCATGGGCAACCCTCCGCCACCGTGTCAAAACTTCATATACCAGTAGACCGCTTTTTCTTCCGCGGCGAGCGGCAGTTTGTCATAATCGATGACGTCCACCGAACCGATGGCCATGCCCTGTTTGGCGTAGAAGCGGCAGGCGGCCAGGTTGTTGTCCTGCGTTTCGGCCGCCAGCCCGGGGAAACCGGCGCTTTTGGCCCACGCGACGGCCGCTTCGAACAGCGCGCTGCCGACGCCCGAACGCCTCGCCGCTTTCCTGACGCAAAAGTCCTCGATGAGGGCATAGCCGTTCCAGTTTTTCGCCAGCACGATCTGCCCTTCGCAACCGTCGCCGCCGATAGAAAAGAATACGGCTTTGTCCTGCCGGCCGACGTAATCCCCGGCACGGGCAGCGTTGGGCTCGTACGGCTTTTCGCTCGAAAAAGCGAAAAGTTCCTCGGCGCAGGACCAGCAGCCGTTCTCGTATTTCGGGAGCAGGCGGCCGATGATGTCAATCGGCTCGTTGGCCGTATTGAAATCGGCCATGTTTGATTGTGTCATGCGGACAATCAATGGATTTCACCGCCGGTTCCGCGCCGGTCACGCCTGGTCGAGCACACGGAACAATTCCTCGAACGGGATGCCGCTGTCTTTTCCTTTTTCGACGAGGAGTTTGTTGTAACGCGCAATCCAGTAGGGCATGATGATGTTGTACGACTCGTGCAGATGACGGCCCATGTGCCCCTGTCTGGCCTGGAAAAAGTTCGCGCCCGTGCTGCCGCGCTCGTCCATCGCCACGGCGTAGGGTTTTCCGCTGTCCGGATAGAACAGGAACCCCTCGTCCTCAACCGCATCCGGGCGTGTGGCGTTGTCGATAAGGAACTCGCGCGAGTTGACGGGGTAGCGGCTGATCTGCCACCGGAGCATATCGAGGCAGGAGCGGCCGAATCCGTCGAACTGCTCCGCTTCGTTATGGATGACCTGGTAAATCAGCGACCATTCGATATCCCGCGCGTATTTTTCAAGTTCCCACCAGGAATCCGCGCCCTGCCGGTATTTCTCCAGCAGCACCGGGTCGGTTTCCAACTGCGAGAGGGTGTAGTACGAAACGGCGGCCATGCGCACGTCGGAGTAGTTCATGATCTTGACCACGCGGTTGAAAATTTCTTCCTCGTCGTTCTCGTCCTCGACGAGGTCCTTCGCGATGATACGGTAGCGTTCGAAATGCTCGCGCAGCAGGTCCGCGTAGCGGTACGGCTCTTCGAGCGCGAGTTTGCGGTACTCGCGGTCCCATTCCTCGTCGCCGGTGATGTGGTGGGCGACCTTGTACAGCTGCAGCAGGATGGAAAGGCCCAGCGGCGCGTCCGGGAAGCCGTCGGAGTACTCGTTCATGTAGTATTCGCGGTTCATCCTCGCCCAGGAGGTCGGCTGGCCGCCGGCGTCGGTGTGGCAGTAGTTGTTGTCGGTGAAATGCCTCGCGTGCCGCCGCACGACGGTCTTGATGATGTCCGCCAGTTCGGGGTCTTCCGGCCCGAGGATATCGTAGGCCAGGTGCCAGACCGCGTAATGGCCGACCAGTTCGTCATTGGAAGTGTCGCATTTATAGATGATGTCGTCGTCGCCCCAGGGTTTGCCGGTTTTTGGGTTCACTTCATCGGTGTACAGTTTTTTCAGCCGCGCGGGGATTTCCATGGAGCTGTCCACCGTCAGAAGGGGCGGGATGTCGTCCCCCTTGTCGGAGGTGGAAGGGATGCGCACGGACACCAGCTTGCCGTCGGGCGTGAACTTTTTGCGGAAAAACACGCCGTCGCCGAAGGGGACGGGGTCGTTCTCCGGGTCGTTGACATGGTAGGAGCGGGCGATGTAGCCCTCCACATTGCGGAAGACGATTTCCGGCATCCCCTGCGTTGCCCAGTCCTCCGGCCGGGCGGGGCCCACCTTGCTGACCACGCAGCCGACCGGTCCGTGGTCGGGCAGGTTGATTTTATACTCCCTGCCTTCCAGCAGGAACTCGTCGCTCGCGCGGTTGGTGCCGGGCTTGTTGTAGCGGACGAAAGAAGCCACTTTCCCCTTCCAGCTTGGGATGCAGGCCAGCAGCAGGACAGCCTCCGTCCAGCGCGTCGCCGTTTCTTTCGCGCGCGCGATTTCTTCTTTCGTCGCCGAGGGGTCGTCCCTGAGCACCGCGTAGCGGCAGATGTCGCCCATGGCGACCAGCGAGGTCCATAGGCCGTCGTTGTCGGATTCACGGCCGACCCAGCGGCCGTTCTTCTGGTCCCAGCGCGCGCCGCTGAGCATGCCGCGGCGCTGCACATAGCGCATATCGACTTCCGAAAGGAAAACGGCCTTTTCCTTGGCGGACATCGCTTTCATCGCGATATGCGCCACGCTCGTCGCGGTCAGCACATACACGCCGCTGCCGCCGTCGCCGTACACCGCGAGCACCTCGTTGTCGAGCATATAGGCCGCCGCCCGGAAACACTGGACGCGGTCGAGCGGCTCGGGTTCCTTTTCATTCACGCGCCAAAGCCCCTCGCGGGTGCCCAGCCAAAGGACGCCTTGCCCGTCCTCATACGCGCAGGTAATCGTTTCCGGCGCCAGAAAATCCGGCAGGCGCGCGGCCTGGGCGGCGCTGAGCGGTGTTTTGGGCAGATTTTCCAGCCGCCGGACCAAATCCGGGTTGTCCCCGCGCGGCTGCCGGATGGCCAGGCGCTGCAGCGTCTCCCTGATTTCAAGCGGTTTGCCCTGATAATCCCTTTTCTGAGCCATGGCGGTCTCCTTTTCTATTCAGCGTGATTTTTGATTGGCGCGTCGTGTGCCCTCGCCGGGAGCGCGTTTTGCGCGGCCTTAATACGGCGTATTCAGCCGTTGAAATCAAAGGCTCCCGGCTTATCGAAGGTCAGCGGATAATAAGCGATCACGGTCAAATCCGGCCGGTACAGCGCCGCGTATTCCGCGGCGGAACCCTCGTAATGCCTAAGGTCCAGAAGGCGGATTTCCGCGTTTGCGGCGAGGGCAAGAAATGGCAGGAACGCCGCGCAATAGGAATCCCCGATGATCAGCAGTTTTTTGTCCTGGGGCGCGTTCATGTTTTTGATGACCTTCAAACCGTGGTCCTCGCCGAGATAGTACATATAGCAGTTCTTGACGAACAGGTTGCCGTCTTGCAGATATTTCTGGTTGACGAGGGTATCCTCAAAGCGGCCCCGTTTCTGGAAACTCGTGCTGCCCGACGTGTAGTAATAATAAAAATCGGTGTTTTCTTTCGGCAGCAGAACTTCGAAATCGTCGAGCCCCGCGTAATGTTTGCCGACCCGCTTGCCCTGGCTGCCCAGCCAGGATTTTTGATAGACCGTGCGGGTAAAATTCGCCGGGTCGATGAGCCCCGCGTCGGCGGAAAACCCGAAATTTTTGTTGAGTTCGCCGCACATCTCCCCGGCGGCCCACAGACCGGTCGAGGGCAGCCAGTGGTGGTCCGTCCGGAAGAACAGCGCGTGGTAGTCAAGCCGCTGCTCCAGAATACGCTGGCGCAGATCGAAGGTCGCGACGCCCCTGGCCTCCAGCGCGCCGAGCAGGCCGCTGGCTTTTGCATTGGTATAATCTGCTACGCCCCGGGGCAGCTGCGGATCGAGGCTATTGATTTTAAAAGGCATCTGCACATAAAGCAGCCGCGAGCCCGAAGCGGCCAGCTGCGAGCCGAACGAGGCGATGGCCGCCGCGCTTGTCTGCGCGAAACCGCCGTCGGGCCGGGGGTCGATGAAGGTCAGGTAACCGTCGTCGAGCTTGATGACGCTTCTTTCGCCGCTGTTTTTTTCCTCCATAATGCGGTTGCCCATCGCGCGGTTGACCAGCCCGTGCAGGCTGATGAAATCCGTCCGGCGGAAAAGGTTCTCGTCCAGGCCGTTGAGTTTCTTACAAATGGCAAACGCCGCGGCTTTTGCCTTGGCCGCCGCGCCCGCGTTTGCGCCGGCGGTTTCGGCGTACAAAGTCAAAGTTTCCTGCCGGTTTACGTACAAACGCGCGCCGGTACCCGCGAGCACGACGAAAAGGAACGCGATGAAAACGACGGAAATGACGGCGTCCCTGTCGAACTTCAACTTCAAACGAGCACCTCCCGCGGTCGATGGGCCGGCCGGCGGCGCCGGCGCGAAACACCAAAGATTATACATCAACGCCTCTCCCCATTTCAATCGGAAGAAAACACGGGTTTTTCTCCGGAGACCCTTGCATTTTCGCCCCGCCGTATTTATTGTTAATGGAAGGCAAAACACCCGGGCGGCGTTGACTGCGGCAAAGAACAACCATGAAAGAAGGCGCATCCATGGAATGGGACGAAAACAGCCTGGCGTTCGGGCTGAGCTTCGATTACGGCGGCGAAAGTTTTCAAAGCCTGCTGCCCGGCGCGCAAACCGCGCGCGGGGGAACCGGCGGCGAAACGACGGTGGAAATCCGTCTGGGCAACCTGAAATTGACGCGTGTCATCAAGCGGTACCCCGCCTTCGACGCCGTCGAATGGGTGCACTGGTTTGAAAACACGGGCGAGGAACCGACCGGCGTCATCTCCGCGCTGTTTGACTGCGACGTGCGCGTCCCGTTTGAAAACGACGAACCGCGCGTGCCCGGTTACCGCGTCAAAGAGACCTCGAGCCGTGTTTACAGCGCCAAAGGATCCGTGCTGGCGCGCGACGAGTTTTGCCCGAAAGCCGCTTATCTTGCGCCGGGGCAAACGCTCCGCTATGCCTGCGAGGGCGGCCGTTCCTCCAACGGCACCGCGCCGTTTTTCAATGTCTGCCGCGAAAGGAAGGGCATTTATGTTGCTGTCGGCTGGTCGGGCCAGTGGCAGGCGTATTTCACGCGCGGGGACGGCTTCATCGGCATCCGGACGGGCATCGAAAACACCGGTTTCCGGCTCCTGCCCGGGGAAAAAATCAGGACATCGTCCGTGCTGCTGATGGGGTACGAAGGGGATCAGCCGCAGGGCCGCAACCGGTTCCGGCGGCTGGTCAGGGAGCACTTTTCCCTTATCGGCAAACCCGGCAAGCCGGAAAACGGGCCGTTTTGCACGATGGTGTGGGGCGCTTTGCCCACCGCCGGGGTGATCGAAAGGCTTGAAAAATACAAACAGGAACGTTTCGGTTTCGAATATCTCTGGATGGACGCCGCCTGGTACGGCTCCCCTTCGGGTTACTGCCCCAGCGAGCACGTCGGCGACTGGGGAACCCAGACGGGCAACTGGGCCGTCAACACCAAAACACATCCCGACGGCTTGCTCGACGTCGCCGCCAAGGTCAAAGAGAACGGCATGAAGTTCCTGCTGTGGATTGAACCCGAGCGCGTCATCGCGTCCAACCCGACGCCGAGGGAGCACCCCGGCTGGTATTTCAAACGCCGCGGCGACGACCGGGAAAACGCCACCTGGCTGCTCAACCTCGGCGACGAGGGGGCGTTCGAGGGGACGGCGGCGATGGTCGAACACTATATCGAAACCCTCTCGCTGGGCTGTTACCGGCAGGATTTCAACACCGATCCGCTGCCCTATTGGCTTGACAACGACGAGCCGGAGCGCGCCGGCATCTGTGAGATCAAACACATCATGGGGCTGTACCGGCTTTGGGACCGTCTGCTTGAAAAATATCCGTCCCTCATCATCGACAACTGCGCCAGCGGCGGCAGACGCATCGACATCGAAACGCTGCGCCGCTCGATACCCCTGTGGCGCAGCGACTACCAGTGCACCTGGGATTTCGACCCCGAAACATCCCAGACGCACAACATGGGCTTTTCCTCCTGGCTGCCGTTTACCGGTACGGGCACGGGCAAACTGTTCGGGGACGACTACCGTTTCCGCAGCAGTTACGCCGCGGCGCTGACGACCTCCTACTGGGGTTACGAGGGCTGGGAAATCAGCGACGGCCAGCCGCTGGAATGGGTGCGCCGCTCCAACGCGGAATACCTGCGCGCGAGGCCGTATTTTTCACGCGATTTCTATGCGCTGACCCCTCCGCCGATGGACGACTGTTCCTGGGCCGCCAGCCAGTATCACGACCCGGATAAAAACGCCGGGATCGTGCTGGCGTTCCGCAGGCCGCTGTGCCCGTGCGATTCGGCGGTTTTACGCCTCGAAGGGCTCGACGGCGCCGCCGCCTACCGTGTCGAAGACGCCGGCAGCGGCGAGGCGTTTGAAACGGACGGGGCTTCCCTCGCCGCGGGCCTGCGCGTTTGCCTGCCCTGCCCGCGGTCGTCGAAACTGTATTTCTACTCGAAAATAACGGCGGAATAATCCGCCGGTGAAAGGCCGAACCATGCCGTATCTGATGCTTTTGTTTTCCACGGGCCTGATGATTGCCATCTGGCCCGTCAACCGCGCCGTAATGAAAAAAGGCGGCAGGGCCCCTAACATCGGCCTGGTGATCGGCCTTGCGGGCGCGCTGGCCGCGGCGGCGGCGGCCAAGATGAACGGGGAGACTTTTTTTCATCCCCGGGCGATGTTCTACGGGGCGCTGGCCGGCGTGGCGTTTTCGCTGGGCTACTGCATGATTATCTTCCACTGCCTGAAAATCGGTCCTTCCGGCCCGACGGTCATGATGAACAACCTGGGGATGGTCGCGCCGGTATTGCTCAATATCCTCTTTTTTCCGGGCGGGGCGAAACCCTCGGCGTTCGCGGGAGCCGGCCTGCTGCTGAGTCTTGCGGCGCTGATTTTAATGGCGTTCAACAGCGGTGCGGACGGCGGCAAACCCTCGATGAAATGGTTCGGCTGGGTGCTGCTGGGATTCTTTCTCTCCTGCGTGTCCATGGGGGCGCAGTATCTGGCCGCGAAGTCCGTGCCCAACCTGCCCTACTCCTACGCTTTTTACTGCCAGACGGTGACCTTCCTGATTCTGCTGGGCGTCTGCGCCGCGCGAAAGAGCGTTCTGCCCACGAAGATTGAGGCGCTCGCCGGCGTTTTCAGCGGCACGGTCGGCGTGCTCAACGCCGGGGTGCTGTTTTATCTGATTAAAAATATGCCGGGTTATATCGTTTTCCCCGTCGTGATGGTGACGCCGATTGTCGTGATGCTGATTCTGGGCCACGCCGTCTACCGGGAAAAACTCAACCGTTACGGGGTCTCCGCCTGCGCGGCCGGCCTGCTGGGCATCGTTCTGCTCAACGTCGTCCCCTGACACGCGCATTTGCAATTCAGCCCGTTCGTGGTAAGATGGGACTGTAAACGGGCGGCGCCCGGCCGCCCGGCCGACCGGTTGAAAGGAGAAGGCTGTTATGAAAAAGAACAGATTGTTTTCCTGCGCGGCCTGCCTTGCCGCGATGCTGGTGCTGCTGTCCGGCTGCGGCCCGTTTTCGCTGCTCGCCGGCAGGTTCCGGCGCGGCGGAACCACGACGCCGCCGACGAGCATCTCTTCCCTGACACAGGAAGAAACCACGGCTGCGCAAACGACTCAACAAACGCAGACAACGGCGCAGGGCACGCAGGCGCCCGCGGTGAAAGACCTGTACACCCTTGACGACACCAAAGCCCTCGACGCCGATTTCAGCGCGGGATTTCAAGTCAAAATCCCGATGATTGTTTCAGGCAAACCGGGCGCGGCGGCCGTCAACGCCGAGATGGAGGCCCTCAAGGCGAACATCCTCAGCGAGCGCGCCTCCGCCGGGGACCTTTCCGGTTACGACCGGCTCAACAGGGTATCGTACGAATATTATGCCGATAAGGGCGTTTTGTTCCTGTCGGTATCCACCCTGACGGCGTATTACCAGAGCGAGGCTGTCGCGGACAACCTTTACTATGCCTATGATTACGGCGCCGACCGGCGCCTTGCCGATACGGAAGTCGCCGCGCTGTTCGGTTTCGACGAAGCCGGCGTGGTCGCCGCCGTCAACGCGGCGCTGGCCGCGAGAGGCGCTTCCCCCGTTACGGGATTCGATAAAATCGACCTGTTTGTCAACGGCTCCGGCGTCTTTTGCGCGGATGCCAAAGTCGAGAGCATGCTGGGGGGAGAATACCCCGAAATCGTCGAACTCCAATAAGGATCGAGTATAAAAAAACCGCGGTTTCCCGCGGCGGAGGAAAAGGGCCTCAGCGCGTTGCGCCGGGGCCGTTTTCTTTTTTCCATTTAATAACTTTCAGCCGCGAGAACTCCTCGCGGTCCTTCTCCTCAAGGGCGTCGTTGATGCCTTTGATGGTCGAGTGAAGGTTCGGGATAATCACCTTGTCGAGCGCGTTGGTCCTCTTCTGGGTTTTTTTGATCGCGTCGGCCAGGCGGTAGACGTTGCTTTCCACCTGGGCGAGCTGCGCCGTCAGGACCTTGACCTCCTCAAACAGCAGGTACGCCTCGTCGAGGGTCGTATTGGTCAGGTCGAGCCCGTAATAGAGCTCCGGCCGCCTTTTTTCCAGCCGTACGGTCGGCAGTTCGACGCCCATCACGCTGCGGTAGTCGAGCGTCAGGCCCTTTTCGACGGGGATGGTTTTCGCCGGTTCGCCGCAAAAACCGATGGTCGCGTTCGCCCGTTCCAGCGCCTGGTAAGCCCTGGCGTAGATAAGCGCGATCTCGCGTTGTATGCTTTTCGCCCGGTCGATCAGCGTCATCATTTCCCGCACGAGAATACTGCGCTTGCGGTCCATCAGGTCATAGCCCAGGCGGGCCAGCCGCAGCGTGCGTTTGGCGTTGAGCAGGTTGTTTTTCGTCGGGAAAACCCTTTGCGGCATACGAGGTCCCTTTACCCTTTGCCGGTATAGTGCTCGTCGAGCATCGCGTCGCTGACGCGCTCAAGCATTCTGCACGGCAGGACGCTCAGCAGCCGCCAGCCGAGGTCGAGCGTTTCGGTGACCGTTCTTCTCTCCTCCGCCCCCTGGTTGATGAACTGCTGCTCGAAGGCCCTGCCGAACTCCATGAGCAGTTTGTCGTCGGGCGACAGCTCGTCCTCGCCGATAACCGAGGCGAGGCTGCGCGCCTCGAGCACCCGCGCGTAGCAGGAGAACAGCTGGTTGGCGACCGCGCTGTGGTCGTCCCTGGTATACCCTTCCCCGACGCCGTCTTTCATCAGCCGCGACAGGGAGGGCAGGATGCTGACCGGCGGATAGACGCCCGTGGAGTCGAGCGCGCGGTCGAGCACGATCTGCCCTTCGGTGATATAGCCCGTCAGGTCCGCGATCGGGTGGGTGATGTCGTCGTTGGGCATGGTCAGGATCGGAATCTGCGTGACAGAGCCCTTGCAGCCCTCGATGATGCCTGCCCTTTCGTAGATGGAGGCAAGGTCCGAATACAGATACCCGGGGAAGCCTTTTCTGCCGGGGATTTCGCCTTTGGAGGAGCTGAACTCCCGCAGCGCTTCGGCATAGGAGGTGATATCCGTCAGGATGACGAGGATATTCATCTGAAGTTCGAACGCGAGGTATTCCGCGGCGGTCAGCGCGCAGCGCGGCGTGATGATGCGCTCGATGATCGGGTCGTTGGAGAGGTTGAGGAACATCACCACTTTGTTCATGACCCCCGCCTCCTCAAACGAGCGGCGGAAATAGTCGGCGACGTCGTTTTTGACGCCCATCGCGGCGAACACGATGGCGAAATCCTCGCTTTCCGCGATAGAGGCCTGGCGGACGATCTGCACGGCCAGTTCGTTGTGCTTCATCCCGGAACCGGAGAAAATCGGCAGTTTCTGGCCGCGGATGAGCGTCGCGAGCCCGTCGATGGAGGAAATGCCCGTTTCGATGAAATTGCGCGGATAGACGCGCCGCACCGGGTTGATGGCGGAGCCGTTGATGTCCCTGCTGCACGAGGCGGCTGAAAAACCCTTGCCGTCTATCGGGCGGCCGAGCCCGTCGAAAACCCTGCCGGTGATATCGGGCGACAGGCAAAGTTCGAGGGGCTTGCCCGTCAGGCGGGTCCGCGTGTTGACGCCGGAGATGCCCGACGTCCCCTCGAAGACCTGGATGGTGGCCAGTTTGCCGTCGATGCGGATAATGCGGCCGTGCCGGACGCTGCCGTCGTCTAGGCGGATTTCGACCAGTTCGTCGAAACCGGCGTTTTCCACATTGTCGATCACGACCAGCGAGCCGTTGATTCTTTCAAGGCCGATATATTCAAAAATCATTTCGGCACCTCACCGGGCGTTTGCGCAAGCGGGCGCAGCGTATTTCTGATTTCCGAAAGGAAGTCGTCAAACATTTCGGGTTTGTCGTTCGGGATTTTCTGCTTGAGCGACGCCGTCTTGTCGAAAAGCCCCGTCGCGGTGATTTTCGACAGCGGCACCTTGTTCTTAATGAGGTCGGCGCAGGTATCGTAGAGTGTGATCATGCAGCGCATCATGCCCAACTGTTTAATAAGTGGAACGGACGTATCCATGGGATTGGTGGCGTCCTGCTGCAGGAAGCCGATGCGGATGACCCGCGCCGTTTCGATAATCAGCCGCTGTTCGTCGGGCAGCACGTCCGCGCCGATGAGTTTGACGATATCCATCAGTTCCTTCTCGTCGAGAAGGATGGCGTACATGCGGTTTCGCATGGTTACAAAGTCGGCGCCGACGTTTTCGTCGTACCAGGCGGACAGGTCGGACAGGTACTCGCTGTAGGAGTCGGTCCAGTTGATGGCCGGAAAATGGCGGGCGTACGCGAGGTTTTTGTCGAGCGCCCAGAAACAGCGGGTGAAACGCTTGGTGTTCTGCGTCACCGGTTCGGAAAAATCCGAGCCCTGCGGCGACACGGCGCCGATGGCGGTGACGGAGCCCGTTTCGCCGGTCAGCAGCTCGAACAAGCCGGCGCGCTCATAAAACTCCGACAGCCGCGAGGGCAGATAGGCCGGGAACCCCTCCTCGGCGGGCATTTCCTCCAAACGGCCCGAGATTTCGCGCAGCGCTTCCGCCCAGCGCGACGTCGAGTCGGCAAAAAGGGCGGTGTGATAACCCATATCGCGGTAATATTCGGCGATGGTGATGCCCGTGTAGATGGAGGCCTCCCTTGCCGCGACGGGCATATTCGAGGTGTTGGCGATCAGCACGGTCCGGTTGGTCAGCGGGCTGCCGGTGCGCGGGTCGGTGATTTCCGCGAACTCCCTGAGCGCCTGTGTCATTTCGTTGCCCCGTTCGCCGCAGCCGACGTAGATGATGATATCCGCGTCGCACCATTTGGCCAGCTGGTGCTGCGTAACCGTCTTGCCCGTACCGAAACCGCCGGGCACGACCGCCGCCCCGCCTTTGGCCACGGGGTACAGGGTGTCCACAATCCGCTGGCCGGTAATCAGCGGCCTCGTCAGAGGCAGCCGCCTGTTGACGGGCCTCGCTTTTTTAATCGGCCAGGTGTGGCAGAGCGTCAGCTCATGCAGGCGGCCGGCGCTGTCTTTCAAAGTCGCGATGGTGTCGTTGACCCTGTATCGGCCGCTTGGCTTGCAGTCGGCCACCTCGCCGGCCAGCAACGGGTGCAGCAGGATTTTATGCATGACTACGGGCGTTTCGGGGCAGCGGGCGTAGCAGTCGCCGCCTTTGAGCCGGTCGCCGGGTTTGACGAGGATTTCCACATCCCACAGCGCGTTTTCGTCGAGCGGGAAGGACTTGATGCCGCGGGTGATGAAATTGCCGGCCTGCTCGGCGACCGCAAGCAGGGGGTTTTGGATTCCGTCGTAGATGTTTTTCATGATGCCGGGCCCCAGCACGGCGCTCATCGGCCCGCCCGTCGACACGACAGGCTCGCCGGGTTTCATGCCGGAGGTATCCTCATACACCTGTATCGTCGCCGAATCCGCGCCGATGCCGATGACCTCGCCCGAGAGCTGCCGGCGGCCGACACGCACGAGTTCAAGCATTTTCAAATCCGTTTTGCCCCTGACGGTGACGACGGGGCCGTTGATGGAAAAAACAGTGTATTCTGTCGACAAAAAAATCACCCTGCCTTCAAAGAGGCCTAATTGTATTTGGAAAGGCCGGACATTTCGAAGAATTCCTGCTTGCGGCTTTCGAGCCTCGAGTCGAGCGTGTCGTCGACGCCGACGTTGCTGCCCTCGCATTCGGCGCGCAGGCCTCCGAGCTGAATGCCCTCGTCCGCCGTCACTTCGCAGGGAACCCCCGCGGCGGCGCGGATGTCGTCGGCAAAACGCAGGTCGCTTTGCCTCGCCCGGAAGGCAATTCCGCCCCGGCGGTAGTATCCGGCGATTCTTTTCGCGCTTTGGACCAGGAAATCCTTATACGCCGGCGTTTCGGTGTACGCGGCGATTTGTGAGCGCACCTGTGAAAAAACCGCGGCGGCAATGTCCTCTTTTTTTTGCGCAAGCTGCGCGCTGAGCGTCTCCTCCAGCTGCGCGACCTGCCTGGCGGCAAGGACGTGCGCGCGCCGCTCCTCGGCGCGTATCACCGAAAGGCTCAGTTCGCGCGCCTCGTTTTCGGCGTTCGCGCGTTCCCGCGCCATGGTATCCGCGAGTTCCCGTTCAATCTGGGCGCGGCGGCGCTTGAGGTCTTCGTCGATCGCGGCGAAAAATTGTTCCATTTTAACATCCTGGCTGTCTGCCATTCTTTTCGCCTCCCGCGACTTGGCGTATCAGAGTTTGATGCCGATGGCGGCCTGCACGTACCGCTCGATGGTGTTGACGTCTTTCAGGCCGTGCCTGTCCGGTACCTCGATAATGATCGGGCGTTTGCAGTCGACCTTATATTTCAGCAGCACGTCCGGGAACAGCTCGCCGAGTTTTTGGGTGACGAGCACGATGCCGATATCCGGGTCGGACACGGCGCGGTCCATCGCCGCCGTGAACTCGCCGAGTTCATGGACGACGGTGCCTTCGATGCCCGCAAGGCGAAGCCCCGCCTGGGTGTCGACGTTGTCGCTGACCAGAAAAAAACGCACGCGAACATTCCTCCGCCGGGTTCAGACTTTGTTGAGGATGAGAATGGAAATGACCACGCCGTACAGCGCGATGGATTCGCCCAGCGCGACGAAAATCAGCGACTTGCCGAAACTTTTCGGGTCCTCGCTCGACGCCGCGATCGCGGCAGGGGCGCCCGCCGCGACGGCGATGCCTCCGCCGATACCGGCCAGGCCGGTCACGATGCCGGCAGCCAGAAGGCCGAGTCCTTTGAAACCGGTGGTATCGGCCTGCGTCTGGGCGGCCGCGGCCGTCGTCGTCTGCGTGGAACCCGCCGCGGCGGCGGTGAACACCAGGCACGAAACCGTAATGGCGATGACGGCGAACACGACCAGCTGCGTTTTAAAAACCCGGCCGGCCGGTTTGCCGTGCGCCTTTCTCGACAGCGCGTACAGGACCGAACCGAACAAAGCTGCAGGGACAACCAGAACCAACAGAACAGTCAACCAAAGCATGACAAAAACCTCCGATATGTTTACTTGAGTTCCAACTGCTTTTTCGCGCTTTTGAACGAGGGGTTTACCGAGCGGAAGGGCCTGCCCTCGCCCTCCAGGAAATGGCTGAACATTTCGTAAAACTCGAGCCTGAGCGTTTGAATCCCCGTCAGCAGACCCTCGAGGACGATGACCAGCGCGTTGCCCAATATCACGACAACGATATTTCTGCCTTCGTTCGCGAGCGAAAAAACGACCATCATCATGCCCGCGTGCACCAGGACGAAGGCGCCGACCCGCAGAAAGGAGAGGGTGTTGCTGAAATAGGCCAGTACGTGTTCGAGCATCTCGAAAATGTTCTGCATCACGAACTCGCCGGGGCTCGCCCGCTCGCTTGCCTCGCGGCGGTCGATTTTGGCGATGAGAAAGTCTTTGAAAAAGATACACAGCCCTCCGGCGGAAAGGCAGGCCAGCGCCGCCGCGGGGGGGATGAGGCTCCGGCCGCTCATGAAGGCGTAAACCTCCGATACGCCGGCGAGGTAAAATACAATGCCGGCCAGGCCGTTGTTGCTGAACAAGGCCTCGCCGAACAGTTTTTTCTTCATCGAGTCGTACACGTGAATCGCCATGGACAGCGTGACGAGCGCGATGCCGATGCAGATGGCGAAGAACAGGATGGCGTTGACCGATTCCATCACCGGCAGGGGTTTGGAAGCCAGGCCCATCGCGCGGTACACCGGGTCGAGCAAATTCTCGTAGCCGAACACCGAGCCGAAAATAAAACCGAAAAACATCGACGAAGCGCCGCACAGGACGAGCACCTTGCCCAGCGCCATTCCCTTGAAGCGCCACATCAGGTAACCCGCCGCCCCGAGCACCAGCCCCTGCCCCAGGTCGCCGAACATCATGCCGAAAATCACAGTATAAGTCAGCGCGACGAAAGCGGTGATGTCCGCTCCGCCGTAGGAGGGCATGCCGTACATGGTGACAAAAAACTCAAAAGGCCTGACGAAAAGGCTGTTGCGTATCTTTACCGGCGTGTCCGCGTTTTTTTTTTCGGACTGGCCGATTTCAACGTTGATATCGTCCAGCCCGGCGAGGTTCGATTTCAGTTTCCCGATATAGGCGGCGGGCATCCAGCAGACAAAATAGAACTGGTTCCTTTTATACGCGGCAAAGGACCGGATGTTGAACAATTCGTCGAGCTTTTTGAAGTGCGAATACAGCGCGGTGATTTCGCCGGAGTTTTCCTGCCAGTAACTGCCGATTTCGCCGTCAAGGCGGGCGATCTGCTCTTTGATGATGGCCTCGTTGTTCTCGAGGTTTTTAATAATCTCGGCAATCGAGCCGGCGCCCCCGGGCAGATGGATTCTTTCAAAATACAGCAGCGAAAAGATGCGGTCGATCTCCTCCACCTTGCTTTGCGGCGCGAAGTAGGCGCCCCAGTACTCGGTCTGTGTATTCGAACAGGGTACAAAAAACAGATAGGGGTTTTCGTCGTAGGCGAGCAGTTTGTAGTAACTGTCTTTCGGGAAATGGCCGAAACGGATTTTGATGAATTCGCAGGCGAACAGTTCCCCGAGGTCGACGTCGAGGCTTTCGAAATGGCTGAACTGCTCGATGCCCTTGTCGCAGGCTTCGAGCTGGTCGGTGAGTTCTTTGCGCTCGGCGTAGATGCGCGCGACTTCCTGTTCGAACGCGCTGACTTTGCCGGCGTCCGGGGTATTGCTGATTTCCTCAAAAGAGACCGGCTGCGCTTTGAGCGTCACGCCGAGCAGTTTGGCGAGTTCTTCGATTTTCTGAATAACCGGGGCGAAAGTGTTTTCTTCCCTTAATTCGCTGAACCCCATGGAGCGCGAGAGGTATTCGACGGCGTTCTCCGGCTGGAACTCGCCGCTGTTGTAGCACGCCTCGATAAAGCGGTCGAGCCGGCTGAGGTTGCCGGCGGCGCGCACGAGGTTCATTTTCACGATAGCCATGGATTTCACCACCGGAAAGGAGTGTCAGTCAGCCGCTCCGATGAGCATGGATTGGATTTTTTCGGGATAGAAACCGTAGCGGACGCCTTCGACGATATGGATGATGTTGTTGACCTCGTTGCCGGCCAGGTAGATGTAGCAGAGCATGACGACGGTCGGGTTGGTGGAATAGGTGATGGTTTTGCGGTGCCATTCATAGAGAATGCGGTCCGCCGTGCCTTCGATATACTGGGCCGGAAAGCGGCGGAAGCTTTTGCCGTAATACGACTCGCCGAGCCGCCGTAGGAACTCGTCGGGGCCGTCCGAACTCAGCAGAGCGTCCGCCTGCTTTTCGGTAAAATGGGTCAGCTCCGGGTAATAGAAATTGCGCAGATAACTTTCGCCCGCGCCGAGCATTTTAATCAGCCGGTACGCCGTCACAATAAAACGCATGTCCGCCTGCAGCCGCAGCACTTCGAGGATTTCCTCGCGGCCGCCGCCCCTGCTTTCCTGCTCGGCCATCTCCCGCAGCGTGCGGTAAAAAAGCCGGTACAGCCGGGCTTCGATATCGAGGTTGCTGCGCGGGTTCGGGAAACCTTCTTCAAACTCGGCGAGCAAATCGTGGTAAACGGTTCCGCGCACGGTATGGAGCAGTTCGCGGTAGGTGGTCACATAGGCCAGACTCTTGAGGTCGAGTTCGCTGTGCCGGCTGAAAAAACCGTTCATGGTGAAGATGTATTTTTCGCCGCTTCCCGACGAGAGCAGGCGCACGCAGGCCAGCAGATGCTTGATGTCCGACTGCATGATGAAGTAGCGGTAGAATTTTTTCCCGACGGACATCTCGTAACGGATGAGTTTTGCGCTTCTGGTTTCGAGCGAATCTTTCAGCAGGTTTTCAAGCGGGCCGCGGTGCATCGCCGAAGCGGAAATGCCGGTGAAAAAATCCGAATAGGCGGTGCGGGACTTCAGGTAAGAGGCGATCTCGCCGACATCCCTGCACGCCGTCAAATCGTCGTAGTTGCGCGCGGACAGCCGCTGGCCGAACAGATATTTGGATTCGGCAAAAACCGAGTTGGAAGCGAAACCGTTTTTCATATCGACCGCCTTGCGTGAACCCCTTCAAAAAGCCTATTCGAGCGTCCGGGCAAAAATCTCCCTGACCCATCTTTCCCGGTGTTCGGCAAAATCCTTATCGAGGGCCGCTTGCGCTTTGGCGTATTTTTCCTTCAGTTGCGCCGCCTTTTTTTCGGCGTTCGCGAGGACGGAACGCTTTGTTTCTTCCGCCGTGCGGCGCGCTTCTTCCAGGCGGAGGTCGATGATTTTCTGCCTTTCGGCGCCGATGCTCGCCAGCGCCGCGCGCTCCGCCTCCAAAGCGTCGTGCGCCTGTTTTCTCGCCGCTTTGTCGACTTCGATGATTTTTAAAAGCGCTTCGTTCAAAGTTCTCTCTCCTTTGCGGTGAAAAAGCGCCTATCTTATGAAACAAGAAGTCATTGTAGCACAACGCAAAGTGAAAGTATGAACAAATTATGAACTTATCTCAATCGCCATCGGCGTCCGGACGACCCCCTGGGAACCGGCCGCTTTCAGGCTCGGGCCGTAGTAGAGGCCGGGCGCTCTCCCGCCGGGGAAAAGGTCCGCCAGCGGCATCATCACAAAGGCCCGCTCGAGCGCGCGCGGATGGGGCAGCGTCAGTTCGAAACTTTCGCTTTTGACGCCTTCGTAAAGGATCAGGTCCAGGTCGAGGATGCGCGGGCCGTCTTTGAATTTCCTGATTCTTCCGCAGGCGGCCTCGATGCCCAGGCAGACGCCCAGCAGCGCGTAAGGGGACAGCGCCGTCTCCAGCAGCAGCGCGGCGTTGAGGAAACGCGGCTGGTTGACAATGCCGACCGGTTCCGTTTCATAGACGGCCGAGGCCGCGGTCAGCCGCGTCTGGGGAATCTGTTCCAGCGCCCGCACGGCCTTGCGGATGTTTTCTTCACGGTTGCCGAGGTTGGTGCCCACGGCGATAACGGCTTTGCTCATACGGGAACGGCCTCTCTCGTTCTTTCGATTTCCACCGCGACGAAAGCGAAATCCGCCGCGACGGGCGCGTCGGGTTTTTTCAGCCGCACGAAGACCTTTTCGACGAGGGGGAACTCCGCCAGCAGCGCGTCCGCCACGCGCTGCGCCGCCCGTTCGAGGAGGTTGTCCGCCTGCAGGGTAAACACCCGCGACGCGGTTTTGATGATGGCGGCGTAACTGACCGTATCGCCGATGTTGTCGGACCCGCAGGCCTTCTCCAGCGGCAGAGACGCTTCGATGTCGAGCAAAAAATACTGGCCTTCGCGTTTCTCTTCAGGGTTGACCCCGTGATACGCGAAAAGTTTCAGTTTGTTGACGATGATCTTGTCCGTCTTTCACACCTGCCTTAGCACGCTGTCCGCGGTTTTCGCCGCCTGCACCGCCTGCGCGACGTCATGCACCCGGATGATGTCCGCGCCGCCGGCGATCGCGATGGTATGGGCGGCGATTGTGCCCGCGAGCCGGTTTTCGGGTTTGGCTTCGCCCGAAGCGGTGCCGATGAGCCTTTTGCGCGACGCGCCGACGAGGATGGCGCAGCCGCCGGTTTTCATTTCGCGCAGGCAGCGGATAAGGCACAGATTATCCGTATAGCTTTTGCCGAAACCGATGCCCGGGTCAAAACACAGCCGCTGCGGGCCGAGGCCTGCCCGGGCGGCCGCCGCGAGCGCCTTTTCAAAAAACGAACGCACGGCGGCGACGACCCCGTCGGGAAAGGCCGTGTCCGTTTTGTCCGCCCCGCCGGAATTATGCATGGCCACATACCCGGCCCCCCGTTCGGCGGCCAGCGCCAGCAGGGCGGGATTCAGCGCGCCGCTGACGCAGTTGATGATGCAGGCGCCGTAATCGAGCGCGAGGCGGGCGGTCTGTTCGTGGACAGTGTCGATCGAAACCGGAATATTCAGCCGGCCTTCAATCGCTTTGAATACCGGCAGGAGCCGCGCGTTTTCCTCGGCTGGGTCCAGCGCGAAAGCGCCGGGCCTCGTCGAGCATGCGCCGATGTCGATGATATCGGCCCCCTCGGCCTGGATCTCGAACGCGCGCTGCGCGGCGGCTTCGGGGTCCAGATATTTTCCCCCGTCCGAAAAGGAGTCGGGCGTCACGTTGAGGATGCCCATCACATAGGTTTTTTTGCCCAGCGGCAGCGAAAAGCCGCCCGCCTGAAAAACGTCCGTAAAGGTCACCTCCAAACAGCCTGCGTCCGGAACGTTACCGCGCCGCTTTCAACAGCGACATAACCTCCGCCCTGGCTTTCGCGTCGCTGCGCATCGAGCCCCTGAGCGCCGAGGTTTCCGTGACGGCGCCGGCCGCTTTGGCGCCGCGCATGGTCATGCACAGGTGCTCCGCTTCCATGACCACCGCGACGCCGATGGGTTCGAGCTGCTCAAACAGGAAATCGGCGACCTGGCCGGTCAGCCTTTCCTGCAGCTGGGGCCGCCTGGCAAAGCAGGAGACGACACGCGCCAGTTTGGACAGACCGATAATCCGGCCGTCGCGCGGGATATAGGCGATATGCGCCTTGCCGGTGAACGGTACGAGGTGGTGTTCGCATATCGAATGAAGAGGAATGTCCCTGACGATGACGAGGTCCTCGGTATGGTCCTCGATGAAGGTTTTGACATAGTCCTTCGGATCCTCGTCGATGCCCGAAAAGATTTCCTCATACATATCGGCCACCCTCTGCGGCGTTTCCCGCAGCCCTTCGCGGTCCGGGTCCTCCCCGATGGCGGCCAGGATGTCGCGCACGGCGGCCTGAATTTTTTTCGTGTCCATGCTGTGTCCCCTTATCTTGCTGTGATGCGGGCCTTCACCCGACTTTGAAAATAATTTCGATGATATTGAATTCCGGGTTTTCGATATAGGACACCGAAGCGGTGTTGATATCCTTCTTCGTCTGCTGGTCGGCCTGTTCGAGAATGTCGTAGATGCCGCCCTTTTCAAAAAGCCGGATGAGCGTGTCCGCGTAGAGGTCGCGGCCGGTGAACTTGATTTCCGCCCGCGTTTTGCCCGCGCCGGCCTCCCCGGCGATCGCGCGGGCGGTGCGCTGCTTTTCCTTGTCCCCGAAACGGTCGAACAGCAGGCCGGAGCGGACGAAGTAATTCTCCGCCGTCGCCGTGCATTTGTTGGCCGAGGAAAAATCCTTATGGGTGATGCCGATTTCCTCGTCGGTGAGGTTGAAATAGGTTCTGCGCGGTTCGTTGACGCCTTTTTCGTTGACGGGGTCGTTCCACGTCGCGTCAAGGTTGTACCAGTCGCCGCCGATGCGGATAACGTTCCACATGTGGCTTTGATAGGTTTCGGAGTTTGATTTGGACATGCCGGCGATGACATAGCAGTCGATGCCGGCTTTGTCCGCCAGGAGTTTAACGGCTTTCGCGTAACCCTCGCAGGTCGCCTTGCCGTCGATAAGCGAACCGTAAACCGTGTTTTCGATTTCGTCGCCGCTGCCGCTGTAAGAGCACTTTTCCACGACGGCGTCGTTGATGGCCAGCTCCGCCGTGAAGTCATCCGCGCCTTTCGGGATGCCCCGGATGATTTTGTCCGCGGCCGCCTCCACCTTGGCTTTCATCTCGGCGTACTGCGCGGCGTCGAGCAGAAAATCCGGGACGAAATAGCTTTTCAGCCCCTTGACGGTGATCGAACAGCTCCTGCCCAGGAAAAACAGCTGCGGGTTGTCGTAAAGGACGGCCTCAAAAACCGTGTTAAGTTCGTTTTGGCTCAGGTAAGGGACTTCGATGCTCTCGGCCATGCTTTCCGCGTTTTCGAGGATGTTGTTATAGGCCTGCTTCCCTTTGTTGTCGAGCTGCGAAAAATAATATTTGAAAGGACTCCCCGTTTTGGATTCGGCGACCGGCGTGTTGTCCCAGTCCCCCGAACCTCTCAGCAGCGAGGCAAGGTCAAAACCGCCGCAGGCGGCCAACCCGGCCGTCAGCGCGGCGCACAGCAGCAAGGCGAGCAGTTTTTTTGCCATAAGCCTCCCCCTTTTCATGGTTTCAGCTCGGCGGCGGACCGCACGGCCTTCACGCGGATGTCCGCCCCTCTGGAAACAATATAATCCGAACAGTTTTTGAAATCAACTATCGAGATGTCCGATTCCATGTTGTTGATGGCCGAGGTGAAGCGCTCGAGCGCGTCTCCCTTCGCCGCTTTGGGCAGAAAACTGCCGATCATGGCGGTGATTAAGTCTCCGGCGGTGTTCGCGCCTTCCGCGCCCCCGAGGGCGCAGTATTTGAAATATTTCAGCAGCGTGTCGCCTTTAAGTACGGTTTCGCCCGGGGAGAGCACCAGCAAAAAGTCCTCGCTTTTGTAGTGCAGCGCTTCTTTAACCGTGATTTTCAGCCCGCCGAAACTGTTGACGATGGTTCTGAAACCGGCGCCCGTCGACCCGGCGTAGCGGTCGAAGCGGAGGCCCAGCGCCTTTTCGGCGGCAAGGGCCAGCGAGCGGCTGCCGCCCCGCGCGAAATGCGCCGCGTAACTTTCTTTTCTGCCCTCCGAAACGACGGCGGCGGACGGGTCGAGCGCGAGTACCGTCACGCTGCCGTCGTCCGCGTCCGCGTGCGCCGCCGCGGCGAATACCAGGCGTTCGCCCGCGGGTTCGTAGCAATACAGCAGAATATCCGCGCTGCCGCTGAGTTTGACGGGTTCGGCGGAGGTTTCCATCGTGGAAGGGGCGGTGCTTTCGCGCTGTTCGAACAGGCGGAAAAAACCGGATTTGCCGCCGAGAGTCACCGCGACGGAAAGCGTGGCGACGGCCGCGAAAGCGGCGGCAAAAACGAGCAGCAGCTTTCTTGTCCGGCTCTTTTGTTCGCTCCGGCTGGTCTTGAACCGGAGCCTTCCGGATTTACGCACGGCTTTCGCCTCCATCCTGCCTGTCGAGTTCGATGATCATGGCGCTGTACGGTCCGCAAAAAACCCTGCCGTTTTCGACGCTGCCCCCGCCCGCCATGAGGACGTTGCACCCGCCGCACTCCGGCAGGCCGAAAGCGCGAACGCTGTCCGAGCAGTTGGCGGCGACGAGCAGTTTCTGCCGCGGGCACGCCCGCGTAAAGGCGCCGAAATCTCCGTCGGCAAACACGGGCTCAAAATCTCCGTCGGCAAACGCGGGGCTGTTGACGCGGATGCTGCCCAGCAGCCTGTAATGCTCCAGCAGGCCCTCGTCCTCCGCGCCCCAGGGGTAACAACGGCGGTTGTACGGGTCGTGCCCTCCCTCGAGCCCCGCCTCGTCGCCGTAATAAACGCAGGGCACGCCCGGCAGCGAATATTGCAGCGTCGACGCCAGCCGCATCAGTTTCAGCCCCCGTTCGCGCTGCGCCGCGGTCAGCGTCCCCTTTTCCCTGAAACGCGCGCCGGGCGGCCCGGGATCGCCCGCGGCCAGGCGGGTCAGCGCGCGCACCGTGTCGTGCGTGCCGATATGGTTCATCAGCGTGTCGACGCATTCGGCCGGATAGGTTTCGATAATATCCTGTATTGCGTTGAAAAACGCCTGCGCCCCCGAACCGGCGATAAAGGCGAAAACGGCGTTGCAGAAAGGATAGTTCATCACCGAATCCAGCTGGCCTCCCAGCAGGTACCGGCGCGTTTTCCCGTAACTCGTTTTGTTCGACGCGTTTTCCCAGACTTCGCCGAGAATCAGGGCATCCGGGTCCGTGCTCTTGACGGCGCGGCGGAAGCCGTCGAGGAAGGCGTCGGGCAGTTCGTCCGCCACGTCGAGGCGCCAGCCGCGCGCCCCCCTGCGCAGCCACGAGGCCGCAATCCCTTCGGGCGCGTTGACAAACCGCATGAACGAGGGGCTTTCCTCGTTGATTTCGGGTAAGATGTCGACGTTCCACCAGCATTTGTAGCGGTCGGGCCAATGCTCGAAGCGATACCATTCGTAATACGGCGAGCTTTGCGACTGGCAGGCCCCTAAGCCAGGGTAACGGCCGTATTTGTTAAAATAGACGCTGTCGTCGCCCGTATGGCTGAACACGCCGTCGAGGATGACGGCCATCCCCCGTTTCGCCGCCTCGGCGCACAATCTTTCGAAATCCGCCGTATCGCCCAGCAGCGGGTCGATTTTTTCATAGTCGGCGGTGTCGTAGCGATGGGGGGAATGCGCCTCGAACACCGGGTTGAGGTAGATGCAGCCGACGCCGAGTTCCTCCAGGCGGCCGAGATGCGCTATGATGCCGTCGAAATTGCCCCCGAAATAGTCTGACCGGCTGACCCGCCCCTTTTCATCGGGGTCCCAGAGCGGTTCCCCGCCCCAGTCGCCGCGCACCGTCCGGCCGTCCGGTACCTCCGCGGGATCTTTCCCGCGCGCAAAACGGTCGGGGAATATCTGGTACATGATCGAGCCTTTCAGCCAGTCCGGCGTGCGGAAATCCGCCCGGCAGACAGTCAGCTGCCACTCGCCGCCTTCCCCGGAGAGCATCCCGAGCCCCGCATCGCTCTGCGTGACCCGGCCGTTTCCGGAAGCCGCCGTATAAGCGAAACTGTAATAATACAGCCCTTCCGTCCCGGGCGTATAGGCGGCGCGCCACCACTCCTCGCCGCCGCCCTGCATGGCTTCCCAGCTCAAGGGCAGGTTTTCGGCGAAACCGTCCGGGCCGCGGACGGCCAGCGTGACGCCGGTGACGCCCATGCTGCGGGGGAAAATGAGCCGGAACAGCGTCGCGCTGCCTGCGCGCGCCGCGCCGACGGGCGATTTATGGTACGGCTTTCTGGAGTTGAAGGGTATATATTGCATGCGTTTCTCCGGTGCTTAACCCGCCGGAGCGGAAGAAATGTTCAGCAGCACGTCGGTCAGGATAAAACCGATCAGGAACAGCAGAATAATGCCGGCGATAAAAAGCAGCAGCCGGACGGTTTTCCGCCGGCGGACGATGTCGGCGTAACTCGGGCGGTGAAAACCGAGGCTGTCGGGATAAACCCGCGAAAAATCGGTCACGGCGTCGGGGTCCGTATCCCGTTTAATCTTCCTTTTCATCTTCGTGTCACCCGCCTTTCACGGTCAGGAGAAAAACCGGCCGCCGGAAAAACCGCTGAGCGCCAGCGCGAGCAGCGCCACATAGACGAACATTACCGGCGTGCCGCGGAAGGCGCGCGGTACATGCTTGTTTTTTGCGAGTGTTTTCAGCCCGGCGTTGATGAGCGCGACCGCGAGGATGAAAGCCAGCCCGGAGCCCAGGCCCGTGCCGACGCTGTCTGCGAGGCTGCCCGCCGCGCCGCGGTTCATCAGCGGCAGGGCGAGAACAAGGGAGTTGAGCGCGGCGATGCCCGCCGTCGTCAGGAAACGGCGCGACGCTTTCAGCCCGAAGCGCAGCGCGCAGGCCGTCAGCAGGTAAACCGCCGTGAGCACCCCCGTAAACACCGCGGTATGCGCGGCCCAGCCCAGGGCGCCGACGGCCGGGATATCGTCGAGCAAACGGCAGGCGGCCGAGGTTAAAATCGAGAAATAAGAGATAAAACCCGCAAACAAAATCAGCCGCCGCGGCGTCAGCGCGGTCCGTATCGCTTCGGTGGACCCGAACCCGCCGCTGAACAGCAGGTTTTGGATGAATACCGCGTACACGGCGGCGCTCAGCAGGTCAAAAAACCAGCTCACGGGGTTTCACCCCCTTCGCCGGGTTCTGGAGCGGCGTCCGTTGCTTCCCGGCCGGCATGTTCCGGAGCGGCGGCAGAACCGTCCGCATCGCTTTCCTCGGATAGGGCGGCGTTGTCTGTTTCGGCGGCCGGCAGCGCGGCGGTTTCCGTTTCGTCCCCGCCGGGAGGTTCCCAGGCTTTGACCTTGAAACCCCGGCCGCTGCCGCCGGGTCCGTCCGGGCATTCCGGCGGTTCGTCGGGCGCGGCGGCTTCCTGTTCCGGCTCCCCGTAACCGCCGGGTTCGCCTTCCGGCAATTCTTCCCGGGCGGGAGCCGGCTCCGCGGCCGTTTCGGGGACCGCTTCCGGCGGCGCTTCGGGTTCGGCCGTGGGTAAGGGGGGCTGAACCGGTGCAGGCGGCGGGATGACGGGCTCGGCCGCCGCGGAAAGGTCGAACGTGATGTCTTTCAGCGCGCCGCGCAGGACGAAGTGCCGCGCAACTGTTCCGCGGTGCAGCGCCGCGAGAAAACCGAGGGCCAGAAAGCCGCCGAACGGCAGCAGGAGGCCGGGCGCGAAATAAACGGAGGTCACCGTACGGCCCCAAAGGGTTCCGCTGCCCGCCAGTTCGCGGACGAACGCCACCGCGATGACGACGGCGGAGTAGCCCGTGCTTTCGGCGGCGGCGACGTAAAAGGACCTTTTCAGCGGGCAGCTGACAAACGTTTTTTCGCTGCGTACGGAAATCAGCGAACTGACGGCCAGCAGCGCCAGATAAATCCCGACCTGGGAAAGCAGCGATTCCGCGCGGGTTTCAAGGATATAGCCGGCAGGGCAGACCGCCGCCAGGGCGACGAGCACATAAGCGGGCATTCTCAGCCAGCGCGGGAGCCTTTTGAGCAGAAAATGCGCGGCGAGCAGGTTGAGCATCATCCCCGCCGTGAGGGCGGCCGAGAGCACGAGCCCAGCCTTCAGCGAAACGGCGCCGCCCGCAATCGGGCAAAGGCCCAGCGCCTGGACCAGCACCGGGTTTTGCAGAAAGGCGCGGTTGAGCATGACGGCGGAGAAACGCTCTGCGGCCTTGTTGTCAGACGGCATGGCCGGCGCCTCCCTTCCTGATGCCTTTCCCCGCCAAACCGGCGAACCGGCCGCGCAGGCCGAAGCGGCCCGCGATGTCCGGCAGGGGGAACGCCGAAAAAGCGTTGGCAATGAGCACGGCGAAAAAGACGCCCTCCTCCGCGGCGCCGAAACGCCTGAGCAGCATGCAGACGACGCCCGCGAAAATACCGTAAACGAAACCCGACGCGCGCCCCGAAGGGGCCGAAGCCGGGTCGGGCAGCAGAAAGACGGCCGCAAAGACCATCGCGCCGGAACTCAGTTCCATCGCGACCGAAGTCAGGCGCCCCGCATACACCCGCGGGAAAAGCGCCGCCATGGCCGCGCAGGCCGCCAGAAAACCGAGCGGCGCCCAGAGCGCCTTGCGCCGCCGGATAAGGAAGTAGGCCGAACATGCCAGCAGCACGGCGATGCAGCCCGTGCCCATCGGGCCGGGGTAATTGCCCAGCACCAGGTCAAAAAAATTAAGGGGATTGAGCCGGATGGAACTCTTGACCTGCAGCATCGCGGCGACGCTGACGCCGCCGTAGGAAAAGACCTTTTGCGGCCAGCTGACGCACAAAAAAGCCAAACCCGCCGCGGCGGGGACAAACGGGGCGTGCATGGCGCCGCCGAACGGCAGTTTGGCGGCGCAAACCGCGAAAACCGAGCCCGCGGCGGCAAGCAGAGGCGAGGCGCCGGCCGGCAGCATCAGGGCGATCGCGGCGCCGGTAAACACGGCGCTCAGGTCGCGCACCGTCGTCTGCCCTCCTTTAAGCAGCAGGGCCCCGAGCGCTTCGCAGGCGACCGCCGACGCGACGGCCACGGCGATCAAAACGGCCGCCTCGATACGGTACAGCGCGACCGCCATAAAAACCGGCCCCGACAGCATAATCAGGCCGTCGGTATAATAGCGCCGCGCCGCGGCGGCGTCGGGCGCCAAAGCTGCTTTTTTTTCAGGCTCGGGCATGTCCGCCTCCGGCATCGGCGATGGCGCCGAGATATTTTTCCTGCGCGGCCGCGCGCAGCCGCGCGATGGTGCCTGCCGGGTCCGCCGAACGGAACACAGCGCTGCCGGCGACGATGACGTTCGCCCCGGCGGCCGCGACGGTCCCAACGTTTTGCGCGTTGATGCCGCCGTCGGCCTCAATGTCCGTATCGAGGCCCCTTGTGAGGCATTCCCGGCGTATGGTTTTGATTTTCTCCAGGGTATAATCGAGCATCTGCTGGCCGCCGAAACCCGGTTCGACAGTCATCACCAGCACCATGCCGACTTTGTCGAGATAAGGAAAAACCGCTTCGGCCGGCGTCGCCGGCTTGATGCATACCGAGGGCACGCAGCCGCAGCGCCCGATGAGCGCGATGGTTTCATCCGCCGGCGAGGAGGCCTCCAGGTTGAACGTGATGATATCGGCGCCCGCCAGGGCGAAATCCTCGATGAAATCCAGCGGCCGGCTGATCATCAGATGGGTGTCGAAACCGGCCTGCGTATAACCCCGCAGGCTCCTGACGACGTCCGCCCCGAACGTGATGTTCGGCACGAAGTGCCCGTCCATCACGTCGAGGTGAATCAGGTCGCTGCCCCAGCGGTCGAGGTTTGCGACTTCTTCGCCCATCCGTGAAAAATCCCCCGCAAGCAGGGACGGCGCGATTTTGATCATGGGAGCGGCCTCCGAACCGTGCGGCCGTATATCAATAGCCGCCGAGATATTCCTCCTGGGCTTTTGTCAGGGTGTCGATGCTGCGGCCCCAGAAACCGAGTTTCATGCGCGCAACGCGCTCGTCTATTTCCGCCGGCACGTTGAGCAGGCGGCCGCCTTTCAGCGTCCCCGCGTTCGCGGCGAGGTAGCGGGCGCTGAGCGCCTGGATGGCGAAGCTCATATCCATGATTTCGGCGGGGTGGCCGTCGCCGGCGCAGATGTTGACCAGCCGGCCCTGCGCGATCACGAAGATTTTCCGCCCGTTTTCAAGCGTGTAACCCGCGATGTTCGGCTTGTCGGCCGTCTTTTCGCGGCAGATTTTTTCCAGCGCGGCGACGTCGACCTCGACGTCGAAATGGCCGGCGTTGCAGAGGATGGCCCCGTCTTTCAGCAGGGGGAAATGCCTTTCGCTTATGACGTCCCGGCAGCCGGTCGCCGTGATGAAAAGGTCGCCTTTTTGCGCCGCGTCGTCCATGGTCATGACCTCGAAACCGTCCATGACTGCCTCGACGGCTTTGACGGCGTCGATTTCCGTAATGACCACGCGAGCGCCGAGCCCTTTGGCGCGCAGGGCGATGCCTTTTCCGCACCAGCCGTAACCGGCGACGACGACCGTCTTGCCCGCGACGATGAGGTTGGTCGTGCGGTTGATGCCGTCCCAGACCGACTGGCCGGTGCCGTAGCGGTTGTCGAACAGGTACTTGCAGCGCGCGTCGTTGACGGCGATCATCGGGAACTTCAGTTCCCCTGCCTTCTCCATCGCTTTCAGGCGCATGATGCCCGTCGTCGTCTCCTCGCAGCCGCCCGAAACGCCGGGCAGCAGGGAGGCGTATTTGCCGTGGATCAGGTTCACCAGGTCGCCGCCGTCGTCGATGATGATGTTCGGCCCGGGCGCGATGACCCTTTCGAGCTGCTGTTCGTAAACGCCCTGCGGGGGGTCGTGGACGGCGAAGACGTTGAGTCCCCGCGCGGCCAGGGCCGCCGCGACGTCGTCCTGGGTCGAAAGGGGATTGCTGCCCGTGATATACATTTCGGCCCCGCCCGCGGTGAGCACCTCGCAAAGGTAGGCGGTTTTCGCCTCCAGATGCACCGAAAGCGCAATTTTCAGGCCCGCAAACGGCTTTTCGGCCGTAAACTCCCGCTCCAGGGCGCCGAGCAGCGGCATGTTGCGCCGGACCCAGTCGATCTTTTTTCTGCCGTCCGGGGCGAGGGTGATATCTTTGATTTCGTTCATAACCGGCCACCTTTTGCTTAAGGGCAGTCCCGGCGCTTTGCGCCCGTATGCCCGTAAAATATACCATATCGGCCTGCCGATTACAAGGAAGCGGCCGCCCTCCGGCGGCGTGTGAAACCGCGGTGCTGACCGGCCGCGGTTGTATAAACAGAACCTTTGATATAGAATAATAAAACATTCCCAAGGAGGTTTTCATGGATTATTCGCTCTCAAAACAACAGCTGTGCGACAAACAGAAGGCCGCCCTTTCCCACTACTTCGGCGTCACGCCGGAGGAGGCGGACTACGAGCAGCATTACAAAGCGCTTGCCACCGTCATGCGCGATATGCTCCGGCAGGGCTATAAGGAATCCGTTGCGGCGCAGAACAAGGCGCCCGGCACCAAGCGGATTTATTACCTGTGCATGGAGTTTTTAACCGGCAAATCGCTCAGGAACAACCTGTTCAACCTCGGCCTGACGGACGCCGCGCAGGCGATGCTCGCCGATTTCGGCGTCAAAATCGAAAAACTGTACGACTGCGAACCCGACGCCGGCCTGGGCAACGGCGGCCTCGGCCGCCTTGCGGCGTGTTACCTCGACGCGCTCGCCTCCTCCGGCAGCGCCGCCACGGGTTACTGCATTTTGTACGAATACGGCATTTTCAGGCAGAAGCTCGTCGACGGCTGGCAGACGGAGCTGCCGGACTTCTGGCTGCCCGGCGGCGAGGTCTGGCTGGTTCCCCGCCACGAAAAAGAGGTCGAGGTGCGCTTTGAAGGCACCGTTTCCGACATCTGGTACGACAACGCCCACTCGGTCGAGCACAAAGGTTACAAATCCGTCACCGCGGTGCCCTACGACCTGTATATTTCCGGTTACGGCGGCAAGGGCGTCGCCGCGCTCCGGCTCTGGTCGGCGCAGGCGTCCGAAATCGACATGGAACGCTTCAACCGCGGCGATTATGTCGGCGCGATGGAGCAGGATGCCATGGCGGAGGTCATCAGCAAGGTCCTCTATCCCGCCGACAACCACCCCGAGGGCAAAAGCCTGCGGCTGCGCCAGCAGTATTTCCTTGTTTCCGCCTCCATGCAGGATATCATCCACCGCCACCTGCGCGATAACGGTTCGCTCGACGGCCTGTCCGGCAGCATTGCGATTCAGCTCAACGACACGCACCCCGCCGTCGCCATTCCGGAGTTCATCCGCATCCTGCTCGACGAGTGCGGCTATACGTGGGAGGATGCCGAACGCCTGGCGCGCGGAATATTTTCCTACACCAACCACACCGTCATGAGCGAGGCGCTCGAGAACTGGAGCGAGGAACTCGTCAAGCGCCTGCTGCCGCGTATCCACATGATTATCAGGGAGCTGGACAACCGCTTCAGGAAAAGCGTTTGGGACGCCACGCACGACGCCGAAAAAGTCGAACGCATGGCCATCGTTTCCGGCGGAGCGGTGCGCATGGCCAACCTCTGCGTCGCGGTCTGCGGCAGCGTCAACGGCGTCTCGCAGCTGCACACCGATATTCTCAAAAACAGCGTTTTTGCCGATTTCTACGCGCTGACCCCCGATAAGTTCAAAAACGTGACCAACGGCATCGCGCACCGCCGCTGGCTGTGCCAGGCCAATCCGGACCTGGCCGGTATGCTGACGGACCTCATCGGCGGCGGTTTCGCGCGCGATGCGGCCGAACTGTCAAAACTCGCCGCCTATGCCGACGACAAGGCGGTGCTCGAACGCCTGCTTGAAATCAAGGCCGCCAACAAACGCCGCCTCGCCGACGAAATCGAACGCGACTACCGTATCGAAGTGGACCCGACGTCCGTTTTCGACGTCCAGGCGAAGCGCCTGCACGAATACAAGCGCCAGCACCTCAACGCGCTCAACATTCTCGGCCGCTACCTCGACATCAAGGACAACCCGGGCAAGGCGGTCGTGCCCCACACCTATCTTTTCGCGGCGAAAGCCGCGCCCGGCTACTTCACCGCCAAAAAAATCATCAGTTTCATCTGCGCTGTCGCGGACCTCGTCAACGGTGACCCGGACACGAAGGGCAAACTGCGCGTCGTGTTTCTGGAAAACTACAACGTCTCCATGGCCGAACGGCTTATGCCCGCGGCCGATATCAGCGAGCAGATTTCCCTCGCCGGCACCGAGGCGAGCGGCACCGGCAACATGAAACTGATGCTCAACGGCGCGGTGACCCTCGGCACCCTTGACGGCGCCAACATCGAAATCCTCGAGGCCGTCGGCCAAGATAACATCTTCATCTTCGGCCTGACGGCGAAAGAGGCGCGCGCTTTGTGCAGCCGGGGTTACGAACCGATGAACTACTACAAAAACAACGCTTCGCTGCGCCGCGTCATCGACTTCGTCAACCAGGGCGTCGCCGGCAAGCCCTTCTCCGAAATCAGCGGCACCATCGTCCACCACGACCCGTACATGGTGCTCGCCGATTATGAGGAATACTGCCGGACCAACGCCGAAGCCGCGGCGGCTTACGCGGACCGGATGAAGTTCGCGCGCATGTCGCTGATGAACATCGCCGCCGCCGGCCGCTTCTCCGCCGACCGCGCCGTAGCCGAATACGCCCGCGACATCTGGCATGCGGGCGGCGCGCGGCAATAAAGAACCGGGCGCAGCGCTGCGCCTTGCAAAACCCGCTTTCAGAACCGCCGGAGGAACGCCGTGGGCCTGAAAAAAAACGACCTCATCGAGTTGGAGATTACTGCTTGCGCCATGGACGGCAGCGGCATCGGCCGGCACGAAGGCCTGGCCGTGTTTGTGCCGGGCGCCGCGGCGGGCGACACCGTCTCCGCGCATGTCCTCAGCGTCAAAAGCAACCGCGCCTACGCGAAAATCGACAAAATTTTAACGCCCTCGCCCGACAGAATCGAAGCGGACTGCCCGGTGTACGCCCGCTGCGGCGGCTGCGCCTTCCGGCATATCCGCTATGAGGCGGAACTCGCCGTCAAGCGCGACCATATCCGGCAGGCGTTCAAACGAATCGGCAAAATCGACGTCGAGCCCGAACCGGTCGACTCCCCTTCCGGCCCGGACCGTTACCGCAACAAGGCCATGTACGCGCTGCGGCAGGAAGCGGGAGCCCTGAAAATCGGCTTTTACGCCCCCCGCAGCCACCGGGTGGCCGACTGCCGGGACTGCCTGCTGCAGCCCGCGGATTTCAAAGCCATTCTCGACGTTTTCGCCGGCTGGATGGCCGCGAACGCCGTTACGGTCTATGACGAGGCGACGCGCGGGGGGCTGATGCGCGGCATTTTCATCCGCCGCGCGCAGGCGACCGGCGAGACGATGGCCTGCGCCGTCGTCAACGGCAAAGGCATCCCGCATGCCGACCGGCTGATTGCCGCGCTGCTTGACGCGGCGCCCGGTGTCGCGAGCGTCGCGGTGAACCTCAACACCCGCGACACCAACGTCGTGCTCGGCGAAAAAACCGTTATCCTTTACGGCAAACCGGCGATTACCGACGAACTGTGCGGGTTGAAATTTGTCATTTCGCCCGCCTCGTTCTATCAGGTCAACCACGCGGGGGCAAGCCGCCTCATCGAGAGGGCGAGGGAATACGCCGGCCTCAGCGGCGCCGAAACGGTGCTCGACCTCTACTGCGGCGCCGGCGCCATCGGCCTGGCCATGGCGGCCTCGGCAAAAGAGGTCATCGGGGTCGAAACCGTCGCCGCGGCCGTGCGCGACGCGCGCGAAAACGCCGCGCTCAACGGCATCGCCAACGCCCGCTTCCTGTGCGCGGACGCGGCCGAAGCGGCCGCCCGGCTCAAAAGCGAGGGCGTCTCGCCGGATGTGATCATCCTCGACCCGCCGCGCAAAGGCTGCGAGCCGGCTGTGCTGCAAACGGCGGCCGACATGAGCCCCGAACGCATCGTCTACGTCTCCTGCGACCCCGCCACACTCGCGCGCGACTGCGCTGTTTTAGACGCTTACGGCTACCGGGTGCAAAAGGTCTCGCCGGTGGATATGTTTCCGAGGACGGGGCATGTAGAATCCGTCGCTCTTTTGGAGCGATGATTCTACAATGAATTGCGCCTGTCGGCACATGATTTGCTGATGGCATGAATGGACCTTCGGTCATGATTTGCCCTGCGAGGCATGAAAGCGATTCAATTCATGGAGCGCAGTGAGAAATCATGGCGAAGTCAAATAATGACGCACAGCGTCAAATCATTAATGAAGGAAAACGAAAATGAAAGATAATCAACTCGTAACCCTGTCAAAGTCATTTGCGGTAGATATTATTAAGCTTTGCGACTGCATCAAAGCCCGTGAAAAAAGCAACGCTGTTATCAGTCAACTGCTGCGCAGCGGTACAAGCATCGGAGCAAACATTCACGAGGCAAACTACGCTGCAAGCCGGGCAGACTTTATAAATAAGTTGCAGATTGCACTCAAGGAGTGCTATGAGTCAGATTATTGGCTTGATATTTTTAAGGAATCCGGAATTATTGCGGACGATGAATACAGCAGAATGTTTTCACAGTGCAGTAAACTGCGAAAGCTGCTCATCGCCTCGATTACAACCGCAAAGACAAACGCACCAGGCGGGAACAACGGCGCAACGGTATAAACGGGAAAAAATCTTCAGGCATATCGCAGCGAGAAATCATGGCGAAGTTAAATGATACTGAACAAATGTCTTTGCAACATCCATTATATCGGAGTCCCGGTGACTCGCCCATTCTTTCCTTCCCTTGGGCAAAATTGCGAACTTTATTGTACTCTATCGCCGCAAGGTGCGGTTCAATAGGGAAACTTACTGAACCATACCTCAAACCGATACAGAAGAGCAAGAGAGGCGTTATACCGCAAAGGATAGCGCCTCTCTCCTTTAAATCGCCCATAGTGTTTTCCTGGGACGGTCTTATTATTAAGATATTTACGCCTAATTTTTTGTATTTACTTGATGCTTAGGTCAGAAAGCAAGATAAGGTAGTTGAGGCCATAACCTTGAGCGGCCAGCTCTTTAGATTTCGCTGCTTCCGTAATTGATTTGGCAATGAAAATGGCTATTATACTGTCGCCAGAGGCAAGGCAATCTTCGGAAAACAGTTCAAAGTCCTTGTTCCTGGTTGTTGAATTCGAAATCAATTTCTACAACGTCACCGATAATTGCTACAAGCGCAACAGTATCTTCTCGCTACCAAACAAATAAACCTTCGGGTATGTTCGTAATAACAATTTCTTTTCCCCTAACACTGCCGCCTACGTCATGTTGAATGCTGTACTCTGTCATATGGTACTGTTTATAGATATCTCGAATCAAGTCGCAATCATCGTATGTAACAATCCATCGGGTTTCACCTAAATGTTCGGCTATAATTCTTGCAAGGCTTTTATGGTCTTCTTCCTTAAAGTAATTGGCATACAGTTTCTTTCCTTTCTTAACATACGGCGGGTCTATGTTAAAAAAGGATGTGCAAATCATGTCCTGCAAGTGAACGGTGATAAGCTCACTTGCGTCGCAGTTGTATAGTTCGATTCGGTCTTTAAGCAGAGCAATCCGTTCGATTTTCTTAACTATCTCACTCTTATTGAAGCGACAATCAATCTTATACGCACCGTCTTGAGATAGTCCACCTATGGGTCCGCCCATGATAACGCCGGAAAAGTTCACGCGGTTCAGAAAAAGCGTTGCAAAACCGTCGCTCAACTCATCGGCAGAGCAATCCTTATAAACTGCTTTCTGCTTTTCCCGCTCTTCAAAAGTTATAGGGGTATCCGTAATCCTTTTAAGCAGGGCTTCTGTGCGATGAAAGACAGAATGCCAAAAGTTGTAAATGTGCGAGTCAAAATCGTTAAGAACAGCCGACTGTATGATATCGTCACACAGCAAACCAATACCAATACCGAATCCTCCCGCAAAAGGCTCTACATAGGTTCTATCGCCCAGTGCATTGGCTTCAATAAGTTTTTTTACCTTGTCATAGATTTTTGATTTGCCGCCCGGATAGCGAAGCGGCGAAAGTGACTTAGCCATTTTCTACCTCTCGCTTATTAAGTTTCTGTATGTCATAAAGGCGTTGGGCAGCCAATCTGATAAATCATAAGGACTCAGGAACATCCTCGTGCTTGTGTTTTCAGGTTTCTTCAGAAGAGCAGGAACAACCTCGAAAGTAATAGGAGGATTAGGTTGAGGTGTATCCTTATCATCTGATATAAGTTTTCTCAACGGAACAAGCAATGTTTTCTGCTCACTGACATTATATTCGGCAGGCAGCTGGCCCAATTCAGCATAGTTGAGCAGCTGCAGACCTAAATGTCTGTCGAACAGTTGGTGGTTCCTCTGATTCCAGTAATTGTCCAGACAGTTTTTGCAGGAACGTGAGCATTCACACTCTGAAAGAATCTTCCTTGCCCTATCAAGCACTTTGTCAAGAATTGAGCCAATCAGGGAGGAATAGCCCGCGCCGCTGGTAAGATTGTCGTAAAAGAACATTTCGATATGTGAGTTCCCGTCGCTCTTGATTCTTGGACGCCATCCCCCATTGATTTCACTGTAGTCAATGTCAAGAACGAGCGAAACAGCCTTTTTTAGTGCTTCGTGCAAGGTCGTTACAGCCGCCCGAAGTATGCATTTCTCTTCCGCATTACTGTTACCCACAAGTCTCATAGAATCATAAGATATATCCAGCATAAACATATCCGTCAAGAATTCATATCCCAGAAAGATATTGGTAGCTACAGTACCATCATGACGGCACAAAGGGTGGTTATCATGGTATGGTTGCGAGAAAGAAAATATCCCGTTAGGATTTGCATCTGCGACCTCTGCACCACCGCACTTTTTGCAGACGTTAAAGCCGTTTTTGCTTTTTCCCATATTAACAGTCAATACTTTTCTGTCAGGAAGATTTGCAAAACGGATATTGCTCCTTACGTAATTATTCATCCTTGTGTCTTCTGGCACATAGGAATAATATGGAGCCTCCGCATAAGTATATTGTTCATCCTCGTCTTCGAATTTTACTTCATCACCTCTGACAGGAGAAAATCCCCAAGGACGTAGCATCTTATTCTGAACGATGGCTGCCCTGCAATACGGACAAACCATGCCAGGTGAATCCTCTTGCTTCAAGCCAAACCAGTTGCAATCGGAACAGATGTAGATATCTTTATAATAGTCATTGTTCTTGAAATAGAACTCAGCTTGGTTCGTTTCAAAACCCCTCGGTCGAGGATTGGCATAAATGCCGCCGCTCTGAAATATTTTTTTATCTATCGTAACAAAGCGACCGGGTGCGTATTCACTAAGAGCAACTGCAATATCTCGCTCTGGCGCATATTGAATATCCCGAGGAGCGTTCTTACCACGTTCAGATTCTTTCTCAACAAAAAACCGTACAACATTTTTGGGGAACGAGTATGAGGGAATAAAGCCTTCGCGGTAGAAGACATCAAACGCCAGCGTTTCTTTGTCGTTGTTAATATACTCGTCACGCTTGCCTTCAGCTAAGACATTCTTGCTGATTTCGCAGAATTGCCTGATTGTCTCATCTATTGGTAAATCCATAGCTTTCGCAAACGCTATGAAATTCTCGCCGTATTGTTCGCAGAATGTTATTATACCTATGTCAACAATGCCGTCGAATTGGGTTTTCATATCGGGAGTGGACATAAATCCATTCAAAGCCAGCATATTAAAATGTCGTTGCTTGATTTTGGGATTGTCGCGATCTATCCACGGCTTACGTGGTGAGCCTGAAATCATCTCGTCAGGATGCAAGAAGTAATGACTGTCGTGCGTTCCACCGGAAGCGTAAGTTACGATTGTGGATATGCCCGTATTTTTACGTCCGGCACGTCCCGCACGCTGCTGGTAGTTTTCTCTCATAGGCGGTATGTTGCGAAGTCCGACAGCAGTCAATGACCCGATATCAATACCAACTTCCATAGTAGTCGTGCAACTCAATACATCAATGGAGTCCTCTCCGTTTTCACCTGCGTTGATGTCTTGGAAACGCATCTCATACTTTTCTGTGCGGCTCCAAGTATCGCTTCGGATTTCTTTATGGGACAGTTGCGCTGTGTGCTCTTCGGTATCAATTGTGTGAATGGTCTCGATTTTGTTTAAGGCGTTCAGAATCGGTATCCGCCAAAAATCAAAACGTGACAAATCGGATTCGCCAATAGGTACTAAATCCGTTGAATCAAAGCAAGCACCACAATAAGCCCCAATTTTGAACGGAGATAGTTTCCCGCATTTTACACAGCGATACCAAATGAAGTCTTTACCTGCAAACTCAATCTTTACTGCAGCTAACTTAATATAGTAGCGATTGTTTGCTGAGGAAGCGAAAAACAAGTCCCGCACTTTATTTACGATTTTTATTGTCGTTTGATTATCGAGGTTCAGCAGTTCTTGGATTCGCTGAACAAGCCCTTTGTCTAATTCAGTTGAAAATTCAAAGCCCAAACCAAATATCTGATTTTTGCTCCTGCCGGGTAAACCTTTTCTGACATCATCTTGAATTGTTTCTCCAAGAGCAGCACTAAGGTCAAGGGATTGATTTTGCTCGGGGCGTATCTCTATGGCGATTACCCGGCCGAAAAAACATTGACCGTCTACGGCACATTCAACACAAGCGTGGCCGGGAAAATCGACTATACGGAGAATATCGTCGTTATCGAAGGCGGAAACCACGCCCAGTTCGGCAATTACGGCAAACAGAAAGGCGACCCTGACGCCACCATATCCGCCGCGGAGCAACAAAACATAACCGTGGCGGCAATCAAGGACTTCCTGGCTGAAATCAACGTTTGAATATGGCCGGCAGCGCCTTGCTCCGTGAAAGGCGCTTAAATGAACACACCGACAAGGCGCCGGCATAAACGAAAAGGATTGGCATACGATTATTGCGGTGCGGGGAGGAAAGCCGATGAACACAGGCAATTTTATCGCGCGGCTGCTATGCATGGCTGTGCTGTTCATACGGCTGCTGACGGGAGGAGCTGATTATCTGAAACTGGTGAACGAATACCCGCTCGGATGTTACAGGCCGGCGCCGGCATGCTACAGGGTCCGTTTGGATAACAGCATCCCCTTGAGTTCTCTTGACGACCGTTTGCTCGACAACAGAGACCGCGGCTTCCGGACGGAAGTCTATCTCACCCTCGGCAGCGGCAAGGGTTACCCGGCTTCCGGCTCGACGGCTTATGACACTTTGCGCGGGCAAGTCGGGCTTTATGGGGAAGACAGGTTCAGGGTCATACAAACTTATATTTATCTCATTGAATACGTGGACAGGCCTTTGGATGCGCTTGCCTTTTCGCAGCTGACGGATTATCTGGCGTATATCGATTCCCTGGGTTATCAGTGCCTGCTGCGTTTTGCCTACGAATATGACGCTTCTGCCGGTATCGGACCTGCGACGGATAGGATTGTCGCGCATGCGGCGCAGTTAAAGGGCTGGTTCACTCAGAACCTCGCGCTGGTCAACCGCGTGGTTTTTGCCGTACAGCTGGGGATGATCGGTTTGTGGGGCGAGGGGCATACCTCCGTTTATCCCCATGACGCCGGTATCGTGACGGCCGCGGTGGCGGATATGGTGCCCGAAAATATTTACCTCATGTGCCGCCATCCGCGGCTGCTGCCCGATATCGGCACGCCTTATTACGGCAGATACGGGCTGCATGACGATTTCTTGGTTGGGATCAGCCATCCCTGGGGCATGCTGGATTTTGATCATCCGCAATACAAACGCATGCTCAACCGCTGCAATTATTTTATCAACGACGGCGAAATGCCGTGGGGCTCGGACAATACGGTTGAGGCGATAGACCCCGTTTTATTTCTGCGCCAGTGCGTGGGTTACAGCCTGACCACCCTGTCGATTACCCATAACTATAAAGAAAACGCGGGTGCCAACCACGAACTCAATCAATACAAGTCCGTCAAATTGTCAAAAAGCCTGCTGCTCAGGGAAAAGTTCCCGTTCAATCCCCGGTTTTTGGACGAAAACGGCGAGATTTCGGTCTTCACCTATCTGCAGTACCATTTGGGTTATCTCCTGTGCGCGTCGAATATGAAGTACAAAAACGGCAAACTGGAGTTTATGCTTACGAACTTCGGCATGGCGGCGCCGTTTGAATATGAACTCGTCGTCTACGGGGACGGCACGCCCTATCCGACGGCGTTTGATCCCCTTGACCTGATCAAGTTCTCGCAGCAGAAATACTGCGTCGCCATCGGCGAACACCGCCGCGTCGGCATCGCCCTGGTGCACAGGCGCAGCGGGCAAACCATCAAACTGGCCAACGATATTCCGTACGAAAACGGAATCAACTGGATTGTTTGACGGGCGGCGCAAAACCTTTCTGCCTGCAATAAAACGAAACGGGAAGCGGGCTGCCGCCGTCGGCGGGATAGACAGCACGAACACATTTAGCCATGAAAGGACAATCGGTTTATGAAAAAAAGGAACGGTATGTGCCCGTTTTGCTATGCCAAATCTTTGGCGGAGGCAAAAAAGGCGAAGAACGGCAATGTGCCGGTTTTATACAATACGCAGCCCTACGGCAACGACATGGCGAAGACGCCCCCGATGGGCTGGAGTTCCTGGAACACCTTTCAGGAGAAAATCAACCAGGACGTCGTCGAGCAAACCGCCGTCGAGATGAAACGCCTCGGCCTGGTCGACGCCGGCTATGTGTACCTCAATATCGACGACTGCTGGGAGGCCAAAGAGCGCAACCTCAAAGGCGAGCTGGAGGCGGACTACGCCGCTTTTCCCCTCGGGATGGCGCGCCTGGCGGAGAAAGTCAACGAACAGGGGATGAAACTGGGCATCTACTCCTCCAACGGCCTGCTGACCTGCCAGGATTTTCCGGCCTCGCTGGGCTTTGAATACCGGGACGCTTATACCTTCGCCCGGTGGGGCGTCGAATACTGGAAGCTGGACTTCTGCCATCACGTCGACTATACGCAGTACGCCCCCCTCGTGGCGGGCATCGCCGTTTCCGAACCCGGCAAGGCGCCCGAAAAAATCATCGGCTGCAAAGAGGGCGTTTGCAGTGGCTATGCCCGCGTTTTCCGTTCCGGTTTCCGCTTCAAACGCAGCCGGCACGACAACCAGACCCTGCCCTTCCACGCCAGCGGCCTCGACGGCGGCAAGGGCGCGATTACGTTCACCGTCCATGCCGAAAAAGACGGGGATTATGTTTTAACCGTCTACACGCACGAACGGTATTCCTATGAGAAATTCCTGGGGATTCTGGTCAATAACGAAACGCTGCTGACGGTAAAAATCCCGCCCGATATCCGCTGGAACGAATACGCGACGCAAAAAATCGTGCGGCTCCGGCAGGGCGCCAACACCCTGAAATTATTCAACCCCATCCTCAACCCCGCCACGAGCGATATGCTCCAGTACCAATACGCCGGCTGCTGCATCAAACAGGCCACCGCCGATTACGCCCGCGACAGCGGCGGAGAAGAGAAGAAAATCGTGTTCTCCCTGTGCGAATGGGGCGCGGGCAAACCGTATCTGTGGGGCGCGAGCGCGGGCAACCTTTGGAGGACCACCGGCGATATCGAGGCGACATGGAAATCCATCATGGAGATTTACGAACAAAATGTCGTCCTTTACGAATATGCCGGCCCCGGCGGCTTCAACGACCCCGACATGCTGGAGGTCGGCAACGGCGAGCTGACCTGCGACGAAAACACCGCCCACTTCGCGCTGTGGTGCATGATGGCGGCGCCCCTGATTCTCGGCAACGACATCCGGGTTATGCCCCCGGAGGTGCTGGAGATCGTCACCAACCCGCGGCTGATCGCCATCGACCAGGATACCCTCGGCAAACAGGCGAAACGCATCGTCAAGGGCGATACGGATGTCCTCGTCAAGCCCCTTTCCGGCGGTACGGCGCTCTGCGTGCTCAACAAAAAAGACAGCCGGTCGGCATACAGCGTCGACGAGAACTTATTGTTCCGTGATAAATATATCCATTACAAACCCGGAGAAAAGGCGCTCGACGCGTTAACCGGGAGCTGGATAGACAAAAAAACGGCGCTTTCCGGCGATTTGGCGCCGCACAGCGTGAAGGTTTTCATTCTGTGAAGCGGCGCAAGACCGGGAGAAAGGCGGTTTGACGAAACCATGACCCACAGGGAGAACTACCTGCGCACGGTTCAATTCCGGCACCCGGAATGGATTCAAATCGATATCTGCATCAACGAAGCGATGTGGAACTATTACGGCAGGGAACTGGAAACCGTGCTGCTGCGGCACCCCGCGGTTTTTCCGGACTATAAGAAGAGGAGCGGCCTGGACAATCTGCCGAAGTTCGACCTGGACCGCCTCAATACCGAAAGGGTCGTGGACCGATGGGGCTGCACCTGGGTTTTCCCGATCCCGGGTATGGACGGCGCCGTTGTCGGCCATCCGCTCGAGGATCTGGACGACCTGGCCGCCTTTGTACCGCCGGAACCGGACATACCCGTCTGGACCGCCGAACAATACGAGGCGGAAAGAAAACGGGTCCAAGCGCAGAAAAAGAGAGGCCGCTTGGTCACGGCGGGCACGGAACACGGTTTCCTCTTCCTGCGCCACACCTACCTGCGCGGTTTTGAAAACGCCATGCTGGACTACGCCCTCGACGAACCGCGGCTGGCTGACATTTACCGGATGATCCTCGATTATTGGATGCCGTTTGTGCGGCACCATGTCAAAAGGGGCGTCGACGTTATGGCCTTCGCGGAGGATTTGGGCACCCAGGAAGCGACCATCGTCAGCCCGGAGGATTTCCGCCGGTGGATCAAGCCGGCCTACGCGGAGCTCATGAAACCCTGCAAAGACAACGGCGTGCTGGTGTACCTGCACAGCGACGGAAAGACGCTGGATATTCTGGAGGACCAGATAGAGGCCGGCGTCGACATCGTCAACCCGCAGGATTTGTGCAACGGCATTGACAATATCAAAAGGCGGATCAAAGGCAAAGCCTGTATTCATCTGGATATCGACCGGCAGTTTGTCGTCCCGAAAGGGTCCCCGCGCGATGTGGACGACCTCATCAAAGAAGAAATCATGGAACTCGGTTCGCCCGAAGGCGGGCTGATGATGGTCGCGGGCATTTACCCGCCGACCCCTTTGGAAAATCTGGACGCCCTGTGTACGGCGGCGGAAAAATACAGGGAGTATTGGCGCTGAGACGGGTTCGAAAAAATGCGGGGAGAAACGGCACAGCCATCGCTCCGGCGCTCTCCGGCCCGCTTCCTGCCGCGCCGCGGAATACCGGAGATTTTTTCAGCCGTTTAACGTCGTATCAACCGTATTATGATATAATCTTGTTCGGTGTTCGTTTGCCTGCCTTTTCATGGGTTTCGAATCATACCGCTTCTTCGAACAAGGGGATGGATGCATATGGATCTGTTCGGTGTCTTCCAACTTATAGGCGGCCTGACGCTGTTTCTTTTCGGCATGAGCCTCATGGGAACGGGGCTTGAAAAAAGCGCCGGGTACAAACTCAAAGGCTTTCTGGAACACCTGACCACAAAAAAGCTCAATGGCTTCCTGATGGGCTTGGCTGTCACCGCCGTCATACAAAGCTCTTCGGCGACGACGGTCATGGTCGTCGGCTTCGTCAATTCGGGCATTATGACGCTCAAACAGGCCATCCACGTCATCATGGGCGCCAACGTCGGCACGACCGTCACCGCTTGGATTCTGAGTTTGACCGGCATCAACAGCACCAATACCTTCGTGCGGCTGCTGAAACCGTCATCCTTTACACCCATCCTTGCCCTCATCGGCATTATTTACTATCTTTTTATCAAAAATAAAAGGAAAAAGGACATCGGCCTGATTCTGCTCGGTTTCGCCACACTCATCCAGGGGATGGAAATAATGTCGGCGGCGGTCAAGCCCCTCGGCGAACTGGACAGCTTCCGCAACATCCTGCTGATATTTTCCAATCCTTTGCTCGGGCTGCTGCTGGGGGCCGTTGTCACGGGCATTATTCAAAGTTCCTCCGCCTCCGTGGGCATTCTGCAGGCCTTGTCGGCCACCGGGCAGGTCACGATGGGGACCGCCATACCGATTATCATGGGACAGAATATCGGCACCTGCGTCACGGCGCTGCTTTCGTCAATCGGCACCAACAAAAACGCCCGCCGTTCAGCCCTCGTGCATCTGTACTTCAATGTTGCCGGCTCCGCGGTGTTCCTGACGCTTTTTTCCATCGCGAAATATTTGTTTGATTTGTCTTTTCTCGACCGGGCGGCAAATCCTGTTCTGATCGCAGTCGCGCACTCGGTGTTCAACATCCTGTGTACGGCGATGCTGCTGCCTTTGAGCGGTACGCTCGAAAAAATCGCCTACAAGACGATACCGGAGCAAAACAAGCAGGACAGCGTATCGCTGCTCGACCCGCGTTTGTTTTCAACGCCGTCCATTGCCATCAGCCGCTCAAGAACCATCGCGCAGGAAATGGCCGAGACCTGCGTCAACGCCATCCGCGATGCGTTCGCCCTCATCGGCCGTTATGATGAAAAAGGGGTGCAGAAGGTCGAACTCGCGGAGCAGAAGACGGACTCGTACGAGGACTCTCTGGGGACTTACCTGGTTAAGCTTTCCGGCTACAGCCTCTCGGACGAGGACGCTGCCGAATGCGCAAAGCTGCTCTTCCTCATCGGCGAGTTTGAGCGCGTCGCCGATTACGCCATGGACGTCGCGGAATCCGCGCAGGAAATGAACGATAAAAAAATGCAGTTTTCTCAGGCGGCGACCCATGAACTGAATGTGATGACGGCCGCCGTTGCGGAATCCGTCGAAATGGCGGTCACCGCTTTCCGCAACAGCGATATTCTGCTGGCCTCGCGGGTGGATCCCCTCGAGGAAGTGATTGACGATATGAAAAGCAGCGTCAAAAAGCAGCATATCGCCAGGATGCAGCGCGGCGACTGCACCATCGAGCAGGGCTTTGTTTTTTCCGACCTGATTACGGTGCTGGAACGCATTTCAGACCACAGTTCGAGCATCGCCCAATGCGTCATCGAAATGTCCCACCATACGCTGAACATCCACGACCACCTCTATCAGGTCAAACACGAATCGAACAACGAGTTTATGGACGTTTACAGGGATTTTGCCAAAAAATATGCCGTGCAAAACGAGTAATCGTCCGCCTTGCCCCGACGGCTTTTCCGCTTTTGTATAAGTATTTGACCTTCCGGTCTGCCAAACGGCCGCCGTTTCCGCTTGACGCCGCAACGGGGCGGACGAGGGCGGCTTCCTCCCGCCGCGCATCTTTACCGGCGGGGCATCAAGCCGGTACCGGCAGTCCGCCGAACGCCATTTTATCAGAAAACGGTGAGTGAACCATGAACAGGCAGGACCGGTTCAAAGGCTGCCTATTCGGCGGAGCCCTCGGCGACGCCCTGGGCTATGCCGTCGAGTTTATGCGTCTGCCGCAAATCAAAAGCGTGTTCGGACCGGGCGGAATCACCGGGCCCGTTATCGACAAAGCCTCGAATAAGGCGCTCATTTCGGACGATACGCAAATGGCCTTATTTACGGCGGACGGCCTGCTTTGGGCGGCAGTCGGCCAAGACGGCGGCGAAGTCCGTTTTGCCGCGGACGGGGTATATCCGTCGTATTTGCGGTGGTACTACACGCAGAGCGGAAATATCAAAGACAGGCGACTGCTGGAGAAACAGCCGCATGAAAAGAAGAACGCGGTGTTTCCGGCCGGCAGAAGCATCATGGAATACAGAGAGCTATTTGAATCCAGGGCCCCCGGCAACACCTGCCTTGCGTCCCTGCGCAGCGGAAAAATGGGAACGATGGAATACCCCGTCAACTCCAGCAAAGGCTGCGGCGGCGTGATGCGGGCCGCGCCCGCAGGCCTGCTGTTTCATCGGGACCCGGCCGCCGCGTTCAGGGTCGGAGCCGAAACGGCGGCGGTCACCCACGGCCATCCCTCGGGATATCTGCCGGCCGGCGTCCTCGCGGCCGTCGTCGCGGAACTTGTCAACGGCAAAACCGTCCACGAAAGCGCGCAGGCCGCCATGCGCATTCTGGAAACCTACGCCTCGCATGAGGAGACGCTGTCGGCCTTGAGGCGGGCGGTTGAACTCGCTCGGGGCGGCGCAGCCCCGCAAGACGCCGTTCGGGAACTCGGCGAGGGCTGGGTCGGGGAAGAGGCGCTGGCCGTCGCGCTGTACTGCGCGTTAAAAGAGGCCGACGTGAAACAGGCCTTTATCGCCGCCGTGAACCACGACGGGGACAGCGATTCCACCGGGGCCGTCTGCGGCAATATCCTCGGCGCCGCTTACGGGTTCGGCGCCCTGCCGGAAGACTGGGCGGCAAACATCGAACTGTATGAGCTGTTAGCGGATATCAGCGGCAGACTGTTCGCCCTGGCTCAATACCGCGGCAATAAAAGTATTTGACTTGGCGGAAACGGAGGAGGATATGGATGGTGTTCGAAACGCTGCGTTTGATTCTGCGCCCGTGGCAGGCGTCCGACGCGCGAGACCTTTATACCTTCGCGAGCGATCCGCGCGTCGGCCCGGCTGCCGGATGGCCTGCCCATACGAGCGTGGAGCATTCCCTTGAAGTAATCGAAAGCGTTCTGTCCAAGCCGGAGACATACGCGGTCCTGCTGAAAAGCGAAGGCCGCGCCGTCGGCAGCGTCGGCCTGATGGCCGGCGGGGCAAGCCATATCGGTCTGCCGGACGACGAGGCGGAGGTCGGCTACTGGATCGGCGTTCCCTTTTGGGGCCGCGGGCTGATCCCCGAAGCCGTCGATGAAATCATCCGCTACGGCTTTGAAGAACTGGGCCTGAAAAAAATATGGTGCGGCTTTTTCGAGGGCAATGACCGGTCCCGGCGCGTGCAGGAGAAGTGCGGCTTCGCCTACCACCATACCAACGAAAATATCCCCTGGCCGCTGATGAACGACATCCGTACCGAGCATGTCTCCTGCCTGACAAGGGAAGCATGGATTTACCGCGCGGCAAGATACCGATAAAGGCGGCGGCCGCGGCTTTGCCATTAAAAAGCGTGAAAAAGGAGCCGGGGCAAACACAAACCCCGGCTCCCTGCATCCCCGTTTTCCGCTGCGGCTTACTCGACGTCCTGCAGGGCGTCGTAACCCTCCTCGCCGGTGCGTACCTTGATGACGTTTTCGACGTCGTAAACAAAGATTTTTCCATCGCCGATGTTGCCGGTATAGAGCACCTTTTTGGCTGTTTCGATGACAGTCCGGACCGGCACCTTGCTGACGACGATTTCCACCTTGATTTTCGGCAGGAGGTCCGTTTCGAACTCAACGCCGCGGTAGTATTCCCTCTTGCCGCCCTGGAGGCCGTAACCGAGCACGTTGGTCACCGTCATGCCGGTAATGCCGATTTTATCCATGGCCGTTTTCAGCGACTCAAACTTGTTTTGCTTGGTGATGATTTCGACCTTCGTAAACTTCACGCCCGATTTCGGGACATTTTCACTGGCCACGACTTTGACGGGCACGGCCTCTTCAATCGGAACGATATCGGGAACGGGTGCCCCTGTTTCGGCGAAGTGCGCTTTATCCTCGGGGCTGACATAATCAACGGTCAAAAAGTCGGGATAGCCCTGGTTGCCATGTTCGCCGATATCCAGGCCCTCGATCTCTTCCTCCGCGGTCACGCGCAGGCCGAGGGTCTTTTTAATCGCGAACCAGATCAGCAGGGTGGAAGGCACCACAAACGCGCCGACGCTGAGAACACCGAGCGCCTGGCTCCCCAAAAGCTTGAAGCCGCCGCCGTAAAACAAACCGTTGGCCGACTGAATACCGCCGACGCCGTCCTGCGCGAACAGGCCGACCGACAGCGTGCCGAGCACACCGTGCACCAGGTGAACGGATAACGCGCCGACCGGGTCGTCGAGTTTCCTGCGGTCAAAGAACATAACGGCCAGCACGACGAGGGCGCCGGACACCGCGCCGATAATCAAGGAACTGGTTACGCTCACGTAGGCGCAGGCCGGGGTAATCGCGACCAGGCCTGCCAGCAGGCCGTTGATGGACATCCCCAGGTCCGGCTTGCCGATGACGAGCCAGGCGGTCGCCGTCGCCGTCAGCACGGCGATGATGCCTGCCGTGTTGGTGGTCATCAGAATATGCGATATGGCGCCCGGGTCCGCGGCCATGGTGGAGCCGGGGTTGAAACCGAACCAGCCGAGCCACAAAACGAACGCGCCGATGGTGGCGAGACTCATGTTATGCCCGGGGATGGCGTGAATCTTGCCGTCTTTGGTATATTTGCCGATTCTGGGTCCGAGGACGATGACGCCGGTCAGCGCCGCCCAGCCGCCGACGGAGTGAACGACCGTTCCGCCCGCGAAGTCCAGAAAGCCCCGCTGCGCGAGAAAGCCGCCTCCCCAGATCCAATGGCCGACGAGAGGATAGATTAACATCGTCAGGCAGACGGAAAAGACGATAAACGATATGTATTTAATCCGCTCCGCCACCGCGCCCGATACGATCGTGGCGGCGGTGCCGCAAAATACCAGCTGGAAAAAGAATTTCGCCCAAAAAGGCACGCCCGCCCAGGAAATCGCCGAATAAACGCCCCGGTACGCCTCGCCCGTCGCGGGGGAGTTGTCCGCTCCGCCGGCCATGAACAGCCCCTGCAAACCCATAAACCCGTTGCCGTCGCCGAACATCAGGCCCCAGCCGAGCACCAGAAAACCGAGCGACGATACGGCGAAAACAATGAAGTTTTTGGAAAGAATGTTCACGGCGTTCTTCTGGCGGGCCAGCCCCGTTTCCAGCGACGCAAAACCGAGGTTCATAAAGAACACCAGCATTGCCGCCAACAGCACCCATACGGTGTCAAGGATGACTTTCGTGTCCATCGTATTTCCTCCTTGTTTTGATTTTCTATATCAAAACGGGGCCAAAGCCGAAAAGCTTTGACCCCGTTGTCATCCGCCTGCAAATAATGAATCGCCTGTTCAACTTGGACAGGAAACGGTATGAAATGTCTTCGGGCCGCCGGGCGCGAACGGAACTGTCTGCCGCGGCCGCGCGGGTTTGCCGTTGAAAAGCCCGCCTGCAAATGAAAACGGGCCGCGGGATTGCCCCGCGGCGCCGTTGCCGATAGAGGAATTATACAAGCAGGCCGGCGTTTTGTCAATAGACGGCGGCAAGTGAAATCAATTTCTGCATAACCTTCAAAAATGTGAGAAATATGCCAATTATTACTTGCCATATTGCACAAATATGCAGGCGTGGTTCATCCCGACGTCATTTCCTTTGCGATACCCGTTTTATTCCGGCTGCCCGGCGCCGGAACGCGTCATCGAGGCGGGATCGGCCGGAGCGCCGGTACCGGGGACTTAGCCGCGCGCGAGGCGGTATAAAGCCATGGAAAGAACCTCTTTTCCGGCTTTTTCCTTGCATTTTTCGCCCCCGGGCCGGATAATAGAACCATTGTTCCGTCCTCTCAATCCAAACAAGGGAGCGTATCCGATGATTGAAATCCTGAAAGTCATTTTTCTCGGCATTGTCGAAGGCGTGACCGAGTGGCTGCCCGTCAGCAGCACGGGCCACATGCTGCTGGTCGACCAGTTCCTGAAATGGGACGCCGGCGAAGCGTTCAAAGAGATGTTTTTTTATGTCATCCAGCTCGGCGCCATTCTTGCCGTCGTCGTGCTGTTCTGGAAAAAGATGCTCCCCTTCCAGTTGCGGGATAAAACCAAGCCGGCGCTGAAAAAAGACGTTGTCTCTCTCTGGCTGAAAGTGGCGGTCGCCTGTATTCCCGGCGCGGTAGCTGCCGTGCTCTTCGACGGCTTTGTCGAGAAATACCTCCACACGCCCGCGGTTATTGCGGCGGCGCTGATCGTTTACGGCGCCGCTTTTATCGTCATTGAATACTGGAATAAAAAGCGCGCGCCGAAGGCAGAGAGCCTGGCTGATATTACCTTCCGGATCGCCCTGTTCATCGGGCTGTTTCAAATGCTCTCCATCATTCCGGGTACTTCCCGCTCGGGCGCGACCATTGTCGGCGCCCTGCTCGTCGGCGTGTCGCGCGTTGCGGCGGCGGAGTTCACTTTTTTCATGGCCGTGCCGGTGATGTTCGGCATGAGCGTTTTGAAAATCATCCGTTTCGGCTTCTCTTTCAGCAGCCGGGAACTGCTTGTGCTGGCCGTGGGGATGGCCGCCGCTTTCGCGGTCTCCTTGCTGGTCATCCGCTTCTTAATGAGTTTTATCAAAAAGCATGATTTCAAAGTGTTCGGCTGGTACCGCATCGCGCTGGGCGCGGCGGTACTGATCTATTTCGCGGTCAAGGGGTTTTAAGCCCTCAAGCAAGAGGGTGAAAGCACATCAGGGGCGTTAAACCGCCCCCGGGGAGTTGGTCCGGCTTATGGATTACACCGACCTCAACGCGCAAACCGTCGACCGCTGGGTTGAAAACGGCTGGGAATGGGGCGTGCCCGTCACCCACGAGCAATACCTCGCCGCGCGCGGGGGTGAATGGTCTATGCTGTTGACGCCCCTCAAACCGGTCCCGAAAGCGTGGTATCCGGACCTCAAGGGGAAAAAGGTGCTCGGTCTCGCCGCAGGCGGCGCGCAGCAGATGCCGGTTTTCGCCGCTTTGGGCGCCGAATGCACGGTACTCGATTACTCCAAAAAACAAATCGAGAGCGAACGCGCGGTCGCGCAGCGGGAGGGCTACAAAATCATCGCGGTGCGCGCCGATATGACCCGCCCCCTCCCCTTCGGCGACGCTTCGTTCGACCTGATTTTCCATCCTGTCTCCAACTGCTATATCAGGGATGTCCTGCCGGTCTGGCGCGAATGTTATCGCGTCCTCAAGGCGGGCGGGCTGCTCATGGCAGGGCTTGACAACGGGCTCAATTTCCTGTTTGACGAGGATGAGTCGCTGATTGTCCACCGTCTGCCCTTCGACCCGCTTTCCGACGAAAGCCAGCGCGAGGCACTGGAAAAAGGCGACTGCGGCATCCAGTTTTCCCACGGTATCGAGGAACAGATCGGCGGCCAGCTCAAGGCGGGTTTCCGCCTGCTGGACCTGTATGAAGACACCAACGCTTCCGGCTTTCTGCGCGAACACGGCGTTCCGGCTTTCTGGGCCACGCTGGCCGAAAAACCGCGGCGCGTACGACAGCGCCCGTGACTGAACATGGCCGGTACCAACCGGATGTGAACCCGAAACCGGCAGAATCCGCCCGGAAAAGAAATGATGCTTGACAAATAAATTGATAGATAATTATTATTAAAAATATGCAAACGGCTGTCACGATGACCCCTTGAGGTAACGCCTTTGACGCTGACATTAAAAATCAATCTGATTATTTATGCGTCGTTGCTGATACTTTGCGTCGTAACGGCCACGGTTATCTATATCCGCGCGAAAAAGACCCCGGAGTTTTACAGCCTGACGGCGTTCTACCTCTGCCTGATGTTTTGGACAGCTCTTTACATGAACGAACTCATGTCGACGAGCGAGGCGCGCATGTACTTCAACGTCCGGCTGACGCTGATACCGACGATGTTCGTCGGGGCGCTGTTCCTGATTTTTGCCCTGTATTATGCCGGTAAAATTACCCTGACCAACAGAACCAAAATCATTCTGCTGATTTTGCTGCCCGAATTGCTGTGCGTCTGGCCGTTGTTTACCCAAAGGTATTTCCACTTGGTTCTGGTGTCGAAAGTGTTCGGCGGTTATCATGATGTCTGGGGACCCCTGATGATTGTCAGCGAAGTGTTTACCTTCCTCTACATCATCGCCGCTGTTGTCCTAATCGGCAAAAAACTGCGCAGCAGAGGTAAAAAATATGTCTGGCTGCTGGCTTTCGCCGTCTCCATCCCTCTCGTGCTGCAAGTGCTGCAGGTGCTGGTCAAACCCCTCACGGAGCTCGGCGTCTACCTGACACTGCCGGGTTTTGCGTTTTTCTGCGTGCTGATAACGGTCTATGTGCTGAAATACCGCCTGATAGAAGTCGTACCGGCGGCTTCGCACAAACTGTTTTCCATGATCAATAAAGCCGTGTTTATCCTCGACGCCGGCGGCGAGGTCATCGAATCCAACGAGGCCGCCGCGCTGTATTTTCAAAATATGATTGAAATCAAGCCGTATATGGATTTCGAAAAAGTGTTCGACGCGCTGGTGCCTTACTGCGATGACAAAAATAAGCTCGAGCAGATGAAAAGCCGGGCGGCCGCCGGCGAAACAGGCGCTTATGAGGGCATGCTGGTCCTGCAGGCGACAGCCACGGGCAACAGGCAATATGCGGTCGATATCTCGCCGATTTTTTCCGGCAGCGGCAAACTGCTCGGCAAACTGGTCGTCTTCAACGATATGACCGAGTTCACCATGCGGACCCTGGCCGGCGAGCGCAGCCGTGTTTCGGACGACCTGCATGACAGCCTGGGCAACAGCATCAACGTCATCAGTTCCAACCTCGAATATGTGCTCAATAACTTCGCCGATACGCCGGAGGTCAGGGAATGCCTGCAAATTTCTTACGACAGGGCAATCGGTGCCTTCGTGCAGCTGCGCAGAATCGTCGACGAACTTACGCCCGTCGATATCGAGCAAAGGGGCCTGCTTTGGGCGCTGGACACCCTGTTTTACAAACTGCGCGTCAAAGGCCTGAACATCGATTTTTCCCATAACATCGGCGACGACAGCCGCATCAGCAAAAGCAAACTGGCCAAAACGGTCTATCGCATCTGCCAGGAAGCCATCAATAATGCCGTCGTGCACGGCAGGGCGAAGAACATCGCCGTCACCCTTCATGAGGGCGACGGCTCGTTAAAAGTGTTTATTTCCGACGACGGTGTCGGCTGCGAACATATCACGCCCAGCAACGGGCTCAACGCCATGAGGAACAGGGTAGAATCTCTCGGCGGCAAACTGAGCCTCGGCTCGCCCGACGGCGGCGGTTTCAACATCAAAGCGACGTTTCCGTTTGATATCGCGGCCGGAGAAACGCCGGCCGAACCGGGTGAAGGGAGAACGCCATGATCAACGTTATTATCGTCGACGACGACATCGAGTCGGCAAGGGCGCTTCGCAGAGTCATCGACGGCAGAGAAGGCATCGTCGTCACCGACCTGTTCTACAGCGCCTTGGAGGCGGTCGGGCATTGCCTTGCCCAAAAGCCCGACCTCGTTATTCTGGACATCAATATGCCCGAAATGGACGGCCTCGAGGCGTGCAGGCGCATCAAATTCATCGACCCGGCCATCAAAGTGCTCATGCTGACGTTTTATCAGATCAAGGAAAACGAGATCGAAGCCGTCAAATGCGACTGCGACGGCTATCTGTATAAAGGCCATACCGGCGAGGAAATGACCGGCATCATCAAAAGCACCATGATGGGTTTTTCCACCTTCGACCACGGCGTCAAGGATACCATCCACAGCCGCTTGACGGCGGACGCCGAAATCCGGGTGGCGCCGGCCGATATCGAAAAACTGACGGACAAGCAGAAAGAGATCATCCGCATGCTCACCGCGGGGAAAAAGGACAGCGAAATCGCCCGGGACCTCTTTATGAGCGAAGGATACCTGCGCAACCAGCTGATGGCTATCCGCACCATGCTGGGCCTGCGCACCAGCAAGGAACTGGCGGTCTGGGGCGCCAGAGCGGGGCTGTAAGCGGCCAGAGGGCAAAATCATAAAAAAGCGGGCGCAAACAGGCCGCCCGCTTTTGATTTGTGTATAATGATGGCGGATACCATCGGCATGGCGGCCTTGAACGGCCCCGGAAGCGCAAGCGCTTCGCGTTATAAATTTTATTAAAATGATCGGCGGTGCATATAATGAAAAAAATCGGCAACCTCCCCCGGGCCATCGAGCACGCCCGCCTGCTGCGGGAGAAATACCTGGCCGACGACACCCGGCCCGGCTGGCATTTCGCCGTGCCCGGAGATTACGGCCTGCCGGGCGACCCGAACGGCGCGTTTTTCGCCGACGGCCGCTACCATCTGATGTATCTGTACGATTGCCGCTCGGATTCCTTCCGCTGGGGCCATATTTCGAGCGCGGACCTGCTTCACTGGCGCGCCCACCCCGACGCTGTCGTGCCCGACCGCCTGGACGGCGGCATCTTCAGCGGGGGCGCTTTTGTCGACGGCGACGGCGTGTGCTACCTCTCCTACTGGGGCCTGCCCGTCCCGGGCGGCGGCCATGGCGGCATCCGTCTGATTCGCAGCTGCGACCGCCGTTACGACCGTTGGGAAAAATTCGGCGATTACGCGCTGGCCTGCACCGAACCTGGTATTCTCTGCCTGGACGGCGGCGGCCGGCGGCGGTGGCTCGGCTGCGCGGACCCGAGCAACATCTGGCGTAAAGGCGGCTTTTACTATATGCAGACGGGGAACCTTTGCGTGCTGACCAAATTCAGGCGCGACGGCCTTCACGACTACGGCGCGCAAGCGCCGGCCCGGGATGCGGACCCCGACATAAGCGGAGACTGGGTGGACCTTTTCCGCAGCAGCGACCTGAAACAATGGGAATATCTGCACCGTTTCTACCAAAGGGACGCGTCCGGCGTCTGGACGGGCGCCGACGAGGACGCCATGTGCCCGAGTTTTCTGCCGCTGCCCAAAAGCCCCGCCGGCGGCGAGGCCAGCGGCCGCTACCTCCAGCTTTTCATTTCGCACAACAGGGGCTGCCAGTATTATATCGGCTCTTACGATACGGACAAGGACCTGTTTCTCCCCCTTCGGCACGGCAGGATGACCTGGACGGACAACACTTTTTTCGCGCCCGAAGCGCTCGTCGACGGCGCCGGGCGGCAGATTATGTGGAGCTGGCTGCTCGATAATCCCTCCGACGAAAAACAGCGCGGCTGGTCGGGCGTTTACGGCCTGCCGCGTTCGCTCTGGCTGCGTGAGGACGGGTCGCTCGGCATCGCGCCGGCGGAGGAAATTAAAAACCTGCGCTGCCGGCGGGAGGACTTTCTCGCCGCGGTGCCTGCCGACGGCCGCGCTGCGCTCGACTGCGCCAACGGCGTTTCCTGCGAAATCATTCTGCGCGCCGACGTGACCGGCGGGGCGCAGGCCGGCTTATATGTCCGGGCCGCGCCGGATTTTTCGGAATACACCAAAATCTGGTACGACGCGGCGAACGCCCGGCTTGTGTTCGACGCCGCGAAAAGCGGCCGGCTCGGCAGGCCCGTTACGGAAACCGCGCCGCTCGAGCTGGCGCCCGGCGAGCGGCTCGAACTCGATGTGTTTATCGACAACTCCGTCGTGGAAGTCTTCGCCAACGGCCGCCAGGCGATCACCCGGCGCGTCTATCCCGAAGGGGCGGAAAGCACCGGCGTCCATGTGTTCACCGCGGGCTGCCCGCGCGTCGAAGAACTGGCCGTCTATGAGATGGCGCCTGCGAATTTTTACTGAGACGCCGCGGCATCAGCCGCCGATAACGAAAGGGGCACACCGCTATGGCCGAGAGCGTCAGACTGAGCGATTTCAAAGGCGAAAACGATACCGAAATGTTCACCGCGGCCATGGCCTTCCTGCGCCGAAACCCCGGGAGCACGCTCCATGTCGGCTCGGGCGTCTATACGCTGACGAGCGAACTTGCCCGGCAGACGCAGGCTTTTGTAATGCGCGGTGTGTTCGGCGAAAATCCGGAACCCGTCATGTTCAGCCCCTCGTTCGAGTACACCCGCGGGATTTCCTTCGAAGGGCAGCGGGGCAGCACCGTCCTCGCCTGCGGCGCCACACTCCTTGTCGACGGGTTTATGGAGCCCGTTTCGCTGAAAAACTGCGCGGATATCACCATCAAAGGCCTGACGATCGACCACCTGCGCAAGCCGTTCAGCATGGGCACGGTCGCCGAAGTAATACCCGCGGCGGGGACCGCCGGCCGCGTCGCCGTGGATTTTTCGGAGGAATACCCCCTTGATGAAAAAATGCCCTGCGTGCGCACCTGCTTTTACAGCGGCGAAACCAACCGTTTCAACCTCGCGGCCGGTATCGTCGAGCGGAAAATCAGCGGCCGGCGCATGACGCTCGAATGCTCCGACATCCGCGGCATCGCGCCCGGCTGTGAGTTTTATGTCTGCCATACCTACCACTCCAGGCCGGCGATTCTTATCGAAAACGCGCGCAATACCGTCCTCGAGGATGTCACGGTTCACAGCCAGCCCGGGATGGGCGTCGTCGGCCACCGCAGCGAAAATATATTTCTTAAGGGCTTTCGCGTCATACCGGGGCCGGGCGTCCATTTTTCAACCAACACGGACGCGACCCATTTTACCTCCTGCAAGGGCACCCTGCGCTTCGAGGGATGCACCTTCGAGGGGCACGGGGACGACGCGGCCAACGTCCACACCTACTATCACAGCATCGCGAAAAAAATGTCGGGCAGCCGCTGCCTGCTCACGCTGGAATCCCCCACGGGAACCCATTCGCAGACGCCCGACTACCCGGACCCGGGCGACACGCTCGAGCTGACTGTCGCCGACTCCCTGACAACAGAGAGGACCTACACCGTGCTCTCCTGTATTCCGAACCCGGATGATTTTACCTCGGTGGTGGAACTCGACGGCGAACTGCCCGACAACTTCGACGATTATTTTCTGGCCGATGTCACGCGCCTGCCGCGGCTGGAGTTCGTCCGCTGCTTTGTCAAGAACCACTTCGCCAGAAGCGTGCTTGTTAAAACCAGAAGCGTGCTCATCGAGGGTTGCACCTTTATGGACGCCGACCTCTGCGCCGTCGAGGTCGCGGCGGAAGCCTGGTGGAAAGAGGGCGTCTGCTCGGCGGACGTCGTCATCCGCGGCAACCGCATCATTTATACCGGCGCCAAAAAGAACAACGGCATCCGCGGCTGCTCCGGCATCGCCGTCCTGGTGGATGCCAACCTGCCCGAAGGCACCCCCCATAAAAACATCCTCATCGAGAATAATATCATCGACTGCCCATCCTCCCAGCACGGCATCTATATTGCCAACGCCGAGAACGTTACCGTGCGCGGCAACAGCATCCGCTGCGCGGGCGGGGAAATCGCCGTTGTCGACTGCCGCGATGTTGTGATATCCGAAACAAGGACCTGAGACAACGCGCCGCCGTCCTTCCGCGCGCGGTTCAAACGGCAAAGCGGAGAAACAGCAAAGAAGGTGAAAACAATCGCCGCATCGTCCGAAACCTTCGTTTACCCCGCCGTCCTGTTCGACCTCGACGGCACCCTTCTCGACACGCTCGGAGACCTCGCCGCGGCGGTCAACCATGTCTTGGCGCTTCACGGCTATCCGCCGGTGACTCGGGACGACACGCGGCGTTTTGTCGGCAGCGGCGTCGCCCGCCTGATGGAACGCGCCCTGCCGGGAGGGAACGCTAACCCGCATTACGGCCGGTGCCTCGAGGAGTTCCGGCGGTACTATTCGCTGCACATGGACGTTCTGACAAAACCCTATCCGGGTATTGCGGACTTGCTCGGGCGGCTCAAGAATGCCGGGGTAAAAACGGCCGTCGTCTCCAACAAATACGACGCTGCCGTCAAGATGCTGGCGGAAAAATATTTCGGCACGCTTGTCGGCGCGGCGGTCGGCGAGGCGGATGAATTACCCCGCAAACCGGCGCCCGATATGGTCTTTTGCGCCCTTGAGCGGCTCGGAGCGGATAAACAGTCCGCCGTTCTGGTCGGCGATTCGGATATCGATATTCTCACGGCCGCAAACGCCGGCATCGCCTGCGTTGCCGTTACCTGGGGCTTCCGTGATAAACAGGACCTTATCCGCGCAGGCGCGCAGGTCTTCGCCGACAGCCCTTCGGAACTGCTGGGAATACTGACGGCAAAATGAATAAAACCGCATCAAAAACCTGTAATAATGAATATATCAGCAAAATTATTCATTATTTAAGAATTTTTGACGTATAAAATGAATACGCGGGCGGCCCCTTCCCTGCGGGTCTGCCTGTTGCGAAAGGAGATAACGGGCATGGCGGCCAAAGAACAAAATACGGGTGTTCCGCTTGCGCTGACGCGGCTGTCCGCTTCCTCGTGGTTTTCCGTCGGCACGGGGGAACTCGTGGTCCACTTCGACCCAGGTTATATCGGCGCCGACCCGGTCCGGGGCGTGCCGGAGGCGGAGTTTGAGAAAAAGGCCGACCTCGTATGTATCTCGCATTTTCATTCGGACCATCTCCGGCCGGAGGCGCTGCGCCGGATTATGAAAAATGAGACGCTGGTGGTTTCGCCGCCGGGGTTTGACAATCCGTACGGTCTGAGCCATACCGCGCTGCGGCCCGGCGGCTTTTTGGAACACCGGGGCGTGGCGGTCAAAGCCGTGTACGCCTGCAATACGCCGCAAGGGCATTCGACGGTGAAACTGCACCGAAGGGGCGAAAACAACGGTTACCTCCTGCTGGCCGGCGGCCGGCGCGTTTATTTTGCCGGCGATACCGATTGCATCCCCGATATGGCCGGTTTGGGAGGGGTCGACATCGCCCTGCTGCCCATCGGCGGCACCTACGTCATGGACGCCGGCGAGGCCGCCGAGGCGGTTTCGCTCATACGGCCTCAAATCGTTGTCCCGATGCACCAGTCGTCAGCGGATATGGAAGGCTTCAAACGGGCCGTCGAGGCAAGTTCGCCCGCCCGGGTCATGGTGCTTCAAGTCGGGGAAAAGGTCGTGTTTTGAGCGCGCCGTGCGGACCGCCCGGCTGATCTTGCGCCGCCGGCGTTGTGTTTTCCGCATTCAAGACGTTATAATAACGGAAACGATAAAAGAAACAGAGGGCGCCTTATGCGGAAACGTTTTGAAATTAGCACCGACAGCCCCGCCGACCTGAATCCCGAACTGGCCGCGCGTTTCTCTGTCACTGCCGTACCCCTTACCATTCATATCGGCGGCAAGGAATACAAAGACGGCGTCGATATCACGCCCGCGGAGATGTTCCGGCTGTGCGATGCGCAAAAAACCGTTCCCACCACCTCGGCGGCGCCGGTAGGGGACTATATGGACGTTTTTTCACGGCTGGCAGCCGGCGCGGACGAAGTCCTTCATATTTCGCTGGGCTCGAAAATCTCGTCCACCCATCAAAACGCCTTGATTGCCGCGCAGGAGATACCGGGCGTCCATGTCGTGGACAGCGGCAACCTTTCCTGCGGAATATCTCTGCTGGTATACGAAGCCGCGGCGCTCAGGGACGCGGATTACACTGCCGCGCAAACAGCCGAACAGCTTGAAAGAATAAAGCGGCGCATCGTGACGGGTTTTGTCATCGACACGCTGGAGTATCTCCGGCGCGGCGGCCGTTGTTCCATGCTCGAGGCGCTCGGAGCGAATCTGCTGGGCATCAAACCGTCCATCGAAATGAGCGAAGGCGTTTTGCGCGTCGCGAAAAAATACCGGGGAAAAAGCCGCGAAGTGCAGCGGAAGTTCATCGACGATATTCTGGCGCAAAAAGAAAACATCGAGCCCGGCCGCGCCGTCCTGTGCCGGACCGGCGTCGACGAGGAGGATTTCCGCAGTCTGCGGCAGACGGTTGAAACCGCGCTCGGCGGCGATATCATTACCTCGCAGGCAGGCTGCACCATCAGCGCCCATTGCGGGCCGAACTGCCTGGGTTTCATGTACCTTTCCAAATAACAGCGGTAAAACGGGGCGGCCGGCTGATACGCCGGCCGCCTCTTTGTTTGCCGCAGTTTGTCCGCCGCCGGGCAGAGACCGCCGAAACCTGTTTGATTCCGGATCGCTTGATTCGGACGCTGCCGCGGTTGAAGCCCTGTTTCCGGACTATTGTCCGGAGCCGCCGGAAGAATCCCGGCTCACCAGCGGCGGGAGATGGACGTGTCCCCAGTACGTATGGTTGTAGACGACGGATTTGTCGGCGTTTTTGAGTTCGGCCACTTCAAAAAAAATGGCTTCGCTGATGTGGTCGAGAAAGGTGGACCGCCCCGTTTCGTCGCTTTCATAAAGGGTCAGGTTCGCCTTGTAATCCCCCGGGAAAAGGCAGCTTGTGTCAAACGAGAACGTATTCTCGTAACGCTGCCCCTTGACCGAATCGCACAGTTTTTCCGACAGGGTGATGCCTACGGGCGAATCGTCGTTGAAACGGATCACCATGCGCAGTTTCACGCCTTTGATATCCGCCGAAGCCGTCCAGCGGATACGCAGGAGCATCTCGGCGGTCTCGCCGGCCAGCCGGGCGCTGTTGTTGAGCAATTCCAGACTTTCGAGGTGAACAAGGTTTTTGGAGACCATATGCCTGTCCCTGTTATCCAGTTGAAAAAAGTCCGGGTTGCTCAGGCTGTTTTCGTTGAGATAAAAGCGGATACCGTCCTCTGTCCCTCCGTCGAAAACCAGCCGCCCCTCTTTCAACACGATCACCCGGTCGCACAACTCGCGGATAACGTTCATTTGATGGCTGACACACAAAATGGTCGTGTCGGCCTGGGCGATTTGGTTCATTTTATCGATGCATTTCTGCCTGAAGCGCTGGTCGCCGACCGCCAGAACCTCGTCGACGACAAGAATATCCGGTTCCAGGTGGGACGCGACCGCGAACGCGAGCCTGACGTACATGCCGCTGGAATAGCGTTTGACGGGCGTATCGAGAAACTGACCGATTTCGGAAAATTCAACGATGCTGTCGAACTTCGCGTCGATTTCCGCCTTGCTCATGCCGAGAATGGCGCCGTTGAGGTACACGTTTTCACGGCCCGTCAATTCCTGGTTGAAGCCGGTGCCCACCTCGAGCATGGCGGATACTTTACCCAGCAGTTCGATGCGTCCCTCGGTGGGCTCGGTGATTCTGCACAGCAATTTCAGCAGCGTCGATTTGCCGGCGCCGTTTTTACCGATGATGCCCACGCGCTCTCCCTGCCGGACCTCGAAACCGATGTCTTTGAGCGCCCAAAAATCTTCCTTCTTTTTGAACAAAGGGAGTGCCGCGTTCCTGCCCGCCGGTTTTTTCTCCGGTTTATGGCGGATGATGAACTTTTTTCCCACATGTTCCGTTTTAATGACAGTCGGCTTTTCCGCCAATGGAATCTCCCCGTTCAAACAGGATTCGCCTTCTCAGACGAGGTCGACAAAGGTCCGCTCCGCCTTGCGGAAGCGGATGATGCCGATGGGCAGCAGCACCGCAATCCAGGCGGCGGATATCAGAAAGGTCTTCATATCGAAAGGATTATCCGCGATGACGCACCATTTAAAGGCGTTGACGATACCCGTCGCTGGGTTGAGCGTGTAAACGATACCCATGGTCGGGCTGATGGTCGACATGACGAAGGCATAGGAATATACGACAGGCGTGACGTACTGCCCCAACTGTATCATGAACGGAAGGATCTGATTGAGGTCCCTGTGCTTGACGTTGAAAGGGGCCAGCGTCATCCCTAAAGAAAAACCGAGCAGCACCGTCATCAGCAGGAACACCGGCAGCAGCGCCAGCCGCTCGAACGGCGGGACGTAGCGGTACAGCGCCATCATCACCGCAAGCACGCCGCACGAAATCAGCGTGTCGATAAGCAGGGCGGTGACTTCGCCCAAAGGCGCGATAATTCTTGGAAAGTACACCTTCTTTAACAGCGACGCGTTGCTCAGGAAGGTGGAAGAGACGATGGTCAGACTGCGCCCGAACAGCGTCCAGGGGATCAGACCGGCATAAACCATGATACGGTAGGGTACGCCGCTGTCGGAGGGCAGTTTCGCAACTGTGCCGAAGATGAAACTCATAATCAGCATATTCATCAGCGGCCCGAGCACCGACCAGCCGATGCCGATGACCGTCTGCTTATACCGCACCGTGATATCCCTGCGGGCGAGATTGAGGGCCAACCCGCGGTATCGCCACAGGTCTCTCCAGTACTGAAAGTTTTTGCCGTTGCGCTCGATAACTGTTTTCTGCAATGTTTTCTCCCCTGCCGCGGTACGCTTATTGAAGCCCCCAGGAATCGAATACATAGACCGCCTCGCGCGCGATATCGAGCGCCAGGCCGATGCACTCGGGCGAAATATTGTCGCAGTTGTCCTCGCGGGTGTGGTAATAGCGTTTCGGGTCGTGGTTGACGCCGCCCAAACCGACGGCATGGATGCCCGCCTGCGTAAACGCGGCGGCGTCCGTCGAGCCCGGATAGATGCCCGCGGGTTTCAGCTGCTTGCCGACGGCCTCGCCGGCGTCCATCAGCAGGGAGGCGGCCGCCGCGCTGTTTTTCACCGTCCCCGTCTCGTCGCGCACATAAACGGCGAGCTGGTCGCACTCGCGCAGCGTCTCGAGGCCGACAAAAACGGTTTCGCACCCTTTGAGTTCCGCCGCGTGCTTTTTGACAAAGTCCTTTGCGCCGCGCAGGCCCGCCTCTTCCGAGCCGGTAATCAGGCAGCAGACTTCGGTGTTTTCGAAACGGAAATCGTCTTCCGCCATTTCCTTAAGCACCGCCATGGCGGCATAGCAGGCGGTCAGGTTGTCGTTGGCGCCGTCGACGATGATCTTCCAGTTGATGAAAAACATCACCAGGATAAAGAAGGGGACAAAAGCAAATTGAATCAGGCCGAGCACCTTCCACACGCCTTCCAGCGGCGGCGCGCCGGAGGCGAGATAGGCCAGATTGACGGCAAACGTATAAAGGAGCCCTCCGACAGACCCCAGAATGATCGGTCCCAGGGTTTTCATCTGCCCGTGATACGACCAGGTCCATTCCCAGGCCGCGTCCGCGTGGCCGCCCAGGATGATGCGGCGCTTGACTTCGCCGTAGGGCTTGCGGACGGCGTAAACGTTTTTGGAGACCGCTTTTTTGAAAAGAAAATCGACGAAACGGCGGTAAAGCAGAAATTCGAATACGAACATCAGCGCGGCCGCCAGCACCAGCGCGGCCGAAATAACGGAGGTCAAGGTGCTGTTGCCCAGATTAAAAAGAAGCACCGCTGCGACGCCTCCGGCCGCGGCCAGAGGGATAAATCCCATGAACGCGTTGGGATGCACGGTGAATTCCTCGGTCTTGACCTCGTCGGCCCACTGCCGGAGTATTCCGGCGAAATAGTCCTGGGCTTCCCTCTCCGCCCGGCTGCCCGGCGAGCGCTGCTTGTAGTTTTCGCAGATGTGGCGGATGCCGTCGAGCATGAACGCCTCGGTACCTTCTCTGGTTTCGGGGGAGAGCCTTAATCGCATGTCTTACACCGTCTTTCTTATTTTCTCGAGCGCAGCCCGCGCTCTAATTTTTCGTAACGTCGCCGCAGCAGTGTTTGTATTTTTTTCCGCTGCCGCAGGGGCAGGGGTCATTGGGGCCGACCTTTTTGCCCTTGCGCACCGTCCTGCCCTTGTCCGTGCCGTCGGAACTGCCGCTTGTCGCCGTAATTTTAGCCGCCTGTTCCCGCCTGGTTTCCTGCTCGTTCTTGATGCGTACGGTCAGCATCATTTTCACGGTGTCCTCGCGGATGGAGTTGCTCATCTCCTCGAACATATCGTAGCTTTCCATCCGGTAAGCGACGACCGGATCCTGCTGGCCGTAAGCGCGCAGGCCGATGCCGCGCTTGAGCTCCTCCATCGCGTCGATGTGGTCCATCCATTTGCTGTCGACGTTGTACAGCAAAATCTTATTCTCCAGCGCCCTCATCAGCGGCACGCCATTTTCGTCTTTGCCCAGTTCCGTTTCCCGTTTTTCATAAAGCTGTTTCGCTCTGGAAATGAGCAGGTCCTTCGCTTCTTCGGGGTCGAAATGCTCTTTGAAATCGTTGGCCGCGCACAGCCAGCCGAGATATTTTTCCCGCAGGCCCTGAATATTCCATTCCTCCTCGCCGAGTTTCGGCGAACAGTAGAAATCGACCGCGTCGGTAATGCTGTCCTCTATCATTTTGAGGATGACGGGTTTCAGGTCCTCGCCGTCGAGCACCTTGTTGCGCTGCGCGTAGATGAGTTCTCTCTGCTTGTTCATGACGTCGTCGAAGTCGAGCACGTTTTTGCGCATGGCGAAGTTGCGCGACTCGATCTTTTTCTGCGCGCTCTCGATGGAATTGGAAATGATTTTCGCCTCGATGGGCATATCGTCCGGCGCGTTGAGGGTGTTCATGATGCGCGTCATACGTTCTCCGCCGAACAGCCGCATCAGGTCGTCTTCGAGCGACACATAAAAACGGCTCTCGCCGGGATCCCCCTGGCGGCCGGAGCGCCCGCGCAGCTGGTTGTCGATGCGGCGCGACTCGTGGCGTTCCGTACCGATGATAAACAGGCCGCCCGCGTTGCAGACGCGCTGCGCCTCCTCGGCGATATGTTCCTTGTATTTTTTGTTGAGCGCCGCGAACTGCCTTCTGGCGGCGAGGATTTCCTCGTCCTTCGTCTCGCTGAAGCCGGTCGCCTCGCTGATGAGGTCCTCGCTGAAACCCATGCGCCGCATTTCGGATTTCGCAAGGTATTCGGGGTTGCCGCCGAGCATGATGTCGGTGCCGCGCCCGGCCATGTTGGTCGCGATGGTCACCGCGCCTTCCTTGCCGGCCTGGGCGATGATTTCCGCCTCTTTGTCATGGTACTTGGCGTTGAGCACCTCGTGCTTGATGCCGCGCTTCCTGAGCATGGCGCTGAGGTGCTCGGATTTCTCGATGGAGATGGTTCCGACCAGCACCGGCTGCCCTTTTTCGTGGCACGCCATAATCTGCTCGATGACCGCGTTGAATTTCGCGTTTTCGGTTTTATAGACCACGTCCGGATGGCCGATTCGAATCAGGGGCTTGTTGGTCGGCACTTCCACCACGTCGAGGCTGTAGATATCCTGGAACTCTTTGCTCTCCGTCATCGCGGTACCGGTCATGCCCGAAAGCTTTTTGTACAGGCGGAAATAGTTCTGGAACGTAATCGTCGCCAGCGTTTTGCTTTCGTGTTCGACACTGACGTTTTCTTTGGCCTCGATGGCCTGGTGCAGGCCTTCGTTGTAACGCCTGCCGAGCATAATGCGGCCGGTAAACTCGTCGACGATAAGCACTTCGCCGTCGCGCACGACATAGTCGACGTCCCGCCGCATGACGCCGTGCGCTTTGATGGCCTGGTTGATGTGGTGCTGTATCGTCATGTTTTCGGCGTCCATCAGGTTTTCAAGGCCGAAGAAACGCTCGGCTTTTTCGACGCCGCTCTTGGCAAGCGTGGCCGTCCTCGCTTTTTCGTCAACGATGTAGTCGCTTTCGGCGACATCCTCGGCGTTGGCCTTGCTGTCGATTTCCTTCACTCTCGTCACGCTGAGCGTCTTGGCGAACTCGTTGGCGCGGCGGTAAAGGTCGGTCGACTGGTCCCCCCTGCCGGAAATGATCAGAGGTGTCCTCGCCTCGTCGATGAGGATGGAGTCGACCTCGTCGACGATGGCGAAAGCGTGCCCGCGCTGGACTTTCTGCTCCTTGTAAGGGACCATGTTGTCGCGCAGGTAGTCGAAGCCCATCTCGTTGTTGGTGCCGTAGGTGATATCGGCGAGATAGGCCTCCCGCCTCTCCTCGTTTTCTTTTTCATGGATAATCAGGCCTACCGAAAGGCCAAGGAAACGGTAGATCTTGCCCATCCACTCGCTGTCGCGGCGGGCGAGGTAATCGTTGACGGTGACGATGTGCACCCCTTCGCCCGACAGGCCGTTGAGGTAGGCGGGCAGGGTCGCGACGAGCGTTTTGCCTTCGCCCGTTTTCATCTCGGCGATGCGGCCCTGGTGGAGCACGACGCCGCCGATGATCTGCACGGGGAAGTGCTTCATATTCAGCACCCGCCAGGAAGCTTCACGGCAGACGGCGAAAGCCTCCGGCAGAATATCGTCGAGCGTCTCGCCCTTGGCAAGGCGTTCCTTGAACCAACCGGTTTTGGCCCTGAGCGCGTCGTCGCTGAGGGCGGCATATTCCGGCTCAAGCGACAGCACCTTTTCGCGTATGGGGCCGATTCTTTTTACTTCTCTGCTCGAATAGTCGCCGAAAATCTTTTTAATCAATCCGTTCATACAGTCACCCGGGCTTTCGTAATTGAGACATTATAGCATAAAGCGCCTGCGCGCGCATCAGTTTATCCTCATCCCGCGGCCGCGCGGCGGAAAAGCCGCTTGCCGATGAAGCCTGCCAGCGGTTTGTGAAACAGCATCACGAGATAGGAGGCGGCCAGTGACAAGGCGAGCGTGAACAGGAGAATCGGCAGCGGATATCTCGCCAGAAAAACGAGGTTGACGAACATCGTGTCGAAAAAGAACATATGCGTCAGCCAGATGTTTGTCGAGTGGGTGCCGAAAAAATCGAATACCGCAAGCACGGGTTTCGGCTTTTTCCACAGGTTGAAACAGATGACGGTGCCGATGCCCGTCAGCGGGGCGACGATGAGGCTCTGAAAGACGGCGTGCGCGGCGAACATACCCAGGAAAAAGGCCAAAAGCAGCGCGGGTCCGGCGAAACGCGGCAGGCGGGCATACAGGCCGTTGATGCGCGTGAACACTTTCAGCCGGTAGAAAAGCATGCCCGCGGTATAGGGCAGCAGGGCGGTGCCGAGCAGGTACGCTTGGCGGAAAGCCCATCCCGCGAAAGGATGGCCGTGCATGTCGACGGTGATTTTTTCAAACCGCAGCAGGTATGAAACGACATATATGCCCGCCGCGGCTGCCAGCAGAACGGCCGGATGGACTTTCCGGACCAAACGGAATACCGGCGCGGAGAGCAGTACCAGAAGAATATAGGTCATCATAAACCAGTGCGCCCCGTTGAATATCTTGTAAACGGCCAGAAGCTTGATGAGTTCCGCGCCCTTCTGGAACAGCCAGGCGGATGAATAAACCGTTGTGCCCGCATGTTCCGTCAGCAGGGAGGCCGGCCAGAATATCAGGATGACAATCCAGTAATTCACCAGTAAAAGCAGCAGTCTCTGCATACTTTTAAGAAAATAACCCCGGCCCTCTTTTTCTTTGAGCAGATAGTGCGCATATCCGCTGCAAAAGCAGTAGATCGCCACACAGCAATCGCCGAAAAGGCCGATGTAATAGACCAGCGGCACGCTGCCAACGCGCAGAAAAACCTCATAGGGCAGATCGGCCTTCCGGCAGAACAGATGCAGCAGCACCATAAAAAGAATGGCGAGACCCTTCGTCATTTTGGTATCTTGCCTGCTCAGTTCCAAAAACGGGCCCTCCCCTTCTTCAATGCAGATATTTTAAAAAGCGCAGCGGTTTTAGTTTTTCAAGCAGCAGCACCGCCGCCGAGAATAGCAGCGAGTAAGCCAGGGTAAAAGCGAAAAAGAACGCCCCCGTCCGGGCCGCCCCGGCGAGCCATGTCCCGGAGAATAACAAATCATACCACTCCGTGATGACCAGGAGATGCGAAAAATACAACAATACGCTGATTTCGCGCAGTTTCAAATAAACCCTGCGTTCTTTGAGGTCCGCTTTTGACGCCAGAAGCAGCACCGCGAGACAAGCCGGGACAAAAAGCAGGTAATGCTCCGGTTTCGAGGCGAGGCCGGAGCGGTTGACAATAAAAACCTCCGCCAGCAGGGCGCAGACCGAAAGCAGCGCGGCGGTTCCCCTTACTCCCATGCCGGCTTTCCACTCTTTCGAAGCGGCGAAAGCGCCCGCCGAGACGAACGCGAAACCTACAAAAATCCCGTTGATCAGCCAGCGCACGGGAAAAGCCGCCAGCCATAAGGCAAGCTGCCCTGCCGGAGGAATCTTTTCGGTCAAAACCGAAAACTCCTCGAGCGCCGTGTAACAAACGTACAGCGCGGCGCCGACCGCGAATACGGCCCCCGGCGGGAGTTTTTTCAGCAGGAGAAACACGGTGCTGACTGCCACGGCAAGAGCGGGGATATACCACAGGTGGATCATCGGCGCGTCCAAAGCGCACCGCTTGACATACGACAGGAAAAAACGCCCGACGCCGTTGGCCGCCGTGTCGAAACGGTACAGCGCCGCCGGCAGGTAAAGCAGCGACCAGGCGCCGTACAGCAGGGCCAGCCGGGATAAATAGCGCAGCAGCCGCTTGAAACCGCCGTGTTTTTCCCGCAGCGTCTTGCCGAAAAAGATAAAACCGGCGGCGGCGAAAAAAACAGCCACCGCGAGACGGCCGAATGTTTCTTTAAAAATAAGGTTCGCAATAGCGCCGGAGAACGGCGAGCGGTGTACGCCAATAATTAAAACGGCCATAATCGCTTTGGCGATATCGAGGCCGTAATACTGTTTTTTCACTGCCGCTGCCGCTTGCATGAACGCTTTCGCCTCCCCGGAGAGTGATTGCCAAAAACAGGCCGTTATGATACCATCAGAACAATAAAAAAAGGAGCGTGATGGTATGCCCAAGCGCAAGGATTATATCTCGTGGGACGAATACTTTATGGGTATTGCCCTGTTGTCTGCCAACCGCAGCAAGGACCCCGGCACGCAGGTCGGCGCCTGCATCGTCAACGCCGGCAACAAGATCATGTCCGTCGGCTACAACGGTATGCCTCGGGGCTGCGACGACGATGCTTTCCCCTGGGAAAGGCAGGGCGAAGAACTCGACACCAAATACCCCTATGTCTGCCACGCGGAACTTAACGCGATTCTCAACAACGGCGGCGGCAGCCTTGCGGGCTGCAAGATTTACGTCGCCCTTTTCCCGTGCAACGAATGCGCGAAAGCAATCATTCAGTCGGGCATCACCGAAGTGCTCTACCTTTCCGACAAATATGCGGACACCGTCTCTGTCAAGGCGTCCAAACGCATGTTCGACGCGGCGAAAGTAATCTACCGGCAAATCAAAATGGCGCACGATGAAATCGTCATCGATTTCAGGGAAGAAAACATCTAAGAGAGCGGCATATCGACGACGCACAGGCTTAAGCCCGAACCGTCGTCGTTGAGCGGCCGGTAATGCAGCAGCGTGTCGCCGACCCAGCGGAAGTTCGGGTTCTCCCGGGTGAAAATCATCGGTTCGGCCACGCAAACGGCCTTTTGCGATGCCAGGTTGCAGAAGGCCGCTTCCTGTTCCCGGTCGCCGCCGCCCGTGATCACCGCGTATTTGCCCGAGGGGCTGACGCTGAAATAAGAAGGCCCGGCGAGCGCAACGCCCTTGACGTTTTGTTTTTTCAGCGAAACCAGGTCCGTCAGGACAAAGGTTCTCGTGTCGAGCAGATAACGGCCGGAGAGCAGATAATCCTGCGCGAAGTTCCCCGTAAAATCTAGCAGGCGGCTGTCTTTGCCCGAGCTGAGTTCAAAAAGCGAAAATCCGCTTGATGTATTTTTCAGATACCGGACCTTTTCGCCGGACGCGTAGGCCCAAAGCCCCAATATTCCTATAACGGTCCGCTTGGGCAGGTCGCCGCCGGCAGTGAGGATGTCGGTCCTCTCCCCCGCCATGCCGAGGTTGTGGTACCGCGAGGAGAAAAAAAGCGGCAGACTGCCCGGGCTTTCGATGAAAAAGTCCGTGAGCATCAGCCAGTCCGAACGCAGCGAGCCCGATGTGTCCACCGTGCGGCCGATGTCGCCGGTCAGCGGCTTTGCCTTCCCGCCCGCGCGCGGAGCGATGAAGGCCTCGGTAAACACCTTCTCGTCGCGGGTAAAAGCCGCCGAGTCAAAATCGGCCAGCAGCAGCAAACCCGATGAACCGAAGCGGGCGGGGAGATTGACCGCTTTAAAAAACGCATAGTCGAACACCGCGGGCTTGCCCTCCTGCGGGGTCTCCCGGGTGACGCCAACGCCGAACATTTTACCTTCGCGCTCGATACAGTACACAAGGGGTTTGAGCGTTTTCGTACTGCAAACCGCCTCGAAACGCAGCGTTTCCACCTTGCCGTCATACGCGGCGAAACCGGCGGAGGAATAGCGGTAATAACGAACGTTCCCCTGCCGGTCCGCCGTATAGAATATATCCTCGAAATCCGTCGCCATGAAACGCTCGGCGACCGGTGAACTGCCCGACAGGAAAGCGGAATATCTGCTCTGCGCAAGCGAAAAGGCGTCCGAATCCCCATCGGCTGCCCCTGCGCCGCCCGAGCCGGCCAGCCGCCAGGTATAGACGCTCAGCGCCGCCGAGGCAACGGCGAGCAGCGCGAGGACGGGAAGAATGATTTTGTATTTTTTCATCTGTCGCACCGGCCTTTACAAATCGACGGCCAGTTCGACCGGGCAGTGGTCGGACCCCTCGATTTCGCTGTGGATGATGCAGTCGGCAACCTTCGGCATCAGGCATTCCGAAACAAGGAAATAATCGATGCGCCAGCCGGCGTTGGTTTCCCTCGCCCTGGTGCGGTAAGACCACCAGGTGTAGGCTTCCGTCCTGCCGGGGTACAGGCGGCGGAACGTGTCCGCAAAACCCGCTTCGAGCAGAAGGCCGAATTTAGCGCGCTCCTCGTCGGTAAAGCCGGCGTTCATGCGGTTGGTTTTGGGGTTGCGCAGGTCGATTTCCTGATGCGCTACATTGAGGTCCCCGCAGAAGATCAGCGGTTTCTTCTCCGCCAAACCCGAGGCATACGCCCTGAAAGCGTCCTCCCATTCCATACGGTATGCGAGCCTTGCCAGGCCCTCCTGGGAATTGGGCGTATAGACGGTCATCAGGCAGTAGTTTGGATATTCCAGCGTGATGACCCTTCCCTCGCCGTCATGTTCCGGCGCGCCGATGCCCGTTGTCACGCAAAGCGGTTCCTCTCTGGTAAATACGGCGGTGCCGGCGTAGCCTTTTTTCTGCGCGTAGTTCCAGTACTGCCGGTAACCCGGCAAATCAAGCGCGAGCTGGCCGTCCTGGAGTTTGGTCTCCTGCAGGCAGAAAACGTCGGCGTCAAGTTTCGCGAAAGCCTCTTGAAACCCTTTGTTAAGACAAGCCCTGATGCCGTTGACATTCCAGGTGACGAATTTTTTCACTTGCGTGCCTTTCCCCCGTCCTTTTTCAGCAAAATCTTGGTTTATCATATCATAACGCGCTTATTTTATCCATATTGCGATTGACAAAGCAAGCGGTCTTGTGTAGACTTTATCCTGTTTTACAGCGGAAGATGCGGCGCCTCCGGCGCCGGAAGAAAAGGGGTTTATCAGTGGAGAAACAACTTAAAAAAATCACCCAGCTGCTGGCCGTTATCCTGGCGCTGCTGACGGTGTTTTCCGTCACGTCCGTCATCGGCCTGTTTAAGCAGCCGCCTGCGGCGAAGAGCGAAACGACGACCGAAGCCGTTTCCGAAGACACCACCGCCGCGGAAGACACCACCGCCGAGGGCGAAACCACCCTGGAGGGCCAGACCACCGCCGAAGGCCAAACCACCGCCGAGGGCGAAACGACAGCCGAGGGCGAAACGACCGCCCAAGGCGACACCACTGCTGCTACGACGGCTCTTCCGGCCAATACCGTTCCGACGACGAAGGCGGAAGTCCTCGCCGCCTATACCGCTTTGATGAACAAAGCCAAAAAAGACGCGCCCGGCTACAAGAAAAAAGAGTTCCAGTACCTGCCCGAAGGCGACAATTACAGGCAGTTTGAAAAAGGCGGCACGCTCGTCGGCGTCATGCTGAACCTCGCGGGCCTCTTCATGGTCACCGAACAGGATGCCGAAATCGAAAACACCGCCAAAGGCAGCGACATGAAATGGTTCCCGGTCTACAAGGCTTTCCCCAATAAAGTCGCATCCCCCGGCTGCCTGCTGACCGATGTCGGCGCCATCAAGAGCGCCAAGGGCGTCAAACTTGCCGACGGCAACTACAAACTGACCATCGTCCTCAACCCCGAAGACAATCCGGAACCTTACAAAGAGGGGCAGGCCAAAGCGACCAGCAACACCGGCAACATGTTCAGCCCGCTTTCCAAAGCCGAGATCAACGACACCCTCGTCAACGACAGCGCGGTCAACAAAGTCATCAGGAACGCCAACTACAGACTGACCTATTACGACTGCACGGCGGAACTGGTCTACAACCCGAAAACAAACCGCATCGTCACGCTCAACCAGTATATGAGCGTTAAAATCTACATCCTCCCGGACACCAAAGTCGGTTTCTCGAGCGTGGTCGGCTGGGCGACGTTGAAAAACACGCTGAACATCTGGGATTTCAAGTATTAAGAGACACGCGGCCTCCTGATCCCGCCGCACTTGAACAGGCCGCGGATGAGGCAAATGATGATGTTGAAAAGAAGGGTTTTTATTGGAAAAACAACTTAAAACCATTACGAAACTTCTGGCCGTCGTCCTTGTTCTGCTGACGGTGTTTTCCGTCACATCCATCCTCAGCCTGTTTAAGCAGGCGCCGGCAGCGCAGAGCGCCGCGACGACCGAAGCCGTTTCCGAAGACACCACCGCCGCGGAGGACACCACCGCCGAGGGTGAAACCACCCTGGAGGGTCAGACCACCGCCGAAGGCCAAACCACCGCCGAGGGCGAAACGACAGCCGAGGGCGAAACGACAGCCCAAGGCGATACCACCGCTGCTACGACGGCTCCTCCGGCCAATACCATCCCGACGACGGATGCGGAAATTCTCGCCGCGTACACCAAAGTGATGAACCAGGCCAAAACCATGAAACCTGGCTTTACCAAAAAGGAATGGCAGGTTCTTCCCGAAGAGGAGCGCAAAATCGGCGGCGCCGTCAAGTATCTGCTTCCGCTGGCCGAGATGTTTATGACCAAAGGCGATCCTGAGGTCATGGCCAAAGGAGGCGATATGAGGGAGTTCCCCATAAAGAAGTCCTCCAAAGGCTGCCTGCTGACCAACACGGGCGCCATCAAGAGCGCCGACTGCGAGAAACTGCCCAACGGCAACTGGCGCATCACCATCGTGCTGAAAAACGAGGTCAATCCGGAGGTCTATAAAGAAGGACAGGCCAAAGCCCCCAGCAATACCGGCAACATGTTCTTCGTCCTGGGCAAAAGCGATATTGACAACGAGCTGCAAAACAACAGCACCGTTAAGCGCGTCATCAAAGAAGCCAACTACACCATGACCTACCGCAACTGCAAAGCCACGCTGGAATACAACCCCGCCAACGGCCGCATCGTTTCGCTGAAGCATTACACCAACGCCCTGCTGGACATGAGCGGCAGAATTATCATCCTCGGCCAAGCCCAAGGCACAGCGGTGCTGGAGATGTTTTACGAGGCGTACGACTTTAAATATTAAAATTCAACAACCGGAACAAACGGGGGAGCGCGGCGTTCCCCCGTTTTCTTGTATCGCGTTATATTTGTCATACAGCGAGCCCTGCGATATAATATTGTTCGCGTAAAAATCGAACGCCGATTCGGCCGCAGCGTTGTCCGCAGATGAGGCGGAAACCCTCCGCCGCTGCGTTAAGCGGCAAACCCGGATGCTTTCGCAGCCCCGTGAAACCGGATTTCAAACAACGGCTTTTTGCGTCCCCAAACGGTCATGGATATCGTGATAACCCGAAACAAACCGGCGAAAGAACGCTTGTGCCGCAAGGAGAAAAGGATGAAAAACAAATTACTGCTCGCCTACGATATCGGCACCACCGGCGTGAAAACCTGCCTTTTCGAAATCGGCGACGGCCTGCGGCTGGCAGCGTCCGCGATGGAAGGGTACGGCCTGTATATCGACGCCGGAGGCGGCGCGGAACAGAAACCTTCCGAATGGTGGAACGCCTTGTGCGCCACCACGGCAAAACTGCTCTCCGTCAGCGGCGCGGATGCGGCCGATATCCTCGGCATTTCCTTCTGCTCGCAAATGCAGGGGCTCGTCCTGACCGACAGCGCCGGCGAACCGGTCCGCAACGCGATGAGCTATATGGACCAGCGCGCGCGCGAGCAGCTGAAAAAAGGGCTGGGGCACGGCGTTCAAATATCGGGCGTCAACGCGGTCAAACTGCTGAAATCCCTGCGGGCGACCGGTGCGGTGGCGGCCAGCGTCAAAGATCCGGTGTGGAAATACAAATGGGTGCAGGAACATGAACCAGGCAACTTCGCACGTGTCCACAAATGGCTCGACGTCAAGGAATATATCATCTGTAAAATGACGGGCGAATTCGTCATGACGCGCGACTCCGCGTTCGCCACGCTGCTGTATGATATCCGGAAAAACACCTGGAGCGAAAAAATATGCGCCATGCTCGGCGTCGATACGGCCCATCTGCCGCGCATCATCCGTTCGACGGACCAAGCCGGCGTCCTCGGGGAGAAAGCCGCGGCCGAACTCGGTTTGCCGCCGGGTATTCCCGTGTTCGGCGGCGGCGGCGACGCATCGCTGATCGGCGTGGGCGCCGGAGCCGTTTCCCTGGGCGATACGCACGTCTATTCCGGCACTTCCGGCTGGGTGTCGACCGTCGTTGACAAAAGCATGGTCGACATTTCCGCGATGATCGCCTCCATCGTCGGCGCCCGGGAGGGGTTTTACAATTATTTCGCCGAACTGGAAACGGCCGGCAAATGCCTCGAGTGGGTCAAAGACCATTTGGCGCTCGATGAAATCGGCGTGTTTCTGGAAAAAACCGACGTCGCCGCTTCGCAGGAGACGGTATACACCAACCTTTATGAATATCTGACGAATGTCATCGACACCATCCCCCCCGGCAGCGGCGGCGTGATCTTTACCCCCTGGCTGCACGGCAACCGCTGCCCTTTCGAGGACCCCAACGCGCGCGGTATGTTCTTTAACATCAGCCTTGAAACCGGCAAGACGGAGTTAATCAGAAGCGTCGTCGAAGGCGTCTGCATGCATCTGCGCTGGTTTCTTGAAATTCAGGATAAAAAAATCGCCACATCCCCTGCCGTACGCTTTGTCGGGGGCGGAGCCCTGTCGGACGTCACCTGCCAGATCCTCGCCGACTGCACGGGGCGCGTGGTCGAAACGGTGGACAATCCCCAGAACGCCGGCGCTGTCGGCGCGGCGGTCGCGGCGGCGGCCGGCCTCGGCCTCATCACGGGCATCGAAGGCGCAAAAGAACTCATCGCGGTGCGTAAAACCTTCCGGCCGCGCGCCGAATACAAAAAGGTTTACGATAGAAATTTTGAGGTCTACAAATCCCTTTACCGGTCCAATAAAAAGGCTTTCGGCCTTCTCAACGGCTCGTTTCCGGTGCCGTGAACAATGCCCGGCGCATCCGGTTCCGGACTCTTTCCGCGTTGACTTTTCCCCTGCCCGATGATAAGATAACAGTTACTGTTATTGAGGCGGAGGGATACTGCGCGCATGAAGAAAACCTGGCTGATTACGGCTTTTATATTAATGCTGGCGACGCTGGCGGCGTGCTCGCGTTTCCCTTACGGCCGGATTATTACCGACAGCATGGGCAGTTCCATCGCCGTCGTGACCGATCAAAACGGCGAAGCGGCCACCGACGAGGCGGGCAACCTCTACGTTGTTGTCACCGGCGAGGACGGCAGCGCCGTAACAAAGGAAAACGGCGAACCCGAGACAAACCGCCAGTCTCCGCCCGTGTATTACGTTTACCGCGGAATCATTCACGGCGCCCGGTTTGACCTTGCCGTCCCCCGCGGTTGGGAACTTTCCTCCCAATCGCAGGTGAAACTTGTCAACAAAAAAACAAAGGCGGAAGTGATGCTTCTGCCGAAAACAAAAGCTTTGCCCGGCGAAACGCTCAGCGACGCGAAGGATGCGATGATGCAGGCGCAGGCGGCGGACCCGAAGGCCACGCTTGATATTGCGCAAACGCCTTTATGCGGTACGACGGCGACGGAGTTCAAACTCCTGTCACCCAAATCCGGCGCCTGTCTCGTCGTGTATGTTTTTGAGAAAAACAACGTCCAGTACTGGTTTCAGGTGGTCGTGAAACAGGAATATTTCGACCAGCTCGACTACAAGTCGGTCATGAACGCCGTCGTATTCAAATAACAGGCTCTTGAAAGGAGTTCAACGCAACATGTTGTTTTCACAGGATATCGGCATCGATCTCGGCACCGCCAACACGCTGGTGTTTGTCAAGGGAAAGGGCATCGTCATACGCGAACCGTCGGTCGTCGCCGTGGACCAGCGCAGCAATCCTCCGCGCGTCGTCGCCGTCGGTATCGAAGCCAAAGAGATGATTGGCAGGACGCCGGGTTCCATCACGGCGGTCAGGCCGCTCAAGGACGGCGTCATTGCCGATTTCGAGATTACGGCCGACATGCTCAAATCTTTCATCAAAAGAGCCAGCAGCAACTCCCCCTTCGTGAAAACGAGGGTGATGATCTGCATCCCTTCGGGCGTCACCGAGGTCGAACGCAGGGCTGTTTACGACGCGGCGAAAAGTGCCGGCGCGAAATATGTCAGTCTCATCGAGGAACCGATGGCGGCCGCCATCGGCGCAGGCCTGCCGGTCAGCGACGCCATCGGCAGCATGGTCGTCGATATCGGCGGAGGCACTTCCGAAGTTGCCGTTATTTCCCTTGGCGACGTCGTTACCTCCCGTTCGATCAGGGTGGCTGGCGATAATTTCGACGAGGCGATCATCGCTTACATTAAAAAGAAATATAACCTCCTTATCGGCGAACGGACCGCCGAGGATATCAAAATCAAAATCGGTACCGCCTATCCCTATGAAGGAGAAGGCGCCATGAACATCAAAGGCCGCAACCTGATGGACGGCCTGCCGAAAAATATCGAAGTCACCTCCGAGGAAATCCGCGAAGCGCTTGCCGACCCGGTCAATCAGATCCTCGACGCGGTACGCTTCACGCTGGAAAAAACGCCCCCCGAACTCAGCGCCGACATCATCGACAAGGGCATTATGCTCACCGGCGGCGGCGCGCTTCTCAGGGGCCTGGACAAACTCATTGCCGGGGAGACCAAGATCCCCGTCCTGATCGCGGAAAAACCGCTTGACTGCGTCGTGGACGGTACGGGCATCTGCCTGGAGAGCGATACGCTCAGCAAACTCGGCAAAAAAGAGTTTGTGTGACGGGCGTGCCTGCGCGGCAAGCGGGGTAATCAGCCATGCGCCGATTGATACACAGCAAAGGGTTTAAAATATTCTGCGCGGTGATTGCCGCGTTGCTCGCCGGCTCGGTTGCGTCGGCTGTGTCAAACAGCAATTCCGCCCTTTCCACCTCTGCGGCGGGCTTTGTCTTCGGCCCCCTGCAGAGGGTATCCTCGTTTTTAACGCAGCAAGTGTCGGATTTTTCCGTCAACTTCAAATCCTCTGCTACGCTTCGCAAGCAAATCGAAGAACTCAACAAAATCATCGCGCAGCAGAAAATCGACCTGGTCGATTACGAAAAAGCAAAATACAAAATCGCGGTTTACGAGGAATTCCTTGAAGTCAAGGAGGAAAACCCCGACTTCAAGTTTGTCAGCGCTTCCGTCATCGCGCGCGAAGCGGGCGACAATTACGCGGGCATGACGCTCAACCGCGGCAGTGTTAAAGGCGTCAGCGTGAACGACCCCGTCATTTTCGGGAAAAACCTCGTCGGGCTAGTCGTCGGGGTCACGCCGACGCAGTGCGAGGTCAAGACCCTGCTCAATCCCTCGGTGAGCGTCAGCGCTTATGAAATCAAAACCCGTGAAAAAGGCGTTGTCGAGACCAACGCCCAGCTTTCCCGGGAAGGTTTCTGCCGGCTGACGAACCTTTCCGGTTCCACAGCCGTCGTCGAGGGCGGTATCGTCTGCACCTCCGGCATCGGCGGCATCTTTCCGCGGGATTTAATCATCGGCACGGTGCAGCGGATTGTCCCCCGAAGCGGCACCTCCTCGGTAGATGCCGTCGTCAAGCCCGACGCGGATATCGGCGGCCTCACCGATGTTTTTATCATCACCTCTTTCGAAGGGCAGCAGTCCCCTGCTGAATCGGGTGACTGACTTTGCGTCTGACCGCTGAAAAAAAGAGAGTCATCAAACGCCGCGCGCTCTATGCCGCGGTGATTGTCGGCGTTTCGCTGCTGCAGAACACCCCCGGGCTTTTCCCGGTTATCTTCTCGGCGAGGGCGTTTCTGCTGATACCGGCGGTGGTTTGTATCGCCATGTTTGAAGGGCCGGTGGCAGGTTTATGGCTCGGGCTGCTCGCAGGCCTCGCCTGGGATGCGGCCGGAGCGCAGCCTTTTGCCCTGCACGCCGTTTTTCTGACTGCTGCGGGCTATGTTGCGGGCGTGCTTGTGTCCGCCGTGATGCGAAACAACCTGGTGTCGGCCGCGCTGCTCGGCAGCGCGTCGCTGGCGCTCTACTGCCTGGTACGGTGGCTGGCGTCGGCGCTGACGGGAGGCGCGTCCGGTCTGCTGGCCTCGCTGGCCGGCTTCTATCTGCCCAGCTTTGTTTATTCCTTCGCCCTGACACCCGTCTTCTATATCTTTATCAGGGCGGTCTATACCGGCAGTGTCCGTAAAAAACGGGGTGAAACGGCATGAAAAGGGCGAAACAGCCGCCGAAGAACGTCAGGGGCAAAGTCATGCTCGCCCTGATGATCGGCACCTTTGCCGTTTTCACAGGCGTGCTGATCCGCATGCAGATATTCGATTATAACGATTATATCTCGGCCGAGCGCGCCATATCGACCAAACAAGCCGTTGTGAACGCTACGCGCGGCGATATCCTCGACCGCAACGGTATCCCGCTGCTGACCAGCCGCGAGGCCAACACCGTTGTTTTTGAAGCGGCCTATTTTCCGCCCCTTTCCGCCCAGAATGAACGCAATCGCATCATTATCGGCCTTATCAATCTTCTGGAAGGCGAGGGAGAGGTATGGCTCGACCGCCTTCCCATCAAACTCGACGGCAAAGGCGGCGTTGTTTTCGCCGAAAACAGGAAGACCGATATCGAATATCTGCGCAGCGCCGATATGCTCGACCTGAACCCCTACGCCGATGCCGGCTTATGCATGGACGCGCTGATTGAACGTTACGGGCTGCAGGACTACACGCTTGCTGACGCGAGGAAAATCGCGTCGGTCTGCTACTCGATGAGACGGACGGTATTCAGCGCCTCGAATCCCTATACGTTTGCCGAGGATGTTTCGCTCGATACGGCCGCGCGCATCAAAGAGAATTCGTCGTTTTACCGCGGCGTTGAAATTGGGGTGGCCTCCTGCCGGGAGTATATGGACGGCACGCTGGCGCCGCACATCCTGGGCATGGTCGGCGCCATCAGCGCCGAGGAATATCAAGCCAATAAAGACAAAGGCTATGCCCTCAACGACACCATCGGCAAGAACGGCATCGAAAAGGCGATGGAAAGTTTTCTGCGCGGCAAAAACGGCGTCAAGACGTTTTTTACCGACGCCGAAGGCCATGTCACCGAAGAAATGACCCAGCCCCCCGTCAAAGGCGCCAATGTGGTGCTGACCATCGATGCCGGCCTTCAAAAAGTCGCGCAGGACGCTTTGAAAAAGACGCTGCTTTCCAACTCGTCGAGCCCCGTAACCCCTGCCGGCGCCGCCGTTGTCATCGACTGCCGCAACGGCGAGATCCTCGCCTGCGCTTCCTATCCCGGCTATGACATTTCGACTTATTCCGAGAATTATAAGGCGATCGAATCGATGCCGGGTTCACCGCTGGTTAACCGCGGCCTGAACGGAACATACGAAGCGGGTTCCACCATGAAACCTTCCGTTGCCATCGCCGGCCTGGAGGAAGGCGTCATTACGGCGGATACGCGTATCCGCTGTACCGGCAGATATACCTATAAGGATATGGTCTTTAAGTGCGACCAGTACCATGTATCGCCGATGGTGAGCGTCGTCGCCGCCATCAGGGAATCATGCAATATCTTCTTCTACGACACGGGTATCAAACTGGGTATCTCCAAAATCAATGAATACCGCACCGTGCTGGGACTCGGCCAAAAAACCGGGACAGAACTGACGGAATCCGCCGGCGTGCTGGACAGCTTGGAATACCGCGACTCTATCGGCCAGGCCTGGCTGCCGGGTTATACCCTGCAGTCGGCCATCGGCCAAGCCGGCAACCTGTTCACGCCGATACAGCTGGCGAACTACTGCGCGACCATCGCCAACGGCGGGACGCGGTACCGGCCGCACTTTGTCAAAACGGTCAAAAGCTGCGACTACGCGTCAACCCTTCTGGAAAATCAAGCGCAGGTGGTCTTCAAAACGGGCTTCAGCCAAAAGAACCTCGCATTGGTAAAAGAGGGCATGCACCAGGTCGCCACCATCGGTTACTGCCGCACCGCTTTCGCGGGCCTGCCTGTCGAGGCGGCGGCAAAAACCGGCACCTCTCAGGTCATCAGGACCATCCACGGTTCGCCGCAAAAAACACACAACGGCCTGCTCATCGGTTACGCGCCGTATGACAAACCGCAAATCGCGGTTTGCGTCGTCTGCGAGGGCTTCGACAGCGGCACAGCCACCTCTCCGGTGGCCGCGGCGATTTTTGACTATTGGTTTTCGGACCGGTCCGATCTATCCGGACCGCAGGACGAAGGCGTACTGCTCGGTTAAGGCAAGGAGGCCTCCTATGGCTAAAAAAATCGTGGTTGCTTCTGGCAAGGGCGGCGTGGGCAAATCGACAACGGCTGCGGGACTTTACCGGGCTTTTTCGGCAAAAGGGCTCAAAGTTCTTGCCGTCGACGCCGATATCGGCCTGCGGAGCCTGGATATTATCCTGGGGCTGCAGGATTCGGTGGCTTTCGACTGGGGCGATGTGCTCCTGGGCCGCTGCGAGCCGCGCGCCGCGCTGATTCGCGACGGCGTCTGCGCGCTGCTGCCGGCGCCCCTGGCGCTGAACCGCGCCTTCACTTATCAGGCATTCAGGCGGCTCATCGCCTTTTTGGAGCCGGAGTTCGACTATATCCTCATCGACGCCCCGGCAGGTATTTCCAAGGGCTTCCATCTTGCCGCCTGCGCCTCCGATATGGCCCTTATCGTCTCCACGCCGGACGAAATCTGCGTGCGTTCCGCCGCCGTTGCGGCGGCAGGCCTCGAAGCGTTCCGCCTGCAGGATATCCGCCTGGTCATTAACCGGATGGGGAAGAAAAAGGTGATGGCGGGCAAGATGCTCAACATCGACGAGGTCATCGATATGACGGGCATCCGCCTCATCGGCGTGGTGCCCGAGGATCCCGTCGTGGCGTTCAACACCGTCAAAGGGATGCCTGTTCCGGCAAACTCCCCGGCGGCGCGGGCGTTCGCGGACATCGCCGAACGCCTGGAAGGCGGAAATGTGCCGCTGAAACTGTAGACGCCGGAGGTGGACGCTTGAAAGCCGTAGCAGCCATATCGACCGCGCAGGCCGCCGGAGGCATCGGTATCGTCAGAATATCGGGCGACGAAGCGCTTGACGTCGCGGCAAAGGTCTTTCGGCCGGCCTGCGGGGCGGACGTCAGGCAGATGGCCGGCTATACCGCCCGTTTCGGCGCCGTATACGATGACGGCGGCATGATTGACGAGGCGGTATGCCTTGTTTTCCGCGCGCCGCACAGCTATACGGGCGAAGACACCGCGGAGATTTCCTGCCACGGCGGTGTGACGGTGGTCCGGCGCGTCCTCCAGGCAGTGCTGGCGGCGGGCGCCGAGGCGGCAGGGCCGGGCGAGTTTACCAAGCGCGCCTTTCTCAACGGTAAAATCGACCTCGCGCGCGCAGAAGCGGTAATGAAACTGATCTATGCCGGCGGTGAAACGGCCTCGAAAGCGGCGCTCAACGCCCTCGAGGGTTCCCTGAGCCGCACCATCCGCGGGATTGCCGACGACCTGATCGCCTGCGCCGCGCGGTTGGCCGCCTATGTCGACTATCCCGACGAGGATATTGAAGACACCGGCGCGGAGGCCTTCACCGCGGTCCTTGCCGCGGCAAAAACGCAGTTGACCGGCCTGCTGGACCATTACGAGTCCGGCCGCGCCGTTTTGGAGGGCGTCGACACGGTTCTGGTCGGGCGCCCGAACGTCGGCAAATCGGCGTTAATGAACACGCTGGCCGGTTTCGAACGGTCAATCGTAACGCCCGAAGAAGGAACCACAAGGGATATCGTCGAGCAGACGGTCCATCTCGGCGGCATCGTACTGCGGCTGGCCGACACCGCCGGTTTGCGGGAACCCGGCAGCGCCGCCGAGCACATCGGCGTCGAATATGCCAAAAAGAGGCTTGAGCGCGCGGACCTTGTCCTCGCCGTGTTTGACGGTTCCGATGAACTGACGCCCAAAGACAGGGAACTGCTCGAACTGTGCCGCGGTAAAAGGGCGGTGGCCGTCATCAATAAAACGGACCTGCCTGTCACCATCGACACCGAATACATCAGTTCCGTCGCGGCCCAGACCGTGGAGGTTTCGGCCGTCAGCGGAGCCGGCGTGGACCGGCTGGCCGAAGCGGTCGCCCGCCTTTTGGGTACCGACGGTTTCGACCCCGCGGCCGCGCTGCTGGTCAGCGAAAGGCAGCGCGCCTGCTGCCTGCGCGCGCTCGACAGCATCAACGAGGCGCTTGACGCGCTGGCGAACGGGGTGACGCTCGACGCGGTCGGCGTCTGTGTCGACGGCGCGGTGAACAATTTGCTTGAACTGACAGGCGAAAAGGCCGGCGACGCGGTGGTCAACGAGGTATTCAGCCGTTTCTGCGTCGGCAAATAGACCGGGCAAAAACAGGAGAAGCCATGGAGTATTTTGCGGGTTCATACGATGTCGCTGTCATCGGCGCCGGCCACGCCGGCATCGAGGCCGGCCTTGCCGCGGCGCGCCTGGGCTGCCAAACCGCGGTGTTTACCATCAACCTCGACTGGGTCGGCAACATGGCCTGCAACCCCTCCATCGGCGGCACTTCCAAGGCGCATCTGGTGCGCGAAATCGACGCCCTCGGCGGGGAAATGGCGAAAGCCGCCGATGCCAACACGCTGCAGATACGCATGCTCAACGCAGGCAAAGGCCCGGCCGTACAGAGCCTGAGGGCCCAGATTGACCGCCGCGCTTACAGCGCGTATATGAAGAATGCGCTCGAAAATCAGGAAAACCTCGACCTGATGCAGGCGATGATTGCGGACATACGGCCCGGCAAACCGGACGGCTGGGAACTGCGCACGAGCCTGGAGGCCCTTTACCGGAGCCAATGTGTGATTATCGCAACGGGCACCTTTCTCGCCGGCCGCGTCTACGTGGGCGACGTTTCCTATGAAAGCGGGCCCGACGGCATGTTTCCGTCCAACAGCCTTGCCGTTTCGCTCAGACGGCTGGGTCTGCCGGTGCGCCGTTTTAAAACGGGTACGCCGGCGCGCGTCAACCGGCGCAGCGTGGACTTTTCCAAACTCGAACCGCAGCCCGGCGAGGATAAAATATTAAGATTCTCATTTGACAATAAAACAAAACCCGACAACAGCGAATTGTGTTACATCACCTACACCAACGAAGCAACCAGGCGGGTGATTACCGGCAACCTGCACCGCTCTCCCCTCTTTTCCGGCAAAATCGACGGTGTCGGCCCTCGCTACTGCCCGAGCATTGAAGACAAAATTGTCCGTTTTGCCGACAAAGAGCGCCATCAGGTTTTCATTGAGCCCTGCGGGGCGAACACACAGGAACTTTATCTGCAGGGTTTGTCCTCCTCTCTGCCGGAAGATGTTCAAAAGGAATTCTTAAAAACAATACCGGGTTTGGAACGCTGCAAGATGATGCGGACCGCCTACGCCATCGAATATGACTGCGTCGACCCCGTTTCCATGAGGCCTACGCTGGAGTTCAAAGACTATCCGGGCTTATACGGCGCAGGCCAGTTCAACGGCTCGAGCGGTTACGAAGAGGCCGCGGCACAGGGTTTGATGGCCGGTATCAACGCCGCCGCGCGCGTAAAAGGCCTTGAACCGTTTATATTGCGGCGTTCGGATGCCTATATCGGCACGCTTATCGACGATTTGGTGACAAAGGGATGTTCGGATCCCTACCGGATGATGACTTCCCGTTCCGAATACCGCCTGGTCCTACGGCAGGACAATGCGGACAGGCGCCTGATGCCGGCGGGATACCGCATCGGCCTCGTCGGCGAAGAGCGCTACAAAAGTTTCCTTCAGAAACTCGAATGGATTGAAGCGGAGAAACGCCGTGTGCGCTCGGAGTATCTGCCGCCGAACGAAACGCTGAACGCGGCGCTTGTTTCACGTGAAACAACGCCCGTCACGACAGGCATCAGGCTGGAGGAACTGCTCAAAAGGCCACGGATAGACTATGAAGTGCTGGCGGCCGTGGATGTCAACAGGCCGGACCTGCCGGACGAAATATTCGAACAAGTGCAGATTGACCTGAAATACGAAGGCTATATCAAGCGCCAGCAGGCGCAGATTGAAGAAGCGCTGCGCCTGGAAGAAAAAGCGCTCGATGAGAACACCGACTACAGCGCCATCAAAGGCCTCCGGCTCGAAGCCAGGGAAAAACTCGGCAAAGCAAGGCCGGCCAGCGTCGGCAGCGCATCGCGTATTTCCGGCGTGACGCCGGCGGACATTTCGGTCCTGTTAATTTACCTTGAAAAAAGGGCGAAAGAAAATGACCATTGACACTACCCTGCTGCAAGACACGGCTTTGGCGTTCGGGGTCGAACTCGGCGGCGAAGCGCTCGAACGCTTTGATACCTGCGCGAAGCTGCTGATCGAACGCAACAAAACGATGAATCTGACCTCCGTCACAGAACCGGGCGAAATAGTGGCCAAGCATTTTGCCGATTCTTTATCTCTGATTCCTTTCTTGCGCCCGCTTGCCGGAAGACACCTCATTGACGTCGGGACAGGGGCGGGTTTTTCGGGCATTCCCCTGCTCATCGCGAACCCCGCCCTCGAAATCACCTTCCTAGACGCCACAAAGAAAAAAGTCGACTTTCTGGCGGAAGTACTCCGGGAACTGGGGCTTGAAGCGCACCTGCTGTGCCTGCGCGCCGAAGAAGCGGGCCGCGACCGTGCGCACCGGGACCGTTACGATATTGCCGTGGCAAGGGCGGTGGCGAACCTGCGAGAGCTGTGCGAATATTGTCTTCCGCTGGTCAAACCGGGCGGATGCTTCGCCGCCATGAAAGGCCCCGGCGGCGCGGACGAAGCCGCGCAGGCCGAAAACGCCGCCGCCCGGTTGGGCGCGGTGCCGGTTTCCCGCAAGAGTTTCATTCTCGAAGGCGCCGGAGAGCGCACCCTGCTCGCTTATCGTAAAATCAGCGCCACAGACGAACGTTTTCCCCGCAGAGGCGGAAAAATCGCCAAATCGCCGCTGTGAGGATAACCGATGTTCCACGTGAAACAACACAACCGCGGCGCCGGCGGTTGATTTTTTTGTTTCAGATGTTATAATTCAATGAAAAGAAGCTTTGCGGAGGACTGTTTTGGGTAAAACCGTCGATATCGTCAATCAAAAAGGCGGGGTAGGCAAGACCACCTCCGCCGTCAACCTTGCCGCCGCTGTCGGCGCTCGTGGTTATAAAGTGCTGCTTGCCGACACCGACCCGCAGGGCAATGCCACGGGCGGGCTCGGCATCAACAAGCGTCTGTTGGAGCGTTCCATCTATGATGTCCTCATCAACGCAATGCCTGCCTCTGAAGCGATTATCGCCACGCCTTTTGCCAATTTGTGGGTGCTGCCCTCAAGTATGAACCTCGCCGGGGCGGAACTCGAACTGGTCGAAAGCAGCAGGCGGGAATCCCGCCTGAAAACGGCACTCGCGCCGGTCAAAGATAGTTTTGACTTCATTTTTCTCGATTGTCCGCCTTCTTTGGGTTTAATCACGCTCAATACGCTGTGCGCCGCCGACACTGTGCTGGTTCCCATCCAATGCGAGTACTATGCGCTGGAAGGCCTGTCCCAGCTCGTCGCCACCATACGGCAGGTCAAGCGCCTGTATAATCCCTACATCGACATTGAAGGCGTGCTGCTGACCATGTACGACGGAAGGCTGAACCTGACGCAGCAGGTCGTTGCCGAGATTAAAAAGTTTTTCCCCAATAAAGTATACGCTTCCGTGATTCCCCGCAACGTCCGCTTGTCGGAAGCGCCGAGTTTCGGCTTGCCCGCCGTCTATTATGACAGAAACTCGAAAGGCAGCGCGGCTTACGACAGTTTAGCCGCCGAGTTTTTAAAGAATAATGCGACAGAAAGGCGTGAAGCGTGATATGACACCGGTCAAGGGCGGACTCGGCAGGGGACTCGACGCTTTGTTTGCCGATAATTCCGTTGAGGAAATAAGCACCACAAGCGCCGTCAAACTCGGCATTATGGAAATTGAACCCGACCCCAACCAGCCGCGCCGGGATTTCGACGACGCGGCGCTGGGAGAACTGGCCGATTCCATCGCCAGCCAGGGCATTCTGCAGCCGCTTCTCGTCAGGCCCATTGCCGGCGGCGGCTACCGCATCGTCGCGGGGGAAAGGCGCTGGCGCGCCGCGCGCCTGGCAGGTTTGAACGAGGTACCGGTGGTCATCCGCGAGATGAACGACGAGGAAGCTTACGCGGCGATGCTCGTGGAGAATCTGCAGCGCGAAAACCTCAACCCCATCGAGGAAGCCCGCGGCTATCAAAAACTCATCGACACCGTCGGCGCGACACAGGAGCAAATCGCGGAGAAGCTCGGCAAGTCCAGGCCGGCGGTAGCCAACGCCCTGCGCCTGCTGACGCTGCCCGACGAGATTACAGCCATGGTCCTCAGCGGCGGCATTTCGGCAGGCCACGCGCGCGCTCTGCTGGCGTTCCCGCAGGGGGAGGCCATGCTGGAGGCCGCGCGGCTGGTGATGAAAAAAGGCCTGTCGGTGCGTGAGACGGAAAAGCTGGCCGCTTCCTTTATGCGGGGCGGCGGTAAAAAGGCGAAAAACCGGAGGGATTCTTATTACGACGAAGTCGAGCTGGCCCTTTCCAACGTGCTGGGCAGGAAAATCCGCGTCGTTGCCAGCCGGACAAGACAATCGGGCAGAATCGAACTGCCTTTCTTTGACCGGGAGGACCTGATGAAACTTGCCTCCGCGCTGAAAGTTCTGGAAGAATAACGCCGATATAGAAAGCGATCAAACAACAAGGGGAGAATGGTTATGCTGGATATCAAAATCATCAGGGAAGACCCTGCGCGGGTCAAAGCGGCGATGAGGTCGCGCGGCAAAGACATGGACGCCGCGGTGGACGAACTGCTGGCCATCGACGTGCGCAGGAGGGAGCTGCTCGGGGCGACGGACGCCCTGAAGCAGGAGCAGAACGCCGCCAGCCGCGAGATACCCGTCCTTAAAAAGAACGGGGGAGACATCTCCGCGGTAATGGCGAGGATGAACCGGCTCAAAGAACAAATCAAACTCAACGACGCCGAACTCGCTTCGCTCGAAGAGAAGCAGCGCCTGATAATGTTCGATTTCCCGAACATTCCGCAAAGCAGCGTGCCGCTTGGCGCGGACGATACCGCCAACCTGGAGATCCGCCGCTTCGGTACGCCGCCGGCGTTCGGGTTCGAGGCGAAACCCCACTGGGAAATCGGGGCCAGCCTCGGTATTCTGGACCCGGAAACCGCCGCGAAGGTAACCGGAGCAAGGTTTCATTTTTATATCGGCCTGGGCGCCAAGCTCGAGCGCGCGATCATCAACTTTTTCCTGGACACGCACACCGGCAGCGGTTATACCGAAGTATTCCCGCCGTTTATGGTCAACAGGGCTTCGATGACGGGGACCGGACAACTTCCCAAATTTGAGGAAGACGCTTTCAAGGTCGCCAACGACGACTATTTTCTGATTCCCACCGCGGAGGTGCCCGTCACGAACATGCACCGCGACGAGATCCTCGACGCCTGCCGCCTGCCGATTAAATACTGCGCTTATTCCGCCTGCTTCCGCGCGGAGGCCGGCAGCGCGGGCAGGGACACCAGGGGCCTTATCCGGCAGCACCAGTTCAACAAAGTGGAGCTCGTAAAGTTCTCGCGGCCCGAAACGTCCTATGACGAGCTGGAAAGCCTGACTGCCGACGCCGAAAAGGTGCTGCAGCTGCTCGGCCTGCCTTACAGGGTCGTGGCGCTGAGCACGGGCGACCTGGGCTTTTCCTCGGCCAAAACGTACGACATCGAGGTATGGATGCCGTCCTATAACCGTTATGTCGAGATTTCATCCTGCTCCAATTTCGAGGATTTCCAGGCACGCCGAGCATCCATCCGCTATAAGGCGGACGCCAAGGATAAAGCGCAGCTGGTCCATACCCTCAACGGCTCGGGCATTGCCGCGGGCAGGAC
>JAKJCA010000031.1 GCA_022706685.1 Bacillota bacterium
GCTGGAGGCGGGCGACAGCGTCGTCATCGCCGATATCGGAACCCGTGCGAAGGTCGTCTCCCCCGCAGACCGTGACGGGAACGTCGAAGTCCAGACCGGCTCCGCCAAGACGAGGGTGAAACTCACGCGGCTGCGCCTGGTCGAAACCGGCGGCAAACAGACGGCGGCCGCCGCGAAGGCCTCCGGCGTCGAAAGCCGGCTGGGCATGGAAGTCGCCACACGCCTTGACCTGCGCGGGATGACGGTGGACGACTGCCTGATCGAACTCGACCGTTTCATTGACCACGGGCTGCGTACCGGGCTGCACGAGTTCGTCATCGTCCACGGTAAGGGAACCGGCGCGCTGCGCGCTGCGGTGAGGGATTACCTCAAAAAGAGCCCCTACGTCAAAAGCCACCGGCCCGGCGTTTTCGGCGAGGGCGAGGACGGGGTGTCGGTCGTCGAACTGAAATAGACGAACGTTTTTTATTTTTTCCGCAGTATTTTTCCGTATCGGGGTTGCGACTTGGCTTCCCTTGTGGTATAAGTGTAGCGGTCCGGCATGATAACCGCCGGAAATACGGTTTTTCGCACCCGGGGGTTCGGCATGATACCCGAAGACATCCTATCGACCGCTCCTTTGCCCGAGCGTTTCGCCAGCCAGGCAGCCGCTATGCTGCTTGAGGGCGAAACGCCTCTTTTTACCATCGTCGGGGACCTCGACCTCAAAGGACGATACAACGAGTCGGCGCTGGTCGTTACCGACCGCAGGACGCTCGCTTTTGATCAATACCACGCCGGAGGCGTTTACGTTGCCGAACACGCGCAGGTGGACAAAGCCTTTGTCAAGCGCATGTACGGCAACGCCGTTTTACGCGTCGCCCTGCGCGGCGAGGCGCCGCGGGACATCTTCCGCTTCACCTACTCGGTCGCCTCGCTGTGCGACGCGGCCGCCCTCTTCGCCGAGAACATCGCCGGCGGCGGTGACGTCCGGCAGGAATTCGACATCGTCAAGGCGACCTTTGACAAGAAAAAGTCGTTCTGCCCCAAGTGCGGCCGCGCGCTGGGCCAGCAAGGCGCCGCCTGTATCAGCTGCACCTCCAAAAGCACGCTGGTCAGGAAGTTCGCCAAATACGTCCGGCCGCAGCTGAAACTGATGGTTTTATGCCTGGCGCTGTCGCTGGTGACGACGGCGATGGCGCTCGCCCCGCCCTACGTCACCAAAACGCTGGTCGACACCGTCATCCCCAACAAGGACCTCAACGCCTTGCTGATGCTGGTGGCCATCCTGCTGTCGGTCTATATCGTGCAGTACACCATCGGCGCGGTACGCGGCTACTTTATGCGCATCGCGGGCGACAGAATCGTGGCGGGGTTGCGCAACGACATCTACGAAAAGGCGCAGTACCTGCCGCTGAGTTTTTACGACAAAACGAGCACCGGATCGGTCATCTCGCGCGTCAGCGGCGACACGTCGACGCTGCAGGCGTTCATGCTGCGCATCACCCAGGAGGCCATCATCCAGTTTTTCCTGATGATCGGCATCATCGTCATCATGTTCCTGATGAACTGGAAACTGACCCTGCTTTCGCTGACGCCGATCCCTCTGGTGGTGCTCGGCGCGCGCTACTTCGGCAAGCGCATCGCCCCCGTCTACCGTAAAATCTGGCGCAGGTGGGCGGCCGTCAGTTCGATACTGACCGACACGCTGCCGGGTGTGAGGGTCATCAAATCCTTCACCGGCGAGCAGCGCTCGGCCGAAAAATTCGAGTCCTACAACAACGAATGGCTCATCGAGGACCGCAAGGCGGCGAAACTGTCGAATATCTTTCCGTCGGCGGTGACCTTTTTCGTCACCTGCGGTTCGCTGCTGATCTGGGGTTTCGGCGGCAAATGGGTCATTCAAAGCCCTCAAAACATCTCGGTCGGCATGCTGGTCTCCTTCATCTCCTACGCCGCCATGTTCTACGGGCCGGTCAACTTTTTCGCGACGCTCAACGATACCTACCAGAATTCGCTGACCTCGGCGCAGCGCATCCTTGACGTCATCGACGCGGAACCGGAAGCCGACTTCGGCAAGGGGAACCTGGTCAAGAAAGTCAAGGGAAAAATCGAGTTCCGCAACGTCAACTTCTCGTTTGACCGCATCAAAAAAGCGCTGACCAACATCAACCTGGTCATCGAACCCGGCGACATTGTCGGCATCGTCGGCACGACAGGGTCGGGCAAAAGCACGCTCGTCAACCTGATTATGCGCTTCTATGACGCTTACGAGGGGGAAATTCTCGTCGACGGGGTCAACATCAAAGAACTCGACCTGGAATCCTACCGCAGCAAAATCGGCTATGTCCAGCAGGAGCCGATTATGTTCAAGGACACGGTGTTCCGCAACATCGCGTTTTCGCTGCCCGACGCGGATGTCGAGCAGGTTATCCACGCGGCGGACGTCGCCAACGCGCATTCCTTTATCGCGCGATTGCCCGACGGCTACGACACCATGCTCGGCGAGCGCGGGGTCGGCCTCTCCGGCGGCGAACGCCAGCGGCTTTCCATCGCGCGCGCGGTGCTGAAAAACCCGAGCCTGCTCATCTTCGACGAGGCGACGGCCGCGGTCGACTCCGAGACCGAGCACCTGATCCAGCAAGCCATCGAGCGCCTCATCAGCGGCAGGACGACGCTGATGATCGCGCACCGCCTGTCGACACTGCGCAAGGCCAATAAAATCGTCGTCGTCGACAAGGGCGAAATCGTCGAGTTCGGCTCGCACGACGAATTGATGGCCCTCAAGGGCAAATATTTCAAACTCATTGAAATCCAGTCCATGTCAGAGAAAATAAGGGCCGGCAAAGAGGCCGAGCGTTTCGAGTAAACCGGCGGGAGGGAAGCCGCGATGAGCGAAAGAACCTATATCGAATATGACAACGCGCGCATCACCCGGCTCGACGGGCTCGCGCTGCGCGTCGAAATGTACGACGGCAGGGTCTTTGAAAACGTCGAGGCGCGCCGGCTTTTCCCCATCACGGGCGCGAGCCGCTACATCACCCTGCTTGACGAGGACGGCGTCGAACAGGCCGTTATCAGGAACCTTAAGAACCTGGAGCCCGACAGCAGGAAAGCCGTCGAAGAGACGCTCGCGCAGTATTATCTGGTGCCGAAAATCACGCGCGTGCTCGCCTGCACCGAAAAGTACGGCAAATTGACGCTGAAGGTCGAAACGGATATCGGCGAGCACCGTTTTGAAATCAAGCACGTCAATACCGACATCAAGGTGCTGTTCGACGGCAGGGTCTTTATCACCGACTCGAGCGACAACCGTTACGAAATACCGGGCCTGCGCAAGCTTGACAAAAAAAGCCTTGCGCTGCTGAGCCCTTACCTGTAAAATCAAAACGGAGGCTTTATGAAACTGATTATCGCCATCATCAACAACGACGACCGGGAGGCCGTCCTGTCCGCGCTGACCCAGGAAGGTTTCACGGCCACACGGCTGTCGACCACCGGAGGCTTCCTCATGGCGGGCAACACCACCCTGCTCATCGGCGCCGAGGACGAGCAGGTCGCCGCCGTCAAAAACATCATCGAGCAGCACAGTTCCACGCGCACGCTGAGCGTGACAACCGACTCCTCGCTGGGCAGGGGCCTGAGCGCCGCTGATGTCAAAGTAACCGCAAAGGTGAAGGGCGCGACGGTCTTTGTGCTGGACGTCGAGCATTTTGAAAAACTCTGAAAGGCTGAAAAAAAACTTTTTCACATCCCCGCCCGGTTGAGCCTCCCCAACCGCTGAAGATGTTGTGGCCCGGTGGAGGATTCACCACAACCGGTAGCAAAAGCCGGGCGCAAGAAGGCTTTTCCACAGGTTTTTCACGCCCCGAATGTGAAAAAAGAGGGGTCCGTGTCAAGATTAATTGCTTGACACGGGCCTTTTGAATGAGTATAATCTCACATTGTAAAGGTTATGCCTTTACAGACGAAGGCCTGATTGCCGTAAGAATAAAAAGAGGGTGCTGTGTTGCCAAAAAATCTCGAAAATAACATTCTGCTTGACTTCTACGGCGACATGCTGACCGAAAAGCAGCGGGATTTCCTCGACCATTATTACAACGAGGATCTCTCCCTTTCGGAAATCGCCGTCAACGAGGGCATTACCCGCCAGGGTGTACGCGACGCCATTAAAAGGGCCGAGGGGCAGCTCATCGAAATGGAGAACCGCCTCGGGCTGGTCAGGCGTTTCGAGGAGGTCCGCAGCGGGCTCAACGAAATCATCGATCTGACCAACGAAATCAACGACTACAATCTGCGCTACAGCCTTTCGAGGGAAATCAACGAATACGCTGTAAAAATCAAGGCCGTCGCGCAGAGCCTGCTTGAATGAGGTGTTAATCTTTGGCGTTTGAAGGTCTCTCCGATAAGCTGGAAGCCGCCTTTAAAAGACTCAGGAGCAAAGGAAGCCTTACGGAAACGGATGTCCGCGAAGCGATGCGGGAGGTTCGCCTCGCCCTGCTGGAAGCGGATGTCAACTACAAGGTAGCCAAAGATTTCACCGCCAAAGTCACCGAGCGGGCAATCGGCTCAAAAGTCACGGAAAGCCTGACCCCGGCGCAGATGGTCGTCAAGATCGTCAACGAGGAGCTCATCGAGCTCATGGGAGGCACCCAGGCGCGCCTGGCATCTGCCCCCCACCCGCCGACCGTGGTGATGATGTGCGGCCTGCAGGGTTCCGGTAAAACCACCCACTGCGCGAAAATTGCGCTGATGCTCAAAAACCGGGGCCACCGTCCGCTGCTCGCGGCGTGCGACATCTACCGCCCGGCCGCCATCAAGCAGCTGCAGGTGGTCGGCGAACAGGCCGGGGTGCCTGTCTTTGAAATGGGCACAAGCGACCCGGCCGCCATCGCCGCGGAGGCGGTGAAACTGGCCAGGGACAAGGGCTACGACTATGTGTTCCTCGACACGGCGGGGCGCCTGCACATCGACGAGGAGCTCATGAACGAGCTCAAGAACATCAAGTCCCAAATCAAGCCGCACGAAATTCTGCTCGTCGTCGACGCGATGACAGGCCAGGACGCCGTCAACGTCGCCACGGCATTCAACGAGGCGCTGGGAATTGACGGTTTGGTCTTGACCAAACTCGACGGCGACACAAGGGGCGGCGCGGCGCTCTCGGCAAGGGCGGTGACGGGCAAGCCCATCAAATTCGTCGGCATCGGCGAAAAAATCGGCGACCTCGACGACTTTCACCCCGACAGAATGGCCTCTCGCATCCTCGGCATGGGCGACGTGCTTTCGCTCATCGAGAAAGCCGAAACGGCCATCGACCGCAAAAAAGCCGAGGAACTCGAGCAGAAAATCCGCAGAAACAAGATTGATTTCAACGACCTTTATGAGCAGATCAACCAGGTCAAAAAGATGGGTTCCATCAAGGATACGCTCGCGATGATCCCGGGTCTCGGCAAAAAGATGCAGGACGTCGACGTCGACGAGCGCCAGTTCGACAGGGTGCAGGCGATTATCCTCTCGATGACCAGGCAGGAAAGGGAAAACCCCGACCTCATCAACCCCTCGAGAAAACGAAGAATCGCCGCCGGCTGCGGCCAGCAGGTCGAGGACGTCAACAAAGTCATCAACCAGCTGCGCCAGATGCAGAAACTGTTCAAGCAGTTCGGGGGCAAGGGTTCCAAAAAACGGCTCAAAAGCATGCGCGGAGGCTTCAACGGCCTCGAGTTCCAGTAAAAACAATTCGACACGAATTGAAATATATTACTTTTGGAGGAAACATCATGGCTGTCAAAATCAGACTGCGCCGCATGGGCGCGAAGAAATCCCCTTTTTACCGCATCGTTGTCGCGGATTCCAGGTATCCCCGCGACGGCAGGTTCATAGAGGAGCTGGGCACCTACAACCCGCAGATTGACCCGCCCGAAATCAAGGTCGACACCGAAAAAGCCAAACAATGGATCGCCAACGGCGCGCAGCCGACCGACACGGTCAAAGCGGTTCTGAAAAAGAGCGGCATCATCTAACCGGCCCCGCCCGGAACCGGGCGATATGCCACCGGCCGAAGTCCACAGCAAAAACCTCCATGCGGTTTTATCCGCCGTCCGGCGGACAACATAAACAGGCATCACATCAACTGGGAGGAAAACTGCATGAAAGAATTATTGATCACCATCGCACAGGGTCTTGTGGAGAACCCGGAGACAGTGGAAGTCCATGTCGACGAACCCACCGAAGACGGCACGATCGTCTATCATCTGCACGTGGGCGAAACGGATATGGGCAGGGTCATCGGCAAACAGGGCAGGATTGCGAAAGCCATCCGCACCGTCATGCGCGCCGCCGCGACCCGCAAGGGCGAAAAGGTTTCAGTGGAAATTGATTAAAGATTTCCTCGAAATCGGCAGAATTGTGGGGACCCACGCTCTCAAGGGCGAACTGCGCGTGGAGCCGTGGTGCGACTCCCCGGATTTTTTCAAAGGCTTCACCACGCTATACTACGATGAAAAAGGTACTGCGAAGGCTGAAATTACGTCATGCCGCTCGCACGGAAGCCTTGTGTTGCTTTGCCTCGAAGGAGTCAGCGGTGTCGAAGCCGCCGCCGCCCTGCGGGGCAAAACGCTTTATATACGCAGGGCGGACGCAAAGATGCCCGAAGGCAGCTATTTCATCGCAGAACTTATCGGCTGCGAAGTCTTCGACGCGGACGAGCCTTCCAGGCGCTACGGTACGCTCACCGACGTTACGCGCACCGGGGCCAACGACGTATGGCATATCCGCGGGGAGCGCGGCAGGGAGTACCTGATTCCCGCCATCCCCGACGTCGTGGTTTCGGCCGACGTCGGGAAGAACGAGGTGTTCATCCGGCCCCTGAAAGGGATCTTCGACGATGAGAATTGACATCCTGACGCTGTTCCCCGAGATGTGCTACTCGGTGCTGCGCGAGAGCATCACGGGCCGCGCCCTCGAGCGCGGGCTCGTTGAAATCTATTGCAGGAACATCCGGGACTATACCGACGACAAACACGGCCGCGTCGACGCGACGCCGTACGGCGGCGGCAGCGGCATGATTCTGCGCGCGCAGCCGGTTTACGACTGTTTCGAGTCGCTGTGCCGGGAGACCGGCCGGCGGCCGCACCTGGTCTATTTAAGCCCGCAGGGGGAGCCGTTCACGCAGAAACACGCGGCGCGGCTGGCAGACAAGGAAAACCTCGCGCTGCTGTGCGGCCATTACGAAGGCGTCGACCGGCGGGTCATCGACGAAATCGCCGACGAGGAACTTTCCGCCGGCGATTTTGTGCTCACCGGCGGCGAACTGCCCGCGCTGATGATCGCCGACGCGGTGACCCGGCTGCTGCCCGGCGTGCTGGCGGGCGAGGAGGCCTTTACCATGGAGAGCCACTTCGACTCGCTGCTCGAGCACGCGCAGTACACCCGGCCGGCCGTCTGGCGCGGCAGGAAGGTCCCCGGCGTCCTGCTGGAGGGCAACCACGAGGCCGTCGAGGCGTGGCGCAGGCGCGAGAGCATCAAACTGACCGCAAGGCGCCGCCCGGACCTGATTGCCGGCGCGGCCCTTAACCCGCGCGAAAGGCGTTTCGCCAATCAAATCATCAAAGGCAGCCATGAGGCCGACGAAGGCGGCTGAGGACGCTACAGCCATATTTTTAGTGCAGGTTGCTCAATATATTTTGCCGTATTTCGTCGATTTGCACAATAGTCAGGGATACGAAACCGATAAGTTTAGCAGACCAACCGAATTATTCCCGACGCCGCGAAAACGGCGTTTTTTGATTGACTGGACGGTTTCATTTGCGTATAATTTAGTCGTTGAAACTTTCCTTTTCACAGTTTTTTTAACTTGAGGGAGATAAGCGAATATGTTCGTAAAAGATGTCATGGTTCAAAATCAAGTGGGCCTTCACGCCCGGCCGGCCACATTTTTTATTCAAAAAGCCAACGAGTTCAAATCTTCCATCTGGGTTGAAAAAGACGAGCGCAGAGTCAACGCCAAGAGCCTGCTGGGCGTGCTCTCCCTGGGTATCATGGGCGGAACGCAAATCCGCATCATCGCCGGCGGGCAGGACGAGGAACAGGCGGTCGAAGAGCTGGTCCGGCTGCTTGACACGGGTTTCGCGGAGTAACTTCATATCGGTCATTTCGGGCAGGCTGCGGGCCTGCCCGTTTTTTATCAATGGCCGCCGGCGTTATGGACGCGCAAATGTGTGATATAATCAAAACAGCCGTGAACCTGACGGAGCCGTTTTTCGTATGAACAGACAGCAGCTCAATAAAAAAGCTCTCGGCCTGCCGGCGGACCCGGGCGTTTACCTGATGAAGAACGCCGCGGGCGATATCATCTATGTCGGCAAGGCCAAGGCGCTCAAAAAGCGCGTCGTGCAGTATTTCCGGGCCGGCGCGGTCCACGACATCAAGGTCGAGCGCATGGTCGAAAACACGGCGGACTTTGACTACATCGTCACCCGCAGCGAGTTTGAGGCGCTGGTGCTCGAGTGCAGCCTCATCAAACAGCACCGGCCGAAATACAACATTTTGCTCAAGGACGACAAGGGCTACAGCTACATCCGCATCTCCGCCGACGATATCCCCGTTATTTCGGCGGAAAAGCGGATGGCGGACGACGGGGCACAGTACCTGGGGCCTTTCACCAGTTCGTTCGCCGTCACAAACGCCGTCGAGGAGGCGCGGCGCATTTTCCGCCTGCCCGACTGCGGCAGGGCCTTCCCCTCGGCCCAAACAAACCGCAGGCCCTGCCTGAACCACTTTATCGGCCGCTGCAGCGCGCCGTGCGCGGGCAAGATCGGCCTGGAGGAATACCGCGAGAGCGTGTCGCAGGCCATCGCCTTCCTCAAAGGGGGCAGCGCCGCCACGAGAAAAGACATGGAAGCGCAGATGCTGGAGGCCGCGGAAACGCTCGACTTCGAGCGCGCGGCGCGGCTGCGCGATAAAATCGCCGCCATCGATAAAATACGCGCCAAACAGGCGGTGATATGCAGCGGCGTCGGCCGCGCGGACGTCTTCGCGCTTGTGCTGGGCGCGGGCAAACCGGGCGAAAAAAGCGGCAAGGCCTGTTTCGCTGTGCTGCGCTTTACGGAAGGCAAACTGACCGACAGCGAAAACTTCGTCATCGACAGCCCATCGGATTCGGCCGCCGCAGCGGGCGAACTGCTCCGGGGCTATTACCTGCTGCGAACCGGCGGCATCCCGCCGAAAATCGTTTACGACGGAGACGTCGAGGACAAGGAACTGCTCGAGCAGTGGCTGAGCGCTTCGGCGGGGCGGCGCGTGAGAATCCTGCGGCCGGCGCGCGGGGCGCTGGCCGGCGCGGCCGAACTCTGCCGTTCCAACGCGGCAGAAAAACTCGCCGGCTCCACAGGCAGAACCGCCAGGGAAGCCGCCGCGCTCGACGAACTGGCCAGACTGCTGGGCCTCCCCTCCCCGCCCGCGGTCATCGAGGCGTACGATATCTCGCACACCTCCGGCAGCCAGAACGTCGCCGGGATGGTCGTGTTCAAAGACGGGAGCCCGCACAAGGCGGCTTACAAACGTTTTATCATCAAAGGGTTCAGCGGGCAGGACGACTACGCCTCCATGGCGGAGGTTGTTGAGCGCCGCCTGCAGCGCTACGAGAGCGAAAAAGGGCAGAACGACGGTTTCGGCCGCCTGCCGGACCTGATTCTGCTCGACGGCGGCAGCGGGCAGTTGGGTTCGGTACTGCCCGTACTCAAAAACGCAGGCCTGGACATCCCTGTTTTCGGCATGGTCAAGGACAGCCGCCACAAAACACGCGCGATTGCCGCGGACGGCGGTGAAATCGCCCTGGGCGCGCAAAGGCGCGCCTACACGCTGGTATCGCAAATCCAGGAGGAGGCGCACCGCTTCGCCGTCGCCTTCCACCGCAGCCGGCGCAAAGCGGCGGCCCTGGCGGGAACGCTGACAAACATCGAAGGCGTCGGGCCCGCCAAAGCGCGCGCGCTGCTGAAGCATTTCAAGACCATGAAAGCGCTTGAAAACGCCGGCGAGGCGCAGCTGGCCGAAGCGCCCGGCATCGGCAAAAAGCTGGCAGCCGTTATTTACACGGCCCTCCACAGCGCTTGAAAACGGACGTGCCGCGGGAGTATCCGGCAACCTGCAACCGCCCGTTCGGCAGGGGTGTCTGCCGATTTGTTCGTGCTTGACAAAACAACGGCCTCAATGCCATAATATTAAATCGGAAGTCTATCTTTGAGGTGTACCCGATGAGAGTAATAACAGGTTCGGCCAGGGGCAGGGTGCTCAAGGCTCTATCGGGTGACAGCGTACGGCCCACCGGGGACCGCGCCAAAGAAGGGATTTTCAGCGCCGTACAGTTTGACATCGAAGGGCGCCGGGTACTCGACCTTTTCGCCGGCTCCGGCCAACTGGGCATCGAAGCGCTTAGCAGAGGAGCTGCCGAAGCGGTATTCGTCGACGCGGACGCGGCCGCCGCGGCAACCGTGAGGGAAAACCTGCTCACGACGGGACTGGGCGAAAACGCGCAGGTGGTCAGGAGCGACGCGATCGCTTACCTGCGGACCTGCGCCGACACTTTCGGTTTGATTTTTATCGACCCGCCCTATCAATCCGGACTGCAGGCCAAATGCCTCGAGCTTTGCGGGCCCCTGCTCGCGCCGGGCGGCTCGGTGATATGCGAAACGGCGGCCGGCCATCCGCTGCCCGAAAAAACGGGCGGGCTGGCGCGCTACAGGTCCTACCGTTACGGCAAAACCGCCGTCACCATTTACAGACGGGATGCGACACCATGAAACTCGCCGTTTGTCCGGGCAGTTTCGACCCGGTCACCATCGGGCACCTCGACATCATCTCGCGCGCCGCCACCATGTTTGACAAGGTGGTCGTCGTCGTGATGACCAACTACCGCAAACCGAACTACAGTTTCACGCCCGAGGAGCGGGTCATGATGCTGCGGCGCTGCACGCAGGACATTCCCAATGTCGAGATCGACCACTACGAGGGCCTGCTCGCCGAGTACGCGCGCAAGCGCGGAGCGGTCGCCATCGTCAAGGGTCTGCGCGCGGTGTCGGATTTTGAGAACGAGTTCCAGCAGGCGCTGACCAATAAGAAACTCAACCCGGATGTGGAAACCATTTTTGTCACCGCGGACGCGGAAAATATGTTTCTCTCCTCAAGCGTCGTCAAACAGGTATGCGAATTCGGCGGGGATATCCGGGCCTTTGTTCCGCCGGCGGTCCATGACGATATCGTAAAAAGACTCATCAGCAGGAGAAAGGAAAAACCGGTATGAATTCTTTCAAAATCGAGGAACTGATCGACAAGCTGGATGAAACCATCGAAAACGGCAAAAGAACCGTCTTCGGCGGAAAGATTGCTGTGGACGAGAAAGAAATACACGCGATTATCGAGGACATCCGCCTCAACCTGCCCGCGGAGATCAAGAACGCCAGGGGGATCGTCGAGGACCATAACAATATCATCAACAACGCCAAGGCCAAATCCGCCGAAGCGATGAAAAACGCGCAGGAAGCCGGGCAGCGCATGGTGTCGGAAGCCAGCGCGAAAGCGGCGGAGATGACCGAAAAGGCGAAAACCTACCACGCGGCCATGATCGCGCAGGCGGACGAGAAAGCCAAGGCCATCATCGACGACGCCGCCGCCCGCGCGGAAAAGATGGTGCTTGAACACGAGGTCACGCGCCAGGCGAAAATCTTCGGCGAAAAGGTGCGCAAGCAGGCCCAGGAAGAGGCCGCCGCCATGGTGGAGAAAGCCAAAATGCAGGCCGACGACCTGCTGACCTCCGCGCGCCAGCAGGCGGAAGACACCATCGTCAAGGCGAAAGCCAGAGCCCAGGAACTCAAGACCAACTCCGAGAAATGGGCGTTCGACCTGCGTTCGGGCGCCAGCAGCTATGCCGAGGAAATCCTCCGGCGCACGGACAGCGCCCTCGTCAACAGCGTCAACGAGGTGCGCGGGGCGCTCTCGAGCGTGCAGGCGGCCAAAGACAGCAACACCCCGCCCGCGGCGGAAGACAGCGAAAACTGAACGAAACGCCGATCAAAAATCCCCGTTGCGCAACGGGGATTTTTCCGTCCTTAAGGCTTGAACTCGTTTGACGGCGATGATATAATTTTGAAGTCGCGGCCGAGGCCGCAAATGCAAGGCCGCGCCCCTCGCGCGCGGGATTAGCACATCGGTAGTGCATCGGCTTCCCAAGCCGAGGAGGCGGGTTCGACTCCCGTATCCCGCTCCAGAAAGAACCGCATCAAGAAAATTGATGCGGTTCTTTCAACAAAATCAGCCTCTCACTCGAGGGGCTGATTTTATATCACTCGGCTGCAGACGAATATCGCCGGCGCGGGGCGCCGATTTCACACCGCCGGAGGCGGTATTTCACGTCAGATACCAGATAACAGATTTCAGACAACAGACGAAACGGGGAATATGGGCCAAACCCCGTCCCCCGGCAAGCGCCCCCGAAATATATAAAATCTTGATATCCGTATCGCATTGCGCTATAATCAACACAAGGCAGTTTTTATGTCTATAATGTCGCAACCGCGCTTTCTTCGGTACAGGAGGCGGTAAAAACTGTCTCAGCGGAAAGGCGTTGACACTTTACGGGTGATTGAAGGGGGTATCGTCAAATGAGGTTGAAAAAACAGACAACATCTCTCGTCGCGCTCCTGATGGCAGCGGTTTTTGTCCTCGCTTGTTTCGCAGGCTGCAAGAAACAGCCGTCTTCCCCGGCCGGTCAAGACACCACGGCCGCAACAAACGGCAACGGCTCTTCTATCCCGTCGGGCGACACCAACCTCGACAATGCCGATAAGGGCGAGCAGGGCAACACCAACTGCAACCTCAACAACGGGGGGATCATGGTTCAAAAAGGCGACTGGATTTATTACCAGAACACCGCCGACGGCCAAAAACTTTACAAAATCAAAACCGACGGCAGCGGCAAAACAAAGCTGAACGACGACAAGAGCGCGTATATCAACGTCGTCGACGACTGGATTTATTACACCGGTCCTTTCGGCGGGTATATTTACAAAATGAAAACCGACGGCACGGAACAGTCGAAAATCAAGTCCGGCGGGGTTTCCGTTTCCTGCTCCCATCTGATGGTCATCGGCGACTGGATTTATTACCGAAGCGACGCCATGAGCGACAACTACTACGGTATTTATAAAATCAAAACCGACGGGACCATGAAAACCCTGCTCAACGACAAGCGCTCCGAAAATATCAACGTCGTCGGCGACTGGGTCTATTTTTACGAGTACTACAGCGATTCCGAAGCCAAGGCGATTTACAAGGTCAAAACCGACGGCAGCGGAAAAACCAAAATATCCGACGACAAATGCAAGTTCATGATCGTCGCCGGAGACTGGATTTTCTACCACAATTCGTCAGATGACGGGAAACTGTACGCTGTCAATACAAGCGGCGGCGGCAAAGTCAAACTGAGCGACGACGACGGCTCTTATTACAATCTGGCGGGCAACCGCGTTTATTACAGCAACCGCTCGGACGGGCACAAGGTTTACAGCGTCCAGACGGACGGGTCCGGCAGGACGAAACTCAACGACGAATACAGCAGCAACCTCAATATCGCGGGAGACTGGATCTACTACCTGGTCGGCGATATGGAAGCAGCGCAGGCCAAAATGAAAATGGACGGCAGCGGCAGAACCGTGGTCGATTAGGGCGCGGAGAGCGCTTGCCGTTCGCTCCCGTTTCAGCGCGCGTGCGCGGTCCTGCGGCCGGCACATAACCGCCATAAAGCGTGGGACGCCTAACAGCCCGGCACGGGGTTCGGCAAACAGCTCGAACCCCGTGCCGGGCTGACAATTTTCACGCAACCGGAAGGTTCCGCTTAAAGGCAGTACCTCTCCGCAATCTCCTTCACCCGCTCCAAAAACGCTTCCTCGCCGAAGGTGTTGATTTTCAGGAACATCGCCTGGCTGCCGCCCGAGGCAATCGCGCAGAGGCTGACGGTGTCGCCCCGGCCGACCAGGGTGACGTTCAGGCTGACGCGGTTGCTGCCCGTCATGGAATAGCGTTCAAAAACGCGCACCGCGCAGCGCAAATCGCCGAATTGCCAGTTGGTCCCGTCCTCCAGGCTGGCAGAGATGCTGCCGCTCAATATTTCCGTTTCAATGGCAGCGAGGATTTCATCAAAGCTGCCGCGCAGGACATATTCCGCTTTCGCCATGTGGTTTATACCTTTCCGCCGCAGTTGTTTGGAATTGTTCTGCGCCGTTAAATAATCCCTTTCGCCTGCATCTCTTTGAGCTTTTCAAGGCAAAGTTTGACACCTTCCAGCGGGGCGTGCAGCGCTTCGCTTTCATACTCCACGATATACCACTCGGTGCCGCCGATTTCGCCGCACAGCCGCATGAATTCGGGCAGCGGGATATCGTCCTCCCCGATCATGGTGTCGAACCCTTTGCTCTTGCTGTAGGGTTTGATGTGGACGGTCCTCGCCCTGCCCGGGTAACGCCGGATGAGCGCGCAGACGTCCGCCCCGCCGCTCATGGCGTTGCCGTTGTCGAGCTGCATGACGATTTCCCGGTTTGTGTTAGAGAAAAACACGTCATACGGCACCTTGCCCCTGATGGTCTTGAACTCCGACGCGTGGTTGTGGTAGCCGAGAATGAGGTCATGGGCGGCCAGTTTTTCGGCAATGACATTGAACTTCTCTGCCGTGGCCTTCCATGCTTTGATGGAGTAGGTGCATGGTAGGGGCAGGCCGGGGATGATGACATAACGGTTGCCTACGGTTTTGTTGTAGGCAATGGTAGCCTCCAACTTGTCGTCTTGTACATAAGCCCAAGGCGTGTGCCAGCCGCAGCACGTCAGGCCGATTTCATTGATGGCCGCTGCGACTTTTTCGGCCGGATGCGCATAGTCGCCGGCGAACTCCACGGCCTCGTAGCCGAGCGCCTTGACGGCTTTCAGGGTGCCCTCAAAATCATTGGTCAGGTCGTGCCGGACCGAGTATAACTCCAGGGCGAAACGCTGGTTCATAATTATTCCTCCTGTCAATGCTCCTGCGAGATTGTTAGCTTTTGTTATTATTATAGCGTAAAAGCCAGTCGATGAAAATGAAACATAATACTATCCGCCAATTTGCCTGGATTTGCCCACGGATATTTAGTAACCCTTCGCACATTTGCCAACAGCAGGCGCGTTTGTTACAATCGACACCGAAGGCAGAAAACAACAATTGTTTAGGGAGCAGACATATGGCGGCACCGCAAAGCAATGCGCAGGAAATCGAATTAGACGGCGCGGGCATTATCTACGCGGTCACCAACTCGAAAACTTGGAACCGGGTTTACCGGGTTGCGGCCGTGGTGAAAGAGGATGTGCGGCCGGACATCCTGGCTCAGGCCGTTGCGGACCTGCGGCCGCGTTTCCCGACGTTCTACACCCAGCTTGACCAGGACTTTTTCAACTACAAACTGCGAACCGTTGAGGATACGGATGTCGTGCTGCCCGAAAGCGCATATCCCTGCGGGCGCATTGAGGCCGGCAGCGGCGAAAGGCCGCTGTTCCGCGTCTTTTATTTTCGCAACAGGATTTCGCTGGAAATTTTCCATATCGTAACCGACGGCGGGGGCGCGCTGATCTTTTTGAAAAACATCGCCGCGAGGTATTTGGAACTGCAGGGCTTCGCGGTCGAAAAGACGGACGGTGTGCTCGACCCGGGCGACGCGCCTTCGGCTGCCGAAACCGGGGACGCCTATCAGACCATCGCCGGCGGCAAAACGGAGAAAACAAGCCGCGTGGAAGCGTTTGCCTATCATTATAAACAGCCCGTGCAGGAAGGCCTGTTTCAGCTGACGCACGGCTTTCTCCCGGTGGCGGCGATGAAACGGCTGACCGCGGAGAAGGGCGTCACCGTGACAGAATACCTAACGGCTCTTTACACATGGGCGTTATTCGAGAATATGCTGCCTGCCGACAACAGGAAGCCCGTCAAAATCGCCGTGCCGACGGATTTGCGCCGCATTCTGGGCTCGTCGACGCTGCGCGGTTTCTCGCTTTACGTCAACACCTGCGCGGAGCCCGGGCCGGCAAACCGTGATTTTGACCGGCTGCTTAATGAAATCGCCGCGCAGCTGCGGAAAGGGTTCCAAAAAGACAGCCTCGCGGCCAGGGCCGCCGCCAATACGGCCGCCCAAAACAGTTGGCTGTACCGGTACACTCCGCTGGTCCTAAAAAAAGCGGTGTTGAAACAGGCGTATCTGATACTCGGCGAAAGGACGATGACCACTGCACTGACCAATCTGGGCGTCGTGAAAATGCCTGAAGGCATGGAAGAACATGTCGACCATTTCGATTTTGTCGCCGGCGGCACCCTCGCCAATTATCTCACCTGCGCGGTAATTGCCTGCAATGGTGTTATTAACGTGACCTTTTCGTCAAGAAGCGTGTCGACGGACGTTCAGCAGTCGTTCTTCTCATTTTTGGCGAAACGCGGGGTACCGGTCGAGACGCAAAGCAACGTCAAACAAAAAGACGCCGCGCCGGCGGCCATGCTGCGCTGCGGCGAATGTGAAGTCGTATTCAAAGACAATCATCTGTGCTGCCCGCTATGCGGCGGGCCCGGAGAAAAGACTGAAAACCCGATAGATTTCATGACCGTGCCGTACCCGGAAAAGGTATCAGGCATCAGATAACAGAAGAAGCACTTGACTTCTCCATCACGCTGGCGTGTGCCACCTCTCCGATGAAAATAGGAGAGGCAGGAACCGAAGGTTTTAACTCCCTTGTTGAGAGGCAGGGAGCCGGCCTCGCCGATACGCCGATAAAGCGCCGCCATTCCCGATACGCAGAAAAACAAATGCGGAGTAGTCCGTTCACCCCTTTCCCCCGCGATTGTGCTATGCGTAAGCAACGTTTATAATGGAACTGCAAAACAGCCGGGCCGGGGGTCGGTATGGCAAACTACCTCCAGAACAAGCAGTACTACGGCATTGATATCATGAAGCTCGTGATGTCGGTTTTTGTCATCGCCATTCACCGGCCGGTTTTCGCCGCCATGCCCGCGGCGGATATACTGCTGCATTCGACGCTGACGCGGCAGGCGGTCCCGTATTTTTTCACCGCGGCGGCCTTCCTGTTTTTCGGGAAGGCGCCGATCGGGGAGCGGGTGCCCGGCAGGGAGACGCTGTCGAAATACGTCCGTCACATCCTGTTGGTCTACCTCATTTGGAGTGCCGTTTATTTCCCCGTTTACCTGACCGAATCCGGCGTCTCCGCGGGGCAGGCGCTGCGGGAATACGCCGTCCGCTTTTTGTACTGCGAACCTTACCTGCACCTGTGGTTTCTGCCCGCCCTCGTTTGTTCGACGGCGCTGATCCGGCTGCTGCTCAAAAAGATGCCCGCGGCCGCGGTGGCAGGCTTGTCTTTCGCGGCGATGCTGGCCTGCAGGGCTGCCCTTTGGGCCGGAGGCAAAAACGGCAGCGTCGTTCCTTCCCACATTGACTCCGCGTTTTTTTACCTGCTCTTTACCGCCATGGGCGCGCATATCGCGCGGCATAATGGCCTGACGCAAAGAGCCAACGTCATCGGCCTTACCGCCTCGTTAATCCTGCTGACGGGTTCGAACATCCTCGCCGCGCGGTATGCCTTCGGGCCGCTGCTCGGCCTGAACATGACGGCAAAAAGTTTCTCGCCCGCCGATATGCCGGTGTACAAGAATATTTTTATCATCCCGCTGATTTATTTTTTGTTCTGCGTAATAAAAAACATCCGTTTCAAGGAAAGGAAAATCTATACCTCCCTGCGCCCCGCGACGTCGATGATGTATTTGTCGCACCTGCTTGTGACGCAGGCCGCACTGTCGGCCGCTGTGCGGTTTTTGGGCGTCCAAAACACCTTTGCCGCCGCTCTCACCGGTTTCGGCCTGGCACTGGCTTTCACGCTGGCGCTCTCGTTTTGCATGGTGTGGCTGGAGAAGCGCAGGCACTTCCACTGGATGAAGTCGCTGCATTGAACGCGAGGTCCCGCGCAGGCCGGGCCGCGTGCCGCCTTGAACCGGACACATAAAAAAGAGAACCCGGAAGCCTCGTCGGGCCGCCGGGTTTGATTTACTGTCATCCGGAAAGGGCCGCTCTAAAAGGGGCGGGCGAGACCCGTCGACTGGTCGATGTCCACCAGCCAGTTTTCGTAGTCGATGGCAACGCCTGCGTCCATGGTATCGATGTTGCCGTCGCCGTTGACGTCGGCGGCCGCCATGAACGCGGCGTCCGAGGCGGGATTCCACGACAGCAGGAAGTTCTCGATATCGATCAGCGTGCCCGCGTCGGTGCTGTCGACGTTGGCGTCGCCGTTGACATCGCCGTAAATGACGAGGTAATAGGAAACAAGCGCCGCGCCGGACGCCGTATCTTTGACCTGGACGCGCGTTTGGGTGCCGAAAAAGCCCGGCCGCGGAGGCGTGTAGGTCAGTACGGTGCCGGCCGCGATGGTGACGTACCGGCTCTCAAACAGGGCTCTGTTCAGGCCTGTTTCCAGGCCGACGATGAAACCGTTCTCGGTATCGATAAAGGCCGTACTGCCCGCTTTCGCCGACAGGCGCGCGGGGCTGAGCAGGATAAAGGGGATGCTTTTCTGCTGGGCGAATACCTGCGCGGCCGAACCGGCGTAACCGGATATCGTCAGGCCAGGGCATTTGTAAAACGCATCGGGATCGATGGCCGTCACCTGCGCGGGGATGACGGCGGAAACCAACAGCGTGCAGTTGCCGAAAGCATAGTCCCCGATGGAGGTGACGCTCGACGGCAGCGTAACGCGCGCCAGAGAGGTGCAGCCGTAAAAGACGTTATTGCCGATGGCGGTAACGCCCGGCCGTATCGATACGCTCAACAGCCCCGTACAGCCGTTGAACGCGAAATCGCCGATGGAACCAACGTTTGAGGGGATCAGCACCGAGGTCAGTTTTTTACAGCCGGTAAAGGCGAAGGGGCCGATTTGCGTGACAGTGGAGGGAACGATATACCTGCCCGCCTTGCCGCCGGGATAACAGACCAGGAACGAACCCGTTTTATTCAGCAGAACGCCGCCGGCACCGGAATAGCTGGCGTTGGCGCTGTTGACGTCGATATGCCCCAAAGAAGAACAGCCGATGAACGCGGACTCCTTGACGGAAACGACGCTCGCCGGGATAGTGATGCCGGTCAGCCCGCCGCACAGCGCGAACGCATATTCGCCGATGGACGCGAGGCCCTGGCGGAGCGTGACGGAAGTCAGGCCACTGCAGCCCATAAAACTGTAACTGCCGATGGCGGTGACGCTCGAGGGGATGCTGAGGGTTTTAAGCCCTGTGCAGCCGTTGAACATATAGTTGCCGGTGCGGGTGAGGCCCTGTTCGAATGCGACGGTTTTGAGGCCCGTACAGCCGGCGAATACCCTGTCGCCAATAGCAGAAAGGCCGGCCGGGACCGTCACCGACTGCAGGGCGAGGCAGCCGCTGAACACATCGCTCCCGAACTCGGCAAGGTTCGACGGCAGGCTGACGGAGGCCAGAGAGGAGCAGCCCGCAAACGCGCTGCCGCTGACGGAGGCGACGCCCGCCGGGACGGTAAGGGAAACAAGCGATGTGCAGTTGCCGAACATATACGGGGAAATCGCGGCGAGGCTCGAGGGCAGCGACACCGAAGACAATTTGGAGCAGCCGTAAAAAACCCGCGCGCCGGCGGACGCGACACCCTGCCGGAGCGTGGCGCTTGCCAGTTTGGAGCAGCCTTCAAACGCGCTGTCGCCGATGGAGGCGGCACTCGCGGGAATGGTGACGCCGGTCAGGGAAATGCAGCCGTAAAACGCCTCTTTCCCCACCGCGGGCAGCCCTTCTTCCAGCGTGACGGAAGTCAGGCCGCGGCAGCCGCGGAAAGCGCTGTCGCCGAAATTGGCGACGCTCGCAGGGATGGTGACCGACGCCAGGGCGGCGCAGTCCCAAAAAGCCCCGGCTCCGATGGCCGTGACCGAGTCCGGTATGGTGACGCCGGTGAGGCCCGTACAGTTGCCGAAGGCGTAGACGCCGATATCGAGCAGCCCCTGCGGCAGCGCGACGTTCGTCAGCAGCGTGCAGGCCTCGAACGCGGACTCCCCGACCGCCACGACCGGGTAAGCGCCCAGCACGGATGGCACGGTGACGGCGCCCGAAGCGGTCTTGCTGCAGGCGGTAATCGTTGCCTTGCCGCCGGAGACGGTGTAGGTGTAAATGCCGCTGGTGTACGCGTTGGCGCGCAGCGTTAAAAACGCCGGCAGGAACGAACCGAAACCGGCCGTGCCCGCAAGGGGCGCAGCGCCGAAAATCAACATGAACGATAAGATAAAGGCAACGGATGCCTGAAATATTTTTTTCATCCGGAGGCTCCGACAGGCGGAAACAATGTTTTTCCTGTTTTCATTATATGCCCCGCAGAGGGCGCGTGTCAATCGCGTCGGCGGCGCCATGCCGGTTTGTGCGCGCGCTGTTTTTATGGTATGATTGCTTGCGCTTCAATCAAATGCGGAGGTAAAGGTATGATCAATCAGCTGCAGCCCCCTCTCCCCGGCGATATGACCGCGGTCATGTCGACAACGGCGGGCGAAATCAAAATCCGGCTGTTCCCGCAGGCGGCGCCCAAAGCGGTCGAAAACTTCGTCACCCATGCGGAAAACGGGTATTACGACGGCGTGGTTTTTCACCGCGTCATCGACGGTTTCATGATTCAGGGCGGCGACCCGACCGCGACCGGCCGGGGCGGAGAAAGCATTTGGGGCAAGCCGTTTGAAGACGAGTTCTCGCCGCAGCTGCACAACCTGCGCGGAGCCCTTTCGATGGCGAACGCCGGCCGGAACACCAACGGCAGCCAGTTTTTCATCGTGCAGGCGGACCGTGTCGGCCGCGATATCTGCGCGCAGATGGAAGAAATCGGCGAGACGCACTTCCCCAAAGAATGCATCGAACAATACAAAGCCGGCGGCGGAACGCCCTGGCTCGATTTCAAGCACACGGTGTTCGGCCAGGTTTACGAGGGTCTCGACATCGTCGACGCGATTGCGGCCGCCGAGGTCGACGCCAACGACAAGCCCCTCGAGGATATCGCCATCACGGGCATCCGCATCGAAACCGCCGGATAAATCGGTCACTGTTTTCCTTGAAAAATGCCCGCCTTTTATGATACGATTTGCGCGGTGATTTTTTGAAAAAGAAGCTCTTAAATGACCGCTTGTATCTGCCTGCCTGCTCGCTGTGCGAGTACGGGCGGCCTTCGCCGGACGCGGCGGCCGTGCTGTGCGTCAAGCGCGGCGTCATGCTGCCGGACAGCAGCTGCAAAAAGTTCAAATACGACCCGATTAAGCGGCAGCCGCCGACAAAACAAAAACTGCCGGCTTACGCGCCGGAGGATTTCCGCCTGTAAAAACGCCGCAGAGGAGAACGATATGCCTTTCATTCCGATGATTGATTATGAAACCGCCGCCCCCGAAGTGCGCGAAGCCTGGGACGCGCACGCGAAAATCGGGCGCATAACGAACATGAAAAGGACGCTGCTCAACAGCGTCCCCGCTTTTCACGCGCTGATGGAGTGGTACACCCTGCGCGACGAGGCGGCAAAGTTCCTCACGGCGCTGGACATCAACTTTTTCTGTTACGCGATATCGGTGCAGAACGACTGCCTGATCTGTTCGACTTTTTTCAGGAAAATCCTCGTCGACGAAGGCATATCGTTCGAAGGTTTCGCGTTCACGCCCCGCCAGCAGCTGCTCGTCGACTACGGCCGGGCGCTGGCGAAAGACCCGCACGGTATCGGCGAAGAAATGTTCGGCCGGCTGAAAGAATCGTTCAGCGATGGGCAGATCGTACTGCTGACCGCTTTCGGCGCGGTCATGAACGCGACGAACCTGATCAACAACGCCCTGAAGGTGCCGCTCGACGGCTACCTCGCGGGCTATTGAACATATCTGACGGAGGAAACCGCATGAAGGAGTTCGCAGATAAAACCGTATTCATCACCGGCGCCGCCAAAGGGCAGGGTCGCGGCGTCGCGCTCGCTTTCGCGCGGGAAGGCGCGAACATCGTCGCCTTTGACCTGGGCGAGAGAATCTGTTACCCCGCGTACAACAACGCCTGCTGTGACGACCTTTGCACACTGCAAAAGGAGGTCGAGGCGCTCGGCGCGCAAGCGGAAATCTGCACCGGCGACGTTCGCAAAGCAGACGACGTCAAGGCCGCCGTCGAGGCCGGCATCGCCCGTTTCGGCGCGATTGACATTCTGTTCAACAACGCCGGCATCTGCGCCTACGGGCTGTCGTACGAATTGAGCGAAGAGGAATGGGACGCGATGCTCGACATTAACCTCAAAGGCGCGTGGCTTGCCTCAAAATATGTCGTGCCCCATATGATCGAAAAAAAGCGCGGCGTGATTATCAACAACTCCTCCATCGGCGGCCTGAGGGGCATGAACCGCCTGTCGCATTACGCCGCGTCGAAGTTCGGCCTTGTCGGCCTGACGAAATCGCAGGCGATCGAGCTGGCGCCCTACGGCATCCGCGCGGTCAGCATCCATCCGACGGGCGTCAACACGCCGATGAACGACGGCCTCGCCGAGATGGAAGGCGCCACGCCCATCGAAATCGCCGAGCGGTCCGCGGGCAACCTGCTCCCGGTGCCGTGGATTGAAGTGGAGGACGTGGCGAACTCGGTGTTGTTCCTGGCCAGCGACAAAGCCAGGTACGTCACCGGCAGCCAGTTTGTGCTTGACGCCGGGCTGTTGACGAGATAAACCGGCCGACCCGAGCCGCTGAATAAAAACATCCCCCCGATGCAACAGTCGCGCCGTTTTTTCACACTTAATAGACAGCCGGGGCAAAAAACAGGCGGCAGAGCGTCCGAATTCTTTTGCCGGCTATGTTGAAAAACGCTGAACCTGTCAATCAGAAAGGATGGATGGCGCATGACAAGGAAAATCGGTATCATCGCTGTTGCGGCTGTTTTTATGATCTCCATGGTGCTTTGCGGCGCAGCGTTCCGGCAGGACGCGGCGGCGGCAGGCAGCAGGGCGGCCGCCGAAAGCATCCTCCCGGCGGAGGAGGGCGGCGGCACGGGGGAAACATTACCCTATGAAGACCCTTCCGACCCGTTGACGCTGCCGGAGGACGATAGCACATGGGACGGAACCGATGACGGGGACCCGACCGGTTATACGGATGACACGGACTATACCGATGATACGGACGTTACGGACACGACCGATATAACCGTCGAAGAGCCGACCGATGACTGGACGAAGCCGGAAGAGGAAACCCGGGTCGGCGGAGAAGTAACGGTTGACCCCAACGAGGATGACGGCTACACCTGGACATACGAGTATGACCTTGAAGACGGGGATGCCAGCGCCTACGAATCCGGAGAAACCCTTTATAAAGGGCTTGAGATCCCACAGACAGGCGCCTCCCCCGCAGGCAGCCTCGCCGTTTTCGCAACGCTTTCCCTCGCGGCCGCAACGGCGTTCGTTTGCCGCAAAAAGAGATAATCCTCCCCGAAATACCAAACGCCCGCTTCAAACGCATGTTTTGAAGCGGGCTCCTTTTAACCGTTCTCCCGGTTATTTAAAGCATGACGGACCGGTAGGCCACGCGTTCCCGCCTCCAGGTATAGGTGATATGCAGCGTACTGTCCCGCTCGACGACCGCCGGGTAGGAGTACTCGCCTTCTTCGTCTTCAAGCACCGTCCCGACGCTCCAGGAAACGCCGTTGTCGGCGGATTGCAGCAGAACCAAAGGGGTGCGGGGGCCCCAGTTTTCGGCGACGGGGTTGCAGGCCAGGTACAATGCGCCGTCCGCGGCGCGCGCGAGGTCGATGCCGCTGTTGTTGTTGGGGATCGCCGTCGGATACGCCATGCACCAGGAAGCGCCGAAATCCTCCGAATCGCTGCGGTAGATACGGCCCGCCGCGGTGCGCGTCAGCATGTGCACCCTGCCGGGTTCCGACTCCCACAGGGTCGGCTGAATCATCGGGATTGTTTTGCTGTGCGGTTCGCGGGCGGGCACGTCCCTGCCGCGCGTCCAGGTGTCGCCGTCGTCAAAGGAAGTGTCGATGAAGCACTTCCACATGCCGCCGGTCTCCGAGGAAGCGGGCGCCAGGACGCGGTCGTCCGACAGGCGCAGGCACTTGTTCTTGACCGGTCCCCTGCCGTTGCCGGTGTCGCCCGGCACCAGTTCCATCGGCTCCCCGAACGTCCGGCCGCCGTCTGCCGAATCGCAAAACCAGGTGCGCCAGTAACGGACTTTTTTGCCGACTTTGAAAAACAGGCGCACGGCGCCGTCGCGCCTGAGGAAAAGCACGGGGTTCCAGTGCGGCATGTCCCGCGCGGCGCTGACGCGCGCCGCGGGATGCCAGACACCGCCGCTCCTGCGCGCGACCCAGATATCGACGTCGTCGCAGCCCTCGCGCGTACCGCCGAACCAGGCGGCCAGAATATCGCCGCCGGGCAGCGGCAGGACCGTCGAAGCATGGCAGTTTTCCGTCGGCTTAACCTCGCCGAAAATAAACTCTTTTTCCGCTTTCAAGATTTGTTCTCCTTATTCAAGGCAGTTTTTTGCCCGCCGACAAGTACAGGTCATACCATTCCTGTCTGTTCAGGCTGACGCCGGAAGCCGCGCAAAGGCTTTTCAGCCGCCCGGCGTCGGTCGTCCCGGCGATGACCTGAATCTTCGCCGGGTGGCGCAGCAGCCACGCAAAGGCCACCGCGCTTTTGGAAACGCCTTTGGCCTCGGCGTACTGCCGCAGTTTGTCGTTGAGGGGCCCGAACTTTTCGTTGTTGTCCATAAATGTGCCCTCAAAAACGCCGTACTGCAGGGGCGACCACGCCTGTATGGTAATGCCGTTGAGCCGGCAATACTCGAGGACTCCGCCGTCGCGCACCAGCGCCGGGTCGTGGAGCATGTTGACATTGAGTCCCGCGTCGATCATCGTCGCGTTGGTCAGGCTCAGCTGCAGCTGGTTGGCGATGAGTTTCTGCCCGCAATATTTTTGCAGCAGACGCATTTGGCCGGGATTATGGTTGCTGACGCCGAAATACCGCACCTTGCCGGCGTTTTCGAGCCGGTCGAAGGCCTCGGCAACCTCCTCCGGCTCCATAAGCGTATCCGGACGGTGCAGCAGAAGTACGTCGATGGTGCCGACGCCCATGCGTTTGAGGCTGCCGTCGACGGCCTCGAGGATATGTTCCTTCGAAAAATCATAATATCCGCTGCGTATGCCGCATTTGGTCTGAATCAAGATGGAATCGCGCGCGCCGAGTTCCTTGACGGCCCTGCCGAAAATCTCCTCGCAGGCGCCGCCGCCGTAAATGTCGGCGTTGTCAAAAAAATCGATGCCTTCCGCGAGCGCGGCCGCGACCAGGCGCGTCGCCTCGTTTTGGCTGAGTTTCGCGATGCGCCAGCAGCCGAGTGAAATCTCGGAACCTTCCAGCAGGCCCCCGACCTTGAGTTTTTTCATCAACGCAACCCTCCTTGTCAAGGTTGTTTCCGCCTTATCAAATCATAGACGCAGGCTTGAACGCTGTCAACCGCGGCGGTTTTTTATATGGACACGCGGGCGGTTGTGTGGTACCATTTGCGTTGAAACGAAACGGAAAAAGTTGTCAAGGGGTGAAAACATGCCCGGCATCGTCAGAAGGCTCGACGAGCTGTTCAAAAAAACCGAAGGGCCCTGGTCGGAACGCATCCTTGCGGAACTCGACTTCGCGCTGCGGATTTCCAAAAACAGCGAAAACGGGTTGGAAAAGGAGATTGAAACCGCGCTCGACGCCCTCGAAAGGCGGGCGGCGCTCGACGGTTTCATCGGTCAGGCCGCCGCCGAAGAGGCGGAAAAAATGCTGGCGGCAGCCGCCGCGGAAGCGAAGAAATATACCCTGCTGTGCGCCTCGCACGCCCATATCGACATGAACTGGATGTGGGGCTACAATGAAACGGTCGCCGTTACGCTGGACACCTTCCGCACGATGCTGCGGCTGATGGATGAGTACGAGGATTTCACCTTCTCGCAGTCGCAGGCCTCGGTTTATGAAATCGTCGCCGAGCATGACCCGGAGATGCTTGAGGAAATCAAGCGCCGCGTCAAGGAGGGCCGCTGGGAGGTCACCGCCTCAACCTGGGTCGAAACAGACAAGAATATGCCGTGCGGCGAGAGCCTGGCCAGGCATATCCTCTATACCAAACGCTATCTTTCCGGGCTGCTGGACATCGACCCGGAAACGCTCAACATCGACTTCGAGCCCGACACTTTCGGCCATAACGTCAACGTGCCGGAAATCCTGTCGAACGCCGGGGTCAAATACTACTACCATTGCCGGGGCTATGACGCGCTGTCGCTCTACCGCTGGGAGTCCCCTTCCGGCAACGCGATCACGGTCTACCGCGAGCCGCTGTGGTACAACTCCGGCATCGATTCGACCGTGGCGGAACTCGTGGCGGATTACTGCATCGAACACGGATTGAAAACGATGCTCAAGGTGTACGGCGTGGGCGACCACGGCGGCGGACCGACCCGGCGCGACATTGAGAAACTCATTGATATGAGCCGCTGGCCGGTTTTCCCGACGATACGCTTCGGCACCTTCCGCGAATTTTTCAAAACGCTCGACGCGGTTGCGGACACCCTGCCCGTCGTGAAAGACGAACTCAACTTTATTTTCACGGGCTGTTACACCTCGCAAAGCCGCATCAAGATGTCCAACCGCATCATCGAAGGGCGGCTCAACGAGGCGGAACAATTCGCGGCGCTCGCCGCGAAAACCGGAACCTTCAAATACCGCGGCGACTACCTCGAATCGGCATGGAGATGCGCGCTTTTCAACCATTTCCACGACATTCTGCCGGGTTCCGGCGTCATCGACACCAGGGAGTTCGCGCTCGGCCGCTTCCAGCAGGCCGCGGCTGCGGCGAATACCACGCTCGCCGGCGCGATGCGGCACATCGCGTCGCTGGTCGACACCTCGCGGATTGAAGACGGCGGCGGCCTTGAAGAAACCGTGTCGGAAGGCGCCGGAGCGGGATTCAGCGCGACCGATTACGGCGTTTCCATCCCCGAAAGGGGCCGGGGCAAAACCCGGATTTATCACCTGTTCAATCCCTCGCCGCGCGAACGGACACAAACGGCCGAACTGATTGTCTGGGACTGGCCGGGCGATTTGAGCCGGCTGAAAATTTCGGACGGCGCAGGAGACCTGCCTTACCAGGTCGTCGAGGCGAAAAAAGGCTACTGGGGGCACGACTACGCCAAACTGCTGGTCTTTGCGACGGTGCCCGCCTGCGGGTACGCCACGCTCACGCTCGGCGAGTCGGAACCGGAAAAACTCTTCACCGCCATCCCCGGCGACCCGCGCGTCGACCGTTTTGAGGACCTTGTGCTGGAGAACGAGCTGGTACGCGCGGTGTTTGACAACGAAAACGCGGCGCTTCTGTCGTTTACCGATAAAAAGACCGGACGCGATTTGATCGACCCGTCAAGGCCTGCAGCGCTGTTTCGCGTCATTGAAGAGGACGACAGCTGCGGCATGACCTCCTGGCGCGTGGGCCGGTATATGAAAATCACGAACATCGACACCAACGTCAAAATGAAAAAACCCGCGCTCGGCGGCGGGCTGCGCAAGCAGTTCTCCTACAGTGCCGGGTTCGGCGCCTCCAGGCTCGACGTAACCGTATCGCTCGACCGGGGCAGCCGGCGGCTCGCCTTCGAGGTCGAATGCGACTGGCAGGAGCGCCCGGTCAAAGGCAAGTTCGTGCCGCAGCTGAACTTCACTGCGCCGGTCGCGTACTCCTGCTCGGGCTACCGCTATGATATCGCGTACGGTACGCTTTTCAGGAATGACCTCGACTCCGACGTGCCGGCTGTCAGCTGGGGCCTGGCCGTGCCGCAGGAGAACGGGGCGGACGCGCTGATGCTGATATCCAAGACAAAATACGGGTTCCGTGGCACGGGCGACAGCCTCTCGCTGGCGCTCATCAGGAGTTCCTACGACCCCGACCCGTACCCGGAGAACATCATGCACCGGTTCGGTCTGGCGCTGGAGCTGGTGCCCGCCGGCACGGCGAACCTCGCGCTGGCAGAAAACGCCTATGATTACAACCATCCGCTCACCTGCGTCGCAGGCACCCGGCACGCCGGCAGCCTGCCGGCTGCAGCGAGCCTGATGCGCCGGGTGGAAGGCAGCGCGGCGCCGGCCGCCGTCAAGCTCAAAGAAAGCGGCGACGGCGGGCTGATTGTGCGCGTTTACGAGACGGATGGCAAAGATACCGAGGCGGTGTTTGAATTTTTCAAAAAGCCGGTATCCGCCAGTTTTGTCGATATCAACGAGAACACGCTCGAGGGCAAGGCAGGCATCCGCGTTGCCGGTCACAGGGTCACCTTTCCGGTGCCTGCTTACGGCGTGGCGAGCGTTTGCGTCGAGATATAAAAAATGACTTCCCTTGAAGGAGGGCTGTTTTATGAAAAAGAGGACTTTCAGGCGTATCGCGTGCGCGGCGGCCGCAATTCTGGTATTGCTGCCGTTTGCCTTCTCCGCGTCCGCTTCGGCCGACATTTCTGGCGCCGTGGATTATGTGATTACAAACCCCTACGCCACGGTCGACTGGGACACGTGGGGCCGTTACAAAGCCAACCTGCACACGCACTCCACCGTCAGCGACGGCGGCGCGACGTTCACCGAGATGATCGAGGCGCATTACGCCGCCGGCTACGATATTTTGGGCATGACCGACCACGGCTGCGTCAACCGCGGCTGGAATGTCGTACCGACGCCGGTGCCCCTGCTGAGCTGGCAGATGATTCTCAAAAAGCCCGTTCCGCTGACGCAGCAGCGTTATGATGAGATTACGACAGGCGTCGGCCGCGGCGGCCGGGGCATGACGGACGTCGTCATGGGCATCGAACTCAACGCCGCGACGCTCACCAAAACACACCTCAACGGCTTTTTCGCCGACTACGGCCAGGGCGACTGGGGCAGGGACAACGATTACGAGACCCCGATTGCGGGTGTCCAGGCCGCCGGCGGCGTCACGTTCATCAACCATCCCGGCGACTGGCTCGAATCCGCCAAAGACGTCAATATCGCCAAGGACCCCAAGAATATCCGTTTTTTCGCCGGCCTATTTAAGAAATACCCCTCCTGCCTGGGCATGGAAATCCTCAATTCAGGGGACTCCCCGACGCGGCACGACCGTGTCCTGTGGGACGGAATCCTCGAAAAGGTCATCCCGGCGGGCAGAAACGTCTGGGGTTTCGCCGACAGCGACGCGCACGAGGTCAGCGATATCGGGACCAGTTTCGAATATTTTATGTTGCCTGAAAACAATCTCGCCAACGTTCGCACCGCGATGGAGAACGGCACGTTCTTCGCCTGCGGCAAATACGCGCGGCCGGAACTCGGGGACGCTTTTGTCGGCACCGGCGACGTGCCGGCGGTGACGCGCATCACCGTCGACGAAGCCGCGGACACGATAACGCTCGAAGCCTCGAAATACGACACGGTCGAATGGGTCGCCAAGGGCGAGGTCATCGCGACGGGCCTTTCCATCGACCTCAACGCCCATGAGGACCAGATCGGCTGCTATGTGCGCGCACAGCTGAAAGGGCCCGGCGGCATCTGTTTCACGCAGGCGTTCGCGCTCGACGACGGCAGCGCGCCGCCTCCGGACAACATCCCCTTCTTTGAGCAGATGTGGGACAAAATCGTATTCGCCGTCAAAAGCAACATCATCTTCGTTATCATCAACGAGCTGATCAAAGAACTCTCGTGACGGTTTTTCAACGGACCGGCGGCGGCGCCGGTCCGTTCTTCATGCCTTTCAGCGGCAGCATCAACAACCGGGAGGGGTTTCGTCTTGCCAAAAGCCAAACTCGGCCGCAAGATATGGGTCAATCTCATCCTCTTCGGCTTCACCGGTCAGGTGGCCTGGGCGATTGAGAATATCTATTTCAACACTTTCCTTTTCAACTATATCGGCGCGACGACGGCCGATATTTCCAAAATGGTCGCGTTCAGCGCGGCGACCGCCGTAGCGACGACTTTCCTGATGGGGACGCTCAGCGACAAACTCGGCAGGCGCAAAGTGTTTATCTGCGCCGGATATATCCTGTGGGGCGTCACGGTCATGGCGTTCGCTTTTATTTCGCGCGAAAACACCGCCGAACTCCTGCGCATAACCGACACCGCAAAGGTGGCCGCCGCGACGGTCAGCATCGTCATCATTATGGACTGCGTGATGACCTTCATGGGTTCGACGAGCAACGACGCGGCATTCAACGCCTGGGTGACGGATGTGACCGTACCGCAAAACCGGGGCACCGCGGAGGGCATCCTGTCGACAATGCCCATCCTGGCGACGCTGATGGTGACGGCCGGGTTCGGCGCGGGCGTCGCTGCGGCAGGGTACCCCGCGTGTTTCCTCGCGCTGGGCGTGCTGGTCACGCTTTGCGGTTTCGCGGGGCTGCTGACGCTTAAGGAATCCGGCAATAAAATTAAAAAGCAGGGCAATTACTTTGCCGAGCTCGTATACGGATTCCGCCCCTCGGTCGTCCGGGACAACAGACGCCTGTATCTGGCGCTCGCGTCGGTATGCATTTTTTCGACAGCGGTTCAGATATTCATGCCCTATGTGTTTTTATACATCCAGCATTACCTCGGGCTTGACATCAACCATCTCGCCGTTACGCCGAAAACCGCCGCCATCGCCGCGCTCGCGCTCGCCGGTTTTATCGGCGG
>JAKJCA010000032.1 GCA_022706685.1 Bacillota bacterium
ATAGCCGGCGGAGACCGCTTTCGGCGAGCCGGGAGCCGCCGGCACCCAATAGCCGACGCCGTTGTCTTTGGCGTATTTCAGAGCCGCCGAACCCGCCGAACAATAGAGGGTGAAACCGTCCAAACGGATATCTTCGCTGCCGTCGTATTCGTAGCCGAAGGCGTACTCGCCGATCTCGGCGACCGATTGGGGGACAGCCGCGCCGGAAAGGCTGTTGCAGTTTTCAAACGCCCATTTGCCGATGCAGACGACCGTCGAGGGGATGGTGATGCTTTCTAAACTCGAGCAGCCGTAAAACGCGGCGGCGGCGACGCCCCTGGTGCCGGCGCGCAAAACGACGCGCGTACCGTAAGGCATAACGCCTTTGTAGGCGTAGGCGACTTTGCCCGCGTAAACGAGCGACGGACTGCTCCGGCCGTTGTACCAGCCCGTGCCCTCAAAGGCGTCCCAACCGATTTTGACAACGGAATCGGGAATGTCGAACGCCATAAGCTCGCCGCACCCAAGGAAGGCGCCCTCGCCGATCTCTTTGAGCGATTGAGGGAAGAGGACGTCCGCCAGCAGGCCGCAGTCCTCAAAGGCGTAGTCGCCGATGAGCGTGACGCCGGCCGGTATGGCCACCGTGCCCGTTCTGCCTTCGGGGCAGAGAATCAGCCGCGTTTTGTCGCGGTTATACAGCATGCCGTTCGCAGAAGAAAGCGAGGGATTCCCCGCGTCGACGGCGACGGACGCGAGTTTGCCGCAGGCGTCGAACACATTTTCGTTAAGGCCGCTCAGGCCGCTGCCGAGCGTTGCTGTTTTCAGTTCACGGCACATATAGAAGGCCCGCTGGCCGATGACGGTCAGCGAATTCGGCAGTGTCAGCGACTGCATCTTATCGTTGCCCGCGAAAGCGTATTCGCCGATGGAAACGACGGGGTAACCTCCGAGTCTGCCCATCACGTTCAAGGCGGCATCCGTTCCCGCATAGCCGAGAATTTTCGCCGAGGAGCCCGACACGGCATAGGTATAGCCGTTTGAGGTCTTAAAGGTCAGCAGGCGTTCAAGCAGTTTACCGGCGTCGATAAGCCCGTAACCGTAATAATTGTCATAGCCCTGTTCTCCCCTGTCAAGCGAAGTGTTTTTAATCAAATCGAGGAACATATAGGCGTTGACGTTCGGGTTGCACGCTTTCGCCAGCGCCGCAACACCCGCGACGATGGGCGCCGAGAACGAAGTGCCGTCCGCATAAATATAATCCTGATGATCGATACTCCGGTCCGCTGTGGTGAGCACCTCGACGCCCGGCGCCGCGACATCCACCGCGTCGTTGCAGTTGGAAAAATCGGCCACTTGGGACGCGTCGTCCACCGCGGCGGCGCTGATAACGCCGGGATAGGAGGCGGGGTAATTATAGCCGTCGTTGCCGTCATTGCCCGCGGAGGCGACCACGACGCAGCCTTTCGCTATTGCGTATGCGGCCGCATCGCTTTCGGCCTGCGAAAAATCTCCCGAACCGATGCTGATGTTGATGACGTCCGCGTCCAGGTCAGCCGCGTCGATGACGGCGGCGCAGATATCCGATGTATCCGCATAACCGTCTTCATCGACCACCAGCATCGGCAGAACGGCGACATTCCAGCATACCCCCGCGATGCCCCTGGCGTTGTCGGTGGCGGCGGCAATGAGGCCGGTGACATTGGTGCCGTGGCCGCAGGAATCCCGCGCCACCGCTTTGTTTTCGAGATAATCCCAGCCTTGTTTCACATCCCTGCCGGCGAAATCCTCATGGCTTCTTTTTATCCCTGAATCAATAACAGCCACGAGCACGTCTGCGGAGCCTTTGCTGATATTCCAGGCTCCGGTGACATTGGTCGTCCTCAGCGCCCATTGCTTGCCGAAATAGGTGTCGCTGGGCGCGGCTTGAATCTTTGATTTGCCGTCCGGGACGATGTACTCAACCGAGCCGGCAAACGCGCTTTCGAGTTGCGCCAGGGACTGGCCGGAATGAAAGGAAAATATCTTCAGAGATGAAGGCCCAATCATTTTATAATCGTAGGGGCCAAGCAAGCGCTCGATGCCGGCCTCGGGCATCCCGGGTCGGAACCTGACGATATAACCCATTGTCGAGGAATCCGCCGCGGGGGCGGCCGCGCTGCTGCGCTCCGGCGCCGGCGAAAAAGGGGCGGCCATGGCAGCCAGTCTCGCCTCGCGTTCGGCCTCGAGGCGGGCGAAAGGTTCGGTCTGCCCGGCGGCGGGCCAACCTGCGGCTCCCGAGGGAGCCAGCGTTACAGCAAGGGTCAATACGAGGAAAAAGGCAAGCAGTTTTTTCAGCATTTCCGGCCCTCTTTAAGACGTTAATATCTCAACATTGAAATAATAGAACTGCCGCACGCCGATGTCAACAAAACGCCGTTGTTTGTTCATATACCCGTAAAAAAGCCCCCGAAAGAAGGGAGCAAAACGATATATTGTTCAAAAGATTTAACCGCGCCTGCCCGTGAAACATATCATTGTGTGGGAAGCGATGTCCGCGTACAGCTGCATCCGCGGGAAACGCAGCACGCGCACCGCGCCGCCGAAAGGGCCGGCCGGATATTCCGCCGCGAGGCAGCGCGCGTCTTTCAAGTAATCATCGCGAAAAACGACATCGGGCCGGCCGGTATAGATCGCGCCGTAAAATATACCCGATTCGACCAAATCCTGGAAGAAGTGGCTGCCGTATGACAACTCGGGCATCAGGCGGCTGTCTTTACAGGCCACCTCGAAAACAGCAAGCATGCGATTGATTTCGGAAAAGTTCACCGGGACGCCCAGAGACGTGGTCGAGGTGCCCCAGCGGCCCGGACCGATGAGGATGGCGTTTTTATCTTTCAAATCCCGGTTAAGCCGGCCGATGTGCCTGGCGACCCCGAAACGGTCCTGTTCGGAAAGGGCGAGATAGGCCTCTGCGTCAACATAGACGATATATTCGACGCAATAATGCACATTGCCGCCCATAAAGGTTCCGCCGGTCCGGAAGAGAATTTCGCCCGCCTCGTCCTCGTCCGGCAGGTCGACGCCGGCGCCGAGCCCTTTGGTCTGCAACGGCCGGCACTGCAGGATGTTGATTTGATAATTGCCGTCGCGGTCAAAGTTCGCGGTGAACTCCATGTCGACCGGGTAGTCATAAACGCCGGAAACGGTTTCAAGGATGCGGCGCATCGTCGCGGGGAAATCGGTTGAATTGAGCAGTTTTTTGAAGTCAAGAATATAGGCGTCTCCGCTTAAACCGAGCCGGCGTTTCGCCGCGCTCGTTTCCGGATCATAAGAGGCAAACAGCCGCTTATCGGCGCCGATGTCGCCGCTGAAAATCTCGTCTGCGCCTACGGTTGCGAAGGCGTTGCCTTTCAGGTCGATGACATCGACCATATGCTGGGAAAATTCGCGTTCGTCGCCGCCGGCCAGCAGCGGCGTCTTTTCGGGTTTGTCAAGGCAGACCATGCGCGCGTAATCGACGTCGGTTCGTTCGACCGCCCTTGTGCCGAGGCCGAAAACAAGGCGCAGCATCCCCGCGTTGAAGTCGAGGGTATCGTCCCATACATAGAGGTTCTTCGAATTGCCGACACCCGCCAGGTGGGGAAAAAACCGTTCGCCCCTGTTATCGCCCGACACCCGCTGGATAAGGATAGCCATTTGCTCGTCTTTTTCACGCAGTCCCCTGTCGAGCCTGTAACGCAGGGCATCTTCGTTCATGGTGCTGGCATACACGGCGCGCACGGCGTTCTCGAAAGCGGCGAGGCGCTCCTCCGGTGTTCCCTGGTTGGCGCAGAATACGCTTTCGTATTTGCCCGCGAAAGCGTTGCCGAAGTTGTCCTCCAGCAGCGAACTCGAACGCACGATGACGGGAGACTGGCCATAATAATCGAGCATCTGCCTGAAAAGCAGCCTGACAGAATCCGGGAAACGGCCGTTTCTGATTTTTTCCGCGAGGGGTTCGGCATATTTGAAATAGCCGTCGGCGGTTTTTTGCAGCGTCCTCAATTCCCAGCAGCCGTTATCAACGATAAAAGTATAAAAAACATCGGCGCCGAGATAGAAGGAGTCATGCATTTCCATCTTGCGCCGCAGTTCCGGGCCCAGCTTTCTGTCGATGATTTTGCGCGCCAGGAGCATGCCGACGGTTTTGCCGCCGATAGGGCCGGTGCCGATTTCCCTGCTCTTGATATTGAAAATGTCTTCGAGCTCAAAATAGGCGGCGCACAGGCCGAACATGCGCGATTCGCGCCCCATCAGAAAGCTCAGCAGCTTATCGCGCAGCTCTTCGCGCTTCGGCGCATCATATTCTCCGCCTTTCAGCGCTTCGTCAAAAGCGGTGTCCCAGTAATCTCCGCGTACGCTGCCCGACGGAAAATGTGAAAAGAGCATCGCATTTTCGGCGCTCGAGGAGATGCAGACCGCTTCCTGCCCGCGCAGCAGGTGCGGGAAGAACATCGTCGGCGAATAGCGCTGCCAAACCTTGATGGGGTGGATATAGGTGTTGCCGGCAACGGTATAAACATTCATCAGGATTTGCGTCGTATCCCTGATTTTCGCGATGGTTTCGTTGCTGTGAGCATTCCTCATCACCGCGAAATAAGCGACGGTATCGAGTTGAAACAGGTAGGGGCACGTAACCCTGAAAAAGTTGCCGATCATCAAATCGGAGTGCCAGTACCTCAGCAGGTCCGTCAGGCAGTCGAACACATAGAACGCGCCGGCGCCGGCCTTTTCGATGTGGGCGTGGATGGCGGAGGCGAAATTCTCAAAACCTGTTTTCGCGTTGACACGAATCGTCCGGATGCCAGCCGTTTCGGGCACGACCCTTCTGTGGGAGCCGAACCTGAAGTAAATAATCCGCCTGTTATCCGCCGCCGCGCGCGCCACATAGGGGCCGACAAGGTTGATGTATTCCCCGAGCGAACCGACCTGGCAGACAACATTATCGCCCAGGCGAAGCCTGTCGATGACCCCGTCGAGCCCAGAAATACCGCTGCTGACAGTGTTCATGGAACCGTTCCCCCGCCTGACCGATCCCCGCCCGGGGATGCGCACCGGCAAAGCTTTGCCTTTTTATATACCGCTTGCGCCGTAGTTGGACAGCACCCTCGCCGACGGATCGTTGACGTTGCAGCCTTCCCAGTTTTTGTTGGGCATCCAGAAGTCTTTGACCATAGGCGCTTGGCCGCGATAATATTTTTCAAATATTTTTCGGTACATCAGTGATTCTTTCGTAAAAGGTTTTGCGAATGAATACTCGTTTCTCGCGTCTTCAAACTCTTCGTCGGAATACATCTTTTCGGCCTGCAGTTTCAGGCAGTCGACCATCGAATGCCCCATCGCGTCGCTGAAAGCGGCCTTTTCACGGTAAAGAATCGACTGCGGCAGGTAGCCGCCCTCAAATGCGCGTCGCAGGAGATATTTGCCTTTGTTATAGACGTTCATCTTCATCGCCGGGTCCAGCGACATGACATATTCGACAAAAGCCAGATCGCCGAACGGCACGCGGGCTTCCATGGAGTTCGAGGAGATGCAGCGGTCTGCCCTGAGCACGTCGTACATGTGGAGCTCGCGGATACGTTTTTCCGCCTCCTGCTGGAACGCCTGCGGGTCCGGGGCAAAGTCGGTGTATTTGTAACCGAACAGTTCGTCGGAAATTTCGCCGGTGAGCAAAACCCGGATGTCGGTCGTCCTGTGTATTTCCCTGCACAGCAGGTACATGCCCATACTTGCGCGAATGGTCGTGATGTCATAGGTGCCGAGAATTTCAATGACCTGGTCGAGGGCGTTGAGGATATCGTCCTCCTCAACGACCACCTCGGTATGCTCGCTGCCGATAAAATCCGCGACTTCCCTGGCATATTTCAAGTCGATGGCGTCGCCGCCCATGCCGATGGCGAAGGTACGGATGGGCTTGCCGAGAATCTGGGCGGAAACAGAGCAGACCAGCGAACTGTCCAGCCCGCCGCTGAGCAGGAACCCGACCGGAACGTCGGCGTCCAGACGCTTTTCAATGCCGGCGATGAGCTTTTCGCGGATATTGCGGCAGGCGGTGTCGAGGTCGTCGTGGCAGACTTTTTCGACTTTGGACATATCCCGGTAACAGACAAAACGTTTGCCGTCATAATAATGCCCGGGAGGGAAGGGTCTGATTTCATCGCTGAGGCCGACGAGGTTTTTGGCCTCGCTGGCAAAAAGCATCGCCCCGTCCGCACCCCGCGCATAATACAGCGGCCGGATGCCGATGGGATCCCTCGCGGCGATAAAAACATCCTTTTTCGCGTCGTAGAGAATCAGGGCGAACTCCGCGTCGAGCATGGCGAACATGTCAAGCCCGTATTCCTCATACAGCGGCAGCAGCACTTCGCAGTCGGAATCGCTGGCGAAGTCATATTTCGCCGAGAGCTTTTGCCTGACGGCGCGAAAGCCATAGATTTCGCCGTTGCATACAAGGGCGTTGCCGTCCCGCACGAAGGGCTGCATCGCCTCTTCGCTCAAACCCATGATTGCAAGGCGGTGAAAACCCATGATACCCGCCCCGGTATTGATGATGCGCGTCGTATCCGGGCCGCGCGACAGGGTGCGGTTAAAGCATTTTAAAAACAGTTCTTCGGGAACATCCCTCGAGGTGAAACCGATAATCGAACACATAGACGATATACTCCCGTTGCTGATGTATGAGGTCGGACGGGCATTTTATATAACCGTTGATGAAAGGGTCCTTCAGACGCTGAACAAAATCTCGCTGTAAACCGGATAGGGCCAATAGTCGGCGGCCACATTCATTTCCAGCTCGTCGGCGGCCTCCCTGACCAGGCACATGTTTTCGAATACCGCCTCGCTGAAATAGCGCGCGCATTCCTCGGCATGCTCAAAATCCCTGGCATGCAGCAGCGCGGTATCGAGCTGGGACACGCCGTTGTAGAGGCATTCGATGAGTTTGGAAATTTTCATGACCAGGTCGTTCTCGTACCGCGCCGGCAAATCCGCATTCAAAGCGGCTTTGTCGAGCGCCGCCTTCGTCAGCTGCGCGCAGTAAGAGGTCGCAGCAGGTAAAATCTCTCTTCTGCACATATTGATCATGGTCTGGGCTTCGATGGTCAGGACTTTGATGTAGTTTTCCAGCATCAGCTCGCATCTCGACTCCACCTCGGCCTTGGTAAACACCTTGTGCCTGGAGAAGAGCGCGACGTTCTTTTCGGCTTTGAAACAGGGCAGCGCCTGCGCAGCGGTGCGCATATTCGCCAAACCGCGTTTCTGCGCCTCCTTGACCCACTCTTCGGAGTAGCTGTTGCCGTTGAAGATAATCCTCTTGTGCTGCGCATAAGTATTTTTCACCAAATCGGTGACCGCGGCATTGAGGTCATTCGCTTTTTCAAGTTTATCGGCAAAACCGCTGAGGACATCGGCCACAATGGTATTGAGAACGATGCAGGGGCCGGCAATCGAAGCCGCGGAGCCGAGCATGCGGAACTCGAACTTGTTGCCCGTGAAGGCGAACGGCGACGTTCTGTTACGGTCCGTGGTATCTTTGGGCAGGTCGGGCAGCACGGAAACGCCGATTTTGATGGGGCCGGTGTCTTCCACATCATACGGTTTCCCGCTCTCGATAGCGTCGAGAATGCCCGTCAGCTCGTTGCCCAGGAAAATGGATACAATGGCGGGCGGCGCTTCGTTGGCTCCGAGGCGGTGGTCGTTGCCGGCGCTGGCAACCGAAACGCGGAGCATATCAGCATGCTCGTCGACCGCTTTGATGACGGCGGCGAGGAAGAGCAGAAACTGAGCGTTGTCTTTCGGCGATTTGCCCGGTTCCAGGAGGTTGATGCCCGTGTTGGTCGACATCGACCAGTTGACATGCTTGCCGCTGCCGTTGACGCCCGCGAACGGTTTTTCGTGCAGCAGGCATACCATACCGTGCTTGGCCGCGATTTTTTTCATCATTTCCATCGTCAGCTGGTTGTGGTCGCAGGCGATGTTTGTCGTCGTAAAAATCGGCGCGAGTTCGTGCTGGCCGGGAGCGACTTCATTGTGCTCTGTTTTCGCCATGATGCCGAGCTTCCAAAGTTCCTCGTCCAACTCCCGCATAAAGGCGTGCACCCGCGGTTTGATGGCGCCGAAATAGTGGTCCTCCAGCTCCTGGCCTTTGGGCGATTTGGAACCGATAATGGTCCTGCCGCACAAAACAAGGTCGCGGCGCTTGTCGTAAACGCTTTTATCGATCAGGAAATATTCCTGCTCCGGGCCGACGGTCGTGCCGACGGATGTCACCTCGGTCTTGCCGAAAAGCCTGACAATACGAAGCGCCTGCGCGTTGATCGCCTCCATGGAACGCAGCAGCGGCGTCTTTTTGTCGAGTACTTCGCCGCTGTAGGAACAAAAAGCGGTCGGAATGCACAGCACGCCTTCCTTGATGAAGGCGGGCGAAGTCGGATCCCACGCCGTATAGCCGCGCGCTTCGAATGTGGCGCGCAGGCCGCCCGAGGGGAAGGACGACGCATCCGGTTCGCCTTTGATGAGGGCTTTGCCTGAAAACTCCATGATAATTTCGCCCTCGCCCGAAGGGCTGATGAAACTGTCATGCTTTTCGGCGGTGATGCCGGTCATGGGCTGGAACCAGTGGGTAAAATGCGTCGCGCCTTTTTCCACCGCCCAGTCTTTCATCGCGATAGCCACGGCATTGGCTACGTTTATTTCGAGGGGTTCCCCTCTTTCGGTTGTTTTCTTGAGCCTGTAATAGACATCCTTGGGCAGTTTTTCGCGCATCAGCTTATCGGTAAACACAGCGCTGGCGAAAAGACTCGGCAAGTTTTTCATGATTGTCACCTCATAAAATTGATTCGGCGCCGCGGCCATAAACCGCAGCGCCATTGCTGTCGTGAACAATATACAACGCGGCACGATTTTTGTCAATCCGTTTTTTTAGAAAACGCTCGTGCAATTTATGAAATGTTGTTTGGTTATTCCTGCAAATTTATGTGCATATTCAACATTTCAGGCGCATTCCAATAAATATCTGCAATATTACCGTAATTTTCTTTCGTTTTTTCGCAGGAAATGCTTGACAAGCACCTAATAGCGAAATATACTGTTTCCATGAACAACGGCGTTCGAACCGGGGGATTGCCATCCGAATTTGAATGCCGTCGTTTGTTTTTATTTTTTGGAGGCGCGATCATTGGAACGCGAAGGAAGTATCAGAATACCGGCGGGCTGCGCGATAGCGGGGATTATCTCGCGTGAAGGCAAACGCTTCAGCGGCGACGCCATCAGGCGCTCGATGTCTATGATGCACGAGCGGTCCAACGGGCTCGGCGGCGGGTTTGCCGGGTACGGCATTTATCCCGAATATAAAGACGCTTACGCGCTTCACGTGTTCTATGACAACATTGAGGCGCGCGAAGCGTGTGAAAAATATCTGGATTCGCGTTTCGACATCGTCAACCTTTCAAAAATACCGGTAAAAAAAATCCGGGCAATTACCGGCGAACCGCTGATATGGCGCTACTTCGTCCATCCCCTGCCGACAAGGCTCGCGGACAGCCAGCTGGATGAAAACGAATTTACCCGCAGATGCGTTTTCCGCGTCAACACCTCCATTGAAGGCGCCTACGTCTTTTCAAGCGGAAAGAATATGGGCGTATTCAAAGCGGTGGGCTATCCTGAGGATGTGGCTGAATTTTATCAAATCGGAGACTATGAGGGTTGCTGCTGGACGGCGCACGGCCGATATCCGACCAATACGCCCGGCTGGTGGGGCGGCGCCCATCCCTTCTCGCTGCTCGATATGACAGTCGTTCACAACGGAGAAATATCCAGTTATGACGCCAACAGGCGTTTCATTGAAATGTACGGATACACCTGCACGCTTAAGACCGATACGGAGGTTATTACTTATATCCTTGATTATCTGGTGCGCAAGATCGGCCTGGATTTCACGGAGGCCTCGAACGTCATCGCGGCTCCTTTCTGGTCGACCATCGCCTCCAAGGACGAGCGGGAAAAGCAGCGGCTTACCTATCTGCGCAATATGTTCGCCAGTCTCCTGATCACGGGTCCTTTCTCGATCCTCGTCGGGTTCAACGGCGGTCTAATGATGCTCAACGACCGGCTGAAACTGCGCTCGATGGTTATGGGCGAAAAAGATGATTTTGTCTATTTCGCGAGCGAAGAAGCCGCCATCCGCGCCGTGGAGCCGGCCGTGGAGAATCTTTACGCGCCGCGCGGAGGCGAAGCGGTGATCGTGCTGACGAAAGGGGGCGCCTCCCATGCCGATTGACTTCTTATATCCCAAATTCGAGGTAGTCCGCAACCCGCAGCGCTGCATCGCCTGCAGAGTGTGCGAAAGACAGTGTGCCAATGAGGTGCACCGTTTCGACCCTGCGCTCAACCTTATGGAATCCGACGAGAGCAAATGCGTCGATTGCCACCGCTGCGTGTCGCTTTGCCCGACGCGCGCTTTAAAGATTGTTGAAACCGACCACGCATTCCGCAAAAACGCCAACTGGAGCGGCGAGATTATTTCAGAAATCTACCTGCAGGCGAAAAGCGGCGGGGTGCTGCTGTCTTCGATGGGCAACCCGGCCGGCCACCCGATATACTGGGACAAGCTGCTCATCAACGCTTCTCAAGTGACCAACCCCTCGATCGATCCGTTGCGGGAACCGATCGAGACGAAAACTTTTCTGGGCAAAAAGACCCACGACATCAAGCGGGATAAAAACGGGCACCTTGTGACCGAAACCTCGCCGCAACTGGAGATTTCCATGCCCGTTATGTTCTCGGCGATGAGTTACGGGTCTATCAGTTACAACGCGCACGAATGCCTGGCCAGGGCGGCTGCGGAACTTGGTATTTACTACAACACCGGCGAAGGCGGCCTGCATGAGGACTTTTACCGCTACGGCGCTCATACCATCGTGCAGGTGGCTTCCGGGCGTTTCGGCGTTCATAAAGATTATCTGGAGGCGGGCGCCGCTATTGAAATCAAGATGGGCCAGGGCGCGAAGCCCGGTATCGGCGGCCACCTGCCCGGGGGCAAAATCGTCGGCGACATCGCCAAAACAAGAATGATTCCCGAGGGAAGCGACGCGATATCCCCCGCGCCGCACCACGACATTTATTCAATTGAGGACCTCCGCCAGCTCGTCTATTCACTGAAAGAGGCAACCGGATACCGCAAACCGGTGATTGTCAAAATCGCCGCCGTCCACAACGTCGCCGCCATCGCCAGCGGTATCGCAAGAAGCGGTGCCGATATCATCGCCATCGACGGTTTCCGCGGCGGCACGGGCGCCGCCCCGACGCGAATCAGGGACCATGTGGGTATCCCTATCGAACTCGCACTCGCCAGCGTGGATGACCGCCTGCGCGAGGAGGGAATCCGCCAGGATGTGTCGCTGGTCGCCGGCGGCAGCGTCAGAAGCAGCGCGGACATCGTCAAGGCAATCGCCCTTGGTGCCGACGCCGTTTATGTGGCCACCGCCCCCCTGCTGGCTCTCGGCTGCCATCTGTGCGCAACCTGCTTCACGGGCAAATGCAACTGGGGCATCGCCACCCAGGAGCCGGAACTGGTCAAAAGGCTCAATCCGGAAATCGGTTTTCTGCGGCTGGTCAACCTGCTGACGGCCTGGAAACATGAAATCAGCGAAATGATGGGCGGCATGGGCATCAACTCCATCGAAGCGCTTAAAGGCAACCGCCTGATGCTGCGCGGCGTCGGGCTCAACGAGAAGGAACTGCAAATCCTTGGCGTTCGGCATGCCGGAGAATAGCCTGCCGCGAAAGGAAGCAACACAGCCATGAAAAGGATTACCGTCAACGAAAAATGGTGCCTGGGCTGCCATTTGTGCGAATACTACTGCGCGTTCGCCAACAGCGGCGGCGAAGATATGGCCAAAGCGCTCAAAGGCATTACGATACAGCCAAGGCTGCGCATTGAACAGGCAGGCTGCATCTCTTTTGCCGTGGCTTGCCGGCACTGCGACACGCCCCTTTGCGTGAAAAGCTGCATCACCGGCTCGTTGAGTGTCCGCGACGGGGTCGTGTGCGTCGACCGCGAAAAATGCGTCGGCTGTTACACCTGCGTAATGGTTTGCCCCTACGGGGCCGTAATGCCATCGGAAAGCGGCGCGATACAGAAGTGCGAATTATGCACACAGCGTTCACCGGGTATCCCGGCCTGTGTCAGCGGCTGCCCGAACGGGGCAATCGTGCTCGAGAACGGGGGTTAAGATTTTGAAGTACGTCATTGTGGGCAATTCCGCGGCGGGTATCGGCGGCGTTGAAGGTATTCGAAGCGTGGACCGCAGCGGTGAAATCGTGATGTTTACCGATGAGCCGTACCATACTTATTCCCGTCCTTTAATTTCCTATTACCTTCAGGGGAAAACGGATATTGAAAAAATGTCTTACAGGCCCGAGGGGTTTTACTGTGATAATAATGTCCGGCTCGAACGCGGAGTCAAGGTGGCCGCAATCGATGCCGAAAACCGTCGCGTCGTGCTTGACAGCGGCGCATCGGAGTCTTATGACAAACTGCTGCTGGCCACGGGTTCTCGCGCGGCGACACCCCCGATCGACGGCCTTGAAAACGCCGCCCTGCTTTTTCATTTCCTGACACTGGACGACGCGAAAGCCTTGAAAAGCATCGTGGCGCCGAACAGCCGGGTATTGATTGTCGGTGCGGGCCTCATCGGGCTGAAATGCGCGGAAGGCTTAAGCGCCACAGGCTGCAGCATCACCGTCACCGACATCGCCGGCCGGGTTCTGTCCGCCGCGCTCGACGAAGGCGGCGCCTCCATGGTACAGCGCCACATGGAACAGCAGGGTATCCGTTTCCGTCTCAACGACCGAATCGCCAAAATCACGAAGAACCGTGCAACTTTTGCAGGCGGGCAGCACGTCGATTTTGACATTCTGGTCGTCGCCGCCGGCGTTTTGCCCAATACAGAACTGATGTGCGCGCTGGGCTGCGACGCGCAGCGGGGCATACGGGTCGACAGTTTGTCTCAAACGGAGGTTCCCGGCATCTACGCCGCGGGTGACTGCGTGCGATGCTGCGATATTTCGAGCGGGCAGGAGAAAATCATGGCGATATTGCCCAATGCGTATTTACAGGGCGAGGCGGCCGGCGTCAATATGGCCGGCGGGAATAAATCGTTTGAAACGCCGATTCCGATGAACGCCGTGACACTGATGGGGCTGCGCGTTATCAGCGCAGGCACTTTTGCGGGCGAGGAACACAATGCGGGCGATGAAGGCGCATATAAAAAACTGTTTGTGGAAGACAACCTGCTCAAAGGATATATTTTAATAGGCCACGTCGAACGCGCCGGCATCTACACTTCTTTGATCACCGGCAAGATTCCGCTCGACACCATCGATTTCGATTTAATGAAAGCCCAGCCGCAACTGATGGCTTTTTCCAGAAGCGGAAGGCAAAAGATGCTTGGAGGGCAATGAAAATGATCTCGATCAACGCGGCGGGGATGGATTTTATTTCTCTCAACAGCATCCTGCGCGAAACAAAAGAGAAAAAGGCCGTCATCAACAACTGCGAAGGCCAGCGCTATATCGGCTGCGCAGCAAGCGGGATGGACATCACCGTCAACGGCACACCGGGCAACGCGCTGGGCAGTTATCTCAACGGCGGCCGCATCACCGTCCACGGCAACGCCCAGGACGCGGTGGGCGATACGATGAACGGCGGCGAGATTATTATCCACGGCAGCGCCGGCGACGGTATCGGCCTTTCGCAGCGCGGCGGTGAAATCTACGTGCGCGACTCGGCGGGATACCGTGCCGGGGTGCACATGAAGCAATACCGTGACAAAACGACCGTTTTGGTCATCGGCGGCAGTGCGGGCAGTTTTCTGGGCGAGTATCTTGCAGGCGGTTATATTATTGTGTTAGGCTTAACAGGTGACCATTGCCCGATCAGCAATTTCTGCGCCGCGGGCATGCATGGAGGTAAAATCTTTGTCCGGGGCGTTCTACCCCCTTCGCTGCCGCGCCAGGTCATCGCGGCCGAAGCCAATGCGGAGGACATGTCCGCCGTACAGCCGTATATCGATAAATACTGCCGTTATTTCGGAAAGGATAAAGATGATATCCTCTCAAAGCCGTTTCACATGCTGACACCGGACAGCAAAAATCCGTATAAAATGCTTTATGTTTTTAATTGAAATCATGTTCCCATAGGCGAATAACAGCAAGGGAGGCGGACGCGTGGATAAGGTGCTGGTGGTAACGGGTTCCCGGCAAATAGCCGAGCAGCTGTGCGGGTTTGTCTCCCAGGCAGGCGAATACGGCATTGATACCGTTTCGACCGGCGCCGCGGCTGCGGAACTTGCCGATATTGAGCATTTCCGCGCCATTATCGTATGCCCTCCCCTGCCAGGAGAATCCGCCTGCGCCGTCGCCTGCCGCATCGCGCAGTCCACCGGCACCATCGTGATTCTCATCGTGAAGGACCCCGTCAGCCAGACCGCCGCAGCGCAGTTTGAGAAATCCGGCGTCATCGCGCTGCCGAAACCGGTTACCAAGCCGATGTTCCTTCAAGCCTTCCGCCTGGTTTGCACGCTGCAGAGCCGTTTCACGGGTCTTGCAAGCGAAAACGACCGCCTGCGGAATAAAATTGACGAAATCAGGCTTGTCGACAGGGCAAAATGCGCTTTAATTCAATATCTTGGCATGACAGAACAGATGGCGCACCGGTACATTGAGAAGCAGGCTATGGATATGCGGCTGCCGAAAGCCGTTGTCGCGGAAGATATATTAAAAACTTACGAATCATAAACGAGCGGCGCCGTCAGGCGGGAAGCGAACACAGGGAGGCAGTTGAATGAAAAAGTTTGTATTTGTCACGGGCGGAGTGGTATCCGGGCTTGGGAAAGGCATCACGGCCGCGTCGCTCGGCCGTCTGCTCAAGGCGCGCGGCATCGGGGTCACCATGCAGAAACTCGACCCCTATATCAACGTCGATCCCGGCACCATGAGCCCCTTTCAGCACGGGGAGGTTTTTGTTACCGACGACGGCACGGAAACCGACCTGGACTTGGGCCATTATGAACGTTTCATCGACGAAAGCCTCAACGTCAACTCTAATCTGACCACCGGGAAGGTGTACTGGAATGTCATCACCAAAGAGCGCAAGGGCGAGTATCTCGGCCAAACGGTGCAGGTGATTCCCCATATCACCGACGAAATCAAGGCCGGCATCTTCCGCGCCGCGGATTCTTCCGATGCGCAGGTCGTTATTGTCGAAGTCGGCGGAACGGTCGGCGACATCGAATCCCAGCCATTTTTGGAATCGATCCGCCAGATTGCGCGTGATATCGGGCCGCAGAACAGCGTCTTTATTCATGTCACGCTGGTCCCTTACGTGCCCGGTTCCGACGAGTATAAGTCAAAGCCGACACAGCACTCAGTCAAAGAACTGCTTTCAATCGGGATTCAGCCCGACATCCTCATCTGCCGCTGCGACGAGGCGATGGAAGCGGGTATGCGCCATAAAATAGCCATGTTCTGCAATGTCGCAGAAGAGGCGGTTATTGACAACACCACCGTCAAATCGCTTTACGAAGTACCCCTGATGCTCGAAATGAACGGTCTTGCCGGCATTGTATGCAAAAAGTTGTCGCTGCCCTGCGGCGAGCCGGACCTTTCCGACTGGAGAAAGATGGTCAACACCATTCACACGAGTACCAGGACCGTCAAAATCGGTCTTGTCGGCAAATACGTTAAACTGCACGATGCTTATTTGTCGGTTGCGGAAGCCCTTTTTCACGGGGGAATCGCCAACGGCCTGCGCGTGCAGATTGACTGGGTGGGGTCTGAAACCATAACAGACGAGACCGCCGCGGGGATTCTCGGCGGGTACGACGGAATTATCGTTCCCGGCGGTTTTGGCGACAGGGGTATCGAGGGAATTATCTGCGCCATCCGTTACGCGCGGGAAAGCAGAAAACCCTTTTTCGGCATCTGCCTTGGCATGCAGCTGGCTGTGGTGGAATTCGCCCGCAACGTACTCGGCTTGGCCGACGCGAACAGCGGCGAATTCTCCGATACGACGAAAAACGCCGTTATCGATATCCTCGAGGAGCAAAAGAATATCTCGGACAAGGGCGGTACGATGCGGCTCGGACTATACCCCTGTGTCATTGCGGACGCAACGACATTGTCGACTGTTTACGGCGAGCGGACCATCCATGAAAGGCACCGTCACCGTTATGAATTCAACAACGCCTACCGGCAGGCATTTATTGATAACGGTATGACCCTTTGCGGAGTATCGCCGGACGGAATGCTTGTCGAGGCGATCGAACTGGACGGCCATCCCTGGTATGTCGCGGTGCAGTACCATCCGGAATTCAAATCCAGGCCCAACAGGGCGCATCCGCTGTTCAGGGCATTCATTGCGGCTGCGGGTAAAACATCCTCTTAAACGTCGGAAACCTTTTTCGCCTTCTTTCACCTTCCCCAGCAGCCGCCCCGCAAGGGCGGCTGCATTTTTCATTTTCTCTCTCGCCGAGACGCGCCAATAACCATGTTGTAATCCGGCTTGATTTTTGTTATAGTTTCACCATTGTGCCCGCTTCCGTGAACGGCAAACAGCCTGCCGGAACGTGAAACATTCGCCCCAAATTCTATTACCGCAAGAGGAGATTATCGCATGAGAAGAAGCCTGAAAGCACTGCTGTCGGTTGTCCTGTGTGTTTGTTTGCTGGTACCGGTCGGAGCGGGGTCCATCGCCTCATCCGCGCAGCCGGCCGCCGGAGCGCTGAGTTTGACATCCGACGCTCCGTTTGGCACATTTCTCGCCCGGCTGGTCAACGCCGTGAGCGATTTTTTGATTAACACCCTGATCCTTGGCGTTTTTAACGCTTTCCTGCCGACAACGTCCAAGGTGGCGGATTACGACAGTTTTGACTTGGACACTTACGGTGATTTTTATCCGGGTACTGATCCTTTTATCGATGAGGCGCGGCCCGGCGCCCAATGGAGCCTCGGCTACGCGGAACGTTCCATTCTGCCCGCTGACTTCGGTACGCGCCCCTATGTCAAAGGCAGCCTCGCGCCTTATTCGTTTACGACCAAAACCCTCGACGGCCTGAGGGTGCGCACCGTTGTACTCGACGACGGCAGCGGGAGGGGCAAAATTGCTTTTTGCGTCATCGATGCCATCGGCATCGCCAATGCCGACGTCAGAAAAATCCGAGCCGCCGCGTCGGATATCGCCATACATAACAATATTGTCAGCATCAACGTTTCCGTCTCGCACACCCATAACGGCATCGATTCGCAGGGCGTTTGGACCGATCCCGCGGGGACGACCATCAACAATCTCGCCAACGCGTTGACCGGTTTTACCCAAGTTAAAAGCGGCGTAGACGCCACATTCCTGCAGACCATGATTGACCGAACGTCGGAGTCTATCGCGGCCGCCTGCGGCCGTTTGGAGCCCGGCTCGCTGTATCTGGCGAAAAAGAGCATATCCGATTATGTCCGCGACCGCACCTATCCCAACGCCATGGATGATAATCTTTACAGGCTGCGTTTCGTCCCCGACGACAGCGCCTCCCGGCCGACAATCATTGCGACTTTTGCCTGCCATCCCGAAACAACCAGCTATTCCTCAAAGGAAATATCCGCCGATTTCATTTATTATATGGAGGAGGCGGTGAACCGCGGCGGCGAAAACTTTATCTTTATTCAAGGCAATGTGGGTACGGTTACTTCCTCGCGTTCCAACAGCAACGACGGCCTGGCCCTTAACAACCATGAGGAGGCGGCGCGTTTCGGTTACGAGATGGGTTACATCACCCTGGCGCTGACCGCGACAGCCCGGCAGTGCGAAACGCTTAACAAGGCATGGGGGGATCTACTGGGCGTCGAACAGTATGCGGGAACAGACGGATACTCTGTCTGGTACAAAAACTGGCAGCCTGTTATGGAAACGGCGGTCACGCCGATTCTCAATATCCGGATGGAACAATTCATCCTGCCGGTGGACAACGGCATATTCAAAGCGATGGGAAAAGCTTCCATCGCCAATAACCTCATCCTCAAAGAAAAAGGCACGGGCGCCTGCTATTCTGTCACGGAGCTGGGGTATATGGAAATCGGCAGGGATCTGAAAGTGCTGATCAGCCCCGGCGAGATCATGAGCGAAATCCTCGTCGGCGGGCCCGGGCTTGACGGTTTCAAATACGACAGTTTGCGAAGCATGTTCGGGGAAAACCTGATTATTTTCGATTTGATGAACGACGCCATCGGTTACATTGCCGCCGACCCGAACTATGTCATGGTTGGAATGCAATATAACCCGAATAACGGCGCTTATGAAAGCGATTCCTGGTGCCTGTTCTCGTTCGGCAAAAACACGGGCTCGACCATCGTGGAACGTTTCATCCAACTCGAGCAAAGCGTCCGCTGAACACGAGCCCTACAGATGCAGGCGTAGAGCATAAAAGCATGCGCCTGCTTCTTTTTTCAAAGGCTTTCAACCCTCCCGTACTTGCACGCCAATTCTATTTATGGTAATGTAAGAAACACAAATAAACGGGACGTGTAATATATCCATCCGATTCGGAGACTGCTCATGCGAAGAACACAGCAAATAATCGAAGAAATAGACAACATACGCGATTTAAAGGCGCTCGTAGCGTATGGCGTCGGCAGGGGTCCCGACTGCAAGTACCTGATATTCCGTGACGAAAACAACGAGGAGCGGACCAAAACCTTTGCCGAGGCGCGGGATGATTTTGCAGGGGTCGGCACCTTTCTTTTGCGTCAGGGGCTTCGCAACTGCAACATCGCGATAATCGGTGAAAATTCATACGAATGGATTGCCGCCTATTTTGCGGTGGTGCTCGGCGGAAACGTTCTGGTCCCGCTTGACCGCGAAATGCAGGCCGACGAACTCGCCGTTCAGATTATCACTTGCGGCTGCAGGGCGATTTTCTATTCACAGAAGTGCTCCGACAAAATCGAACGCCTCAAGGCCGAACCCGGCATGACGCTCGAGTACTTCTTCTGCCTCTCCGATGCGATGGATATGGCCGCGGAGGGCAGAAAAACCATCGAGGACGGCGACAGCGAGTTTGCCGACAAAGAAATCAAACCCGACGACCTTGCCTGCATCGTTTTTACGTCGGGCACGACGGGCCGAAGCAAAGGCGTCATGCTGACGCACGGCAACCTGACAGCAAACGCTGTCGCAATATGCCGCAGCCTGAACGGCAAACACACGGTCGGTTTTTTGCCTCTTCATCACACGTTTTCCTGGGCATCGATGTTCGCAGGTTTCATTTTCAATGAGTACGGATTTTTATGCACCGATTACCGGCGGCTGGTCAATGATTTCCAGCAATACAAGCCGCAGAATTTCGCTGCCGTACCTCTTGTCGTCGAGAAGATCCATTCGACGATCTGGCGCACCGCCGAACGGTCCGGAAAAGCATCGCTGCTGCGCAGGGGCATGGCTGTCAGCCGTCTGCTGATGAGGCTCGGCATCGATAAACGAAGGGTTTTCTTCAAAGATATCCACCGTCACCTCGGCGGCAATCTGGAAATGATTGTCTGCGGCGGCGCCTCCCTTGATCCTGTCCACGAAAGGGAATTTTACGATATGGGCATTCTGCTGCTCAACGGGTACGGCATTACGGAATGTTCCCCCGTCGTCACGGTCAACAGAATCGACAATTTCAGATTCGGCAGCGTCGGCCTTCCCCTGCCGTGCAACGAAATAAAAATCGCCGACCCGGACGAGAACGGCGTGGGTGAAATCCTCGTCAGAGGCAGCAACGTCATGGCGGGATACTACAACGACCCGCAGGCAACCGCGCAGGTCTTTGACGGAGACTGGTTCCGTACCGGCGATATCGGCAGAATCGACGCCGACGGTTTTCTTTACTTTATCGGGCGCAAAAAAAACCTGATCGTTCTTAAAAACGGCCAGAACATCGCGCCGGAAGAGCTCGAGGATAAACTGGCAAGAATCCCCTATGTGCTGGAAGTGCTTGTTTATCAGGAGGACAACCGCATCGTCGGCGAGTTTTATCTCGACGAAACGGCCGAACCGCACGCGCGTGAAAAAATACACAACGACGTCAAATCATTCAACCGCTCTATGCCGACGGGCAAGAACATCGGCGTTGTAAGAATCAGGGACAACGAGTTCCCAAAGACAACCACTATGAAAATCAAGAGGAATTGCGTCAGCGGGCAGCGGGAGGAAGAGTAAGTTGAATGTGTATGACTTCGACAACACCATCTACCGCGGGGAGTCCGGCGCAGACTTGTTCTTTTTTTACCTGAAACGGGACCCGAAACTGCTGCGTAAAGTACCGTGGGGGCTCAAGCTGTTAGCCCAGTATAAATCCGGCAGAATGACCCTGCAGCAAGTACTTGAAACCTATTCGGACGAGGTTGTCGGCTACTGGCAGACCATCGGCGATTTCGATGGCGACGTCGTCCGCTTCTGGGATAAAAACGAGCATAAGATCAAGCCCTTTTATTTGAGCCGGCGCAGGGATGACGACGTCATTCTCTCCGCCTGCCCGGATATTGTGCTCGAAGAGATCTGCCAGCGTTTGAATATCAGGCAATATATCGGCACCGAAACCGACAGGGAAACCAGGCGGCTTGTGCGCTTCTGTTACCGTGAAAACAAAGCGGCGGCTTTCCGCGAACGATTTCCGGGCGCGGTGGTCGAGAATTTTTACACCGACTCGTTCAATGACAGCGCAATGATAGAATTGGCGCAAAATGCCTATCTGGTTAAGGGCGAAAAGTGCAGAAAAATCAAATAATTGATGTATATTTTTTTTTTGCGGCCGCCTCTGTAACGAGGCGGCCGCGGCATTGACGAGGGATTTGCGGCTTTGCAGCCGCGGTTATCCCCTCATTTTCTTTTGAAAGGCGAAAACAGCCATGGCAAACACGGCGAGGGCATAAGCGCCGACCCAGACCAGGTGCGGTAATATTATGTCAAGGTTGCCGGCCGCCGCCGCCTTTGCGGCTTCAAAAGCATGGACAAACGGAAGCGCGTAGGCAATTTTTTTAAAGGCGCCGCCGATAAGGTTGAGATCAAACCAAATGCCGCTGAGCCAAGCGCTGATATTGGTCAGAAGCGCACCGCATACAGCGCCGACCTGTTTGTCGGTCAAAACGCTGCCCGCCAACAGGCCGATGCCGATGAAAAGCACCGATGCGGGGATGTTGACGGCGAGAAGCAGCAGCATTTTGGCGTTGAGCGGAAAGCCCCAGATCAGCGAGAACGCCAGGCAAACCGCACCCTGCATGACTGCCATCGGAAGAAGAGGGAGCGTATAGCCGGCAATAAAATCGCGGGATGTCAGCGGAGACGCAAACAATCTGGTCAGGAAAGATGAAGTCCGGTCCTTCGCGATAAGCATCCCCGAAAACAATGACAAGAACGAAAGGCCGAAAACCATCACCCCGGGCGCGAGCCGCCCGATCTCAAACAGCGCAATTGGAATATTTGCCTGAATCGTGCTCATCAACAGCAGCAATACCAGCGGGAACCCCAGGCCGAACGCAATATTGAGAGGATCGCGCAAAATCTCTTTCCATGTGCGCAAGGCGAATGCTCTCATTCTCATACTTCCGCCTCCGCTTCGCCGGCCAAAGCAATAAAAGCGTCTTCGAATGATGACGTACGGGTCAATTTCATCAGTTGCGCTGCTGTACCGACGGCTTTCAGCCGCCCTTCCGACATAATGCCGATGGTGTCCGAGAGCGCTTCGGCTTCTTCCATATAATGCGTGGTCAGGATGACCGTAACCTCGCCCTTCAATTTTTCGATGGCTTTCCAAAGTTCTCTGCGCGCGAGCACGTCCAGCCCGAGCGTGGGTTCGTCGAGGAACAGGATTTCGGGCCGGGATATCAGCGCCATCGCGATGCTCAAGCGGCGCTGTGTCCCGCCCGAAAGCGTTTTCGCTTTGTTCTCCGTTTCTTTTGCAAGACCGAAAGCCGCCATCATTTCCGCTGCCTTCTTTTTCGCTTCGGCCGGCGCTGACCCGTAGATGCCCGCGATAAAAACAAGGTTCTCTTTCACGGTCAGGTTGGGAGCGACAGCCGTCTCCTGCGGGGAGACGTTGATTTTCGCTTTGACGCCCTGCGGATCGCCGAGAATGGAACAGCCCGCCACAAGGGCATCGCCGGCGCTTGGCGGCGTCAGGCATGAAAGCATTTTAATCGTGGTCGTCTTGCCTGCGCCGTTGACACCCAGCAAGGCGAACAGCGTCCCTTTCTCCACTGCGAAGGTCAGGTTGTCGACGGCCGTCTTGTTCTTATACCTTTTCGATAATCCCGTGGTTTCGATTGCGTTCATTCTTTCTCCTCTGCTGTACCCTGCGCCTTTAATATATCATGGGCAAAGTTTATGAGAACATCGTTTTTCACAATCGCAATTCCCTGTTCCTCATCGCCGAGCAATAACAATGTATCGCCGGGTTTGATGCCGAACACCTGCCTGGCTTCTTTCGGGATGACAATCTGGCCTTTTTCACCGACCTTGACGGTACCGAATATGTGCTTGCCGACGGGTGATTTCATCGTCAATCTCTCCTCCCGTTTGTCATACTTGTATGACTTTTCTTACCAATTATACTTAATATTCCGCTCATGTCAAGAGAAAACCGGATACGCCGCCGCGTATCCGGTTGCGCTGTATGTTCGCCTATGGTTTACGAAATCCCCGCTTCGATTTGGCCGATAACGAAAGAGACCGCGTCCTCGTTGTTGGACGGCGCCAAGGCGTCCGCCTCGCGCTTGACATGGTCCGGGGCGTTGGCTGTCGCGTAACCGATATCGGCTGCCCTGAGCATGGATATATCGTTTTCATAGTCGCCGATGGCGATCAGTTTACTGACACCCCGGCAGATTTCTTTTTTCAGCAACAGCGCGCATGCGCCTTTTCCGCTGCCGTCGGTGTGCATTTCCACGCCGAAAGGCCAACTGCGGTCGAAAACATAACGGCCGGCGAAACGCCGGTTGAGGTCAGCGGCCATGGCCTCGGCGGTATCGGCATTATCAAGCCGGAACAGTATCTTGTAGGCCGGCAGCGGCGACAAGGCGGCGTTCATTTGCGCCGCGGACGTTTCTTCGCAGACGACTGTATCCCCCGCGAGAAAAGACTCGGCATTGACAAGGCTGCCGCCGTAGTTGCTGTCAATATAAGCGAGAACATCCCCGTAGCCGTCCGCGAGCGGAAACTCGCGCAGGTGCCTTCCTGTGACGGGGTCGGTAATAATCGTGCCGTTGACCGCAATAACGGGCGCGTTGGGCCGGAATGCGAACTTGCGCACATAATCCGGAAGACGGCCGGTGGAGACGGTGAACAAGCCGCCGCCCGCCTGGAAAGCCTCGATGGAAGCAAGGTTCTTTGGGGAAATCTCTCCCTTTGAATCGACCAGTGTCCCGTCGATATCGGTACAAATCAGATAACCGTCATATTTGCCGATAAAACAACACTCCCGCGTTTAACTCTATTCCCGGCGTTCCTTGCCGATAAACATCGGATTTTGCGGCGAGGATATCTTGATTGCCCTGGGAACCACCTCGAAATTCACAGTGTCGTGTTCGCCGCCGTACTCTCCGTCGAGCGTCCACGGCACCGCCTGTTCGCCGGTGATGACCGCGCGTCTGGTTTTGAGGTAAAGCAGACGGTCGCCGTCGTATTCTCTCTTTTGTATTTTTCTGAACATTTCAAACGCGTCGGCCGCACCGCTGACACGCCGGACCAGTATCATCTCGAAGATGCCGTCGTCGAGACGGACGTCGCCTTCGTCATATTTGAACAAACCCGCAACGCATGAGGCGTTTGAAATCGCTCCGAAGAAAAAATCGTCCTCGATGATGCCGTCGTCATAATCGACGCGCAGGTGAACCGGTTTGATGTTGCGCAGCAGGTGGGCGAGTTTGATGACGAAGCCGTTGAGCAGGTATGCCGAATGGCCCAGGATATTTTTCATCGTCTGCGACGTCGTATAGGATATCTCCGTGCCGACGCCGAAGGAGGCGACATAGCAGAAATACCGGGTGTTGAAAAGCCCCAGGTCGAGCATATTGGCGCTCCTGGATAGAATAATCTGCGTAGCCTTCCTGATATTGGGCGGAATACCGAGCGTAGCGGCCAGGTCGTTGGTGGAACCGGTCGGAATATAGCCCACAGGCAGGCGGCACGGCAGCGCCATGACGCCGTTGATGGTTTCGTTGAGGGTGCCGTCGCCGCCGCAGCAGACGACAAGGTCGAAACCCTCGCCGAATTTTTTGACAATATTGGTCGCGTCGCCCGGGCAGGTGGTGGTCTTGACGGTAAAGTCATAACCGATGTGGGAGAACTTTTCGACAATCTCAAAAGTCGCAGGCTGCGATTTTTTCTTTCCGGCCATGGGGTTGATGATCAGCAGTACTTTTCTTTTCAATACGGACGCTTCTTTCTTTTGAATTGAACTGAACGATTTTCGCTGTTTGGTAGCGGCGGCAGGTTGTAGCTCCGAGTAGGATTGAATACAAGTGTATCAGCCAGCAGCAGTTTAATGCTTATCCTTTGCTTTGTCAAAAGGTATCGTTGCGCAACAACTAACGCAAGCAATAGGCTTGTCTTCGTCACGGTATCGTCGCATCACTGTTTGATGATTCGACCTGCCGAAAACACAACTGTTTGAGATTATACCCCATCGCCTTGCTCTGATGCAACGATTTCATACTGCAGAACATGAGGCATATTACGGATAAACCGCCTGTTTCACCAAGGCGAGTTCGTCTAACTGTTCCCGCGCAAAAGAGCCGTCGGTATTGATATGAATCTCGAAGGTAACGACACCGCCGGCGCGTATCACTCCCAAAGCGTATTGCGCCAGATAGCCGCTGTCATACTTCAAGTCCGGCGCGCCCCACCAACTGCCAAGGTAGGATAAGATATGCCACTGTGCGCCGGCATAAAACCGTGCGGGAGGGAGCGCTTCAAAGGTGTTTTCCTCGCCTGCGGTGTAGTCGCAGACGGCTGTCGCAGGCTGTATCAATCCGTTCATAACGCCCTGGTTAAAAGCGACGATACTGTTCGGGTTGCCGGCACGGCAAGCGTCCTTATACAGAACACTCACATACTCCGCCGTTTCACCGGCGTAACCCGTGTTCTCATAAAACCCGTCGAACCACCAGCCGGCAACCAGTTCCCCGTAACGCAGCGACCATTCGCGGATTACCTTCGACCATCGCTGCGCGTAAGTCTTTTTGATGTACCAGTTTGTTTCGTCATGCCGTTCGGTTGCGCCGAGCGCCCGGGGGATGCCGTCGCCTGCTGCAGACGGGCCCTGGCTGGGCAGATAGAGCATCAGTCTGATACCGTACTGTGCCAGCGCAGCCGCGGCTTCCATCGGAATGTCGCGCCGGGAACACCACGTGCCCGGAACGGCCCCGATGAAATTTTCATACGTCTCGTTCGGTGAGCAGAACCAGCCTGAGTTCTGGCCCAATGTCATGAACAGGTATTTTGCGCCGGTTTCATGGACGGCGGCGGCGAAAGCCGCGGCATCGAAAGACGCGAAATCCTTTTGCGACGCATAAAGGTAGTGCACAAAGATACCGTATTGCGCGTCATGGAACCAGTCGGTTGCTGCGTTATCCATCGTATCGCTCCATTCTTCGCTGTATTTGCAGGGATGGATTCTTTAATAGGAAACATCGTACATGGAATACGCTTCAAAGACCGAAGCCGGGAGAAGCATCGGAAGAAGGCTCAGCCATCGCAGATGTATCCGGGATTGCACCATGCCTGCCGGGCAGTAAAACCAGTTTATGAAATATCCGTTTTAAAGACGTTCAACCATCATGCGCTTCGCAGTTCAAGTCGAGACCGTCCGCTGTAGGTCGAGAGCGGCAAGAGGGATCTTCGACACAAGGATGTCCTCTTTATTGAGCGAATAAATCACAAAGAGGAATTCACCCGCTACGCAGCTGTCGGGATAATGGAAACCGCGTCCCTTTGCCCTGCCCTGATATTTCATCACCCGGGGTTCGCAGGCGACGATAAAATTACGGTCGAACAGGTAACCGTCTTCCGAAACGGAAAGACAGAGCTGGAAGCGCCGAAAGCCGGGATTCCCGATGATATACGCTCTGCCGTCGGGCAGGTTGCCGGCGCTTGTACGGGCGCCGGTGTCCGGATATTGAGTCGGGATCACTTCTGACCACGACCTGCCGCCGTCAACGCTGAAATGAGCGTTCTGCACTCCGCTTTTACTGCGCCAAAGACGAACCATGGTTCCGTCCTTCGCGGTATAGGCGCGTGTCGGTTCGCCGCAACCGTCGCCGCCGTGGCGGTCGGCATATTCGAGCCACCAGTCCCTCGATGTTTTTCCGTCCCATTGGGGCCATCCTTGCGGCAGCATGTCCCATTGCGTCATGTGCCGGGGGTCTTTTAAATATTCGATGATTTCTTCCGCGATACCGGAATCATAGCCGCTGTCGGAATAAAGCTCTTTGTTAAGCGCGACCGAAAAGATATCCTCAAGCTTTTCATGGGGCTGATTCAGCCACATCAAGGCGCCGGATGACCCGTCTTCTTTCAGTTCGCGGGCAAGCCTTCCTATCCCGGGCCAGTTGACGCCTTTCGCCGCGTCAGCCAAGGCCCAAAGCCTTCCGCCCGCCAATGCGAACCCGTTGGAGCAAAGCATCAGATGGCAATGTCCGCAAAGGTCGTTTGCCCAGGATTCCGTATCGTTTTGCAGCCCGCTGCCGCAGCGGTCGTGCGAGCGGTGCCCGCGGCAGGGATTGCCGTCCCCGTCCTTGATATCCGGATTGCGAAGCGGTGTTTCCATCGGCGGGAAAAGCGGTTTCGTTCCCGACCAGGTTTGTCCCAAATCTTTTGAAAACGCATAACGGACATATTGGCCCGGAGAGTCCTCGTCCGCGAGATGGACGCTCCAATGGGCGAACAGCGTGCCCTTGAAGTATGTAATGTGGGGGTGCATGGAAAAAGCGCCTTTTTCAGGCAGCGGTTCCCCGGTATACAGTTCCGTTATCTTTTGGTCGGCCAGGCGCGGTATGCCGAGATCCGCCTTTGACAGGTCGGGAGTCTCAGTCCAGCGGATGGTTCCGGGCATATTGTTCAACCTCCGATAAATGATGTCCGGGCAAAGACCCGGCAAAAGGGTTGTTGACCGCTGTTTTTCACAATTCATCTTCAATCTGCCGGACATATCAACAACGTATCCCCGACTGCCGGGAATAAAGACCGGACGTGATAGTATGAATTTGCAAAATTAAATAAAAAATAAATCAGATTGGATTTGCAAGCCCCGTTATCTGGTCGATGCTGATAAAGAAATTTTCCGAATCAACCGTGATTCCCGCGTCACCGCTGTCTATATTTCCATCACCGTTCAAATCACCCGCCTGCAAATATGCCGCATCTGAGTTCATATTCCAGCTAAACCTGAAGTTTTCATAATCAATTATCTTGCCAGCATCGCCGGAGTCTATGTTACCGTCGCCGTTGAGGTCTCCGTAGATAACAACAGTATAAACGGCGACCGCCTCATTGGTAATGTTGGAGATGAGCGTCACCTCGGTGCCTGTGCCGATAATATCGCGTGAAAACTCCAGCCTTCCGTCGCCGAGTACCAGAATGTACTCATCCGCGAGAACCTGCCTGGATATACCGGGCGTTAGGCCGTAAATAAATGCTTTTTGCTCATTAACGACGGTGGTCGCGCCCGCCCTTGCTGTCAGACGGACCTCGATATCAACCCAGACCGCATAAAGGACCGAATCGGCTTGGCCGACAGTACAGGTTGAAATCGCCGTGATTGCATCCGGTGTTTCCGCCCATCCGGCAAAGGTGTGGTGCAGCCTCGATAAATCACCTTGTCCGGGCAATTCGACAGCTGTGCCGGGCGCGCCGTTTTGGGGCGGCGGGACCGACCCCTCCCCGCCATTGAGGTCAAATGTGACAGTATGAGTTATTATTGACCACTGCGCGGTAAAATATTGGTCTTGTGCCGGCATAAAAGCCGGGACTTCAGGCTCCCAGCCCGCGAAAGTGTAGCCCTCACGCTCCACCGCTGGCGCGGCAAGGGGCTCGCCGTAGTCGAGGCTGCCGGAAGCGCTGCCTTCGCCGCCGTTGGCGTCAAAGGTGTAGCGATAGCTGTTAATCTGCCACTGAGCGGTATAGACCGTATCCGCGGCGGGCACAGTAGCAGGAGCCTCCGGTTCCCATCCGGTGAAAGTATAGCCGTTCCTTGTTACTTCCGGAGCGGTCAGCGTTTCGCCGAAAGTCAGCAAAGCCGGACCGGTACCCCCTTCGCCGCCGTTGGCCTCGAATTCGATGGTGTATTTGTTGACGGCAAAGACAGCATTGAACGCCTCGTCGCCCGCGCCGATAGTACCCGGAACAGGATCCCAGCCGGCGAAGGTATGGCCTGTCTTGGCCGGATTTTCAGGAACCGCTATCACAGTGTTATAAAGCGTGGGTACACTTTCATAGAGGACGGAATCGACATAGAATACGGCATTGTAGGTATTGATGGTAAAGACCGCCTCAACCGTAATGTCGTGGGCCGGCATGTTCGGGGCTGGAACAGACCACATGGCCAATGTGTAACCCGTTTTCGCCGGGGGCGCCATTTCAGGCATAAGCAAACTCGGGTCGTGGGGTATCGGGTCGCCAAAGTTCAAAGAGAGTGTTCTGTAAATATCGCCGTTTGCCCAATAGGTTACGGTATATTGGCAAATCATCCATTGCGCGATACAAATGGTATTTTCCGCCGGCATCGTTTCGGGGATCGCCGGCTGCCACCCCGCGAAGGTGTAACCTGTTCTTGACGGCTCAGCCAGCGCAGCGACGGGTGTGCCATAGTCTTGCGTAATATCCGAGACTTCGGTGCCGCCCGTTTCGTCAAAGCTGACGGTATACTGGTTAACGTTCCAGCTAGCGTAAAGGGTGACGACTGCGTCATTGACTTCGCTCAAATTGACGACGATCTCGCCGTCCGAGTAGCCCCCGGGCGCTTTGCAGTCGCTCAATTGCCAGCCCGCGAAAGTATAGCCCGTTCTGTAGAAACCGTTTATTGTGAGCGTTTTCGGTTCATCATAAATATGAGAGGAACTTGCAGTGGCGCCACCTGTCGCGCCGTTGCCGTTATATACGACCGTGTAAACATTTGCTTTCCACTGCGCAGTGTACTGCGTGTCTTCCGCTGGCACTGTCTCTGGAACTTCGGGGTTCCACCCAGTAAACGTATAACCGGTCTTGCTGACCGACGGTGCTGTCAGTGGATCATCAAATATCAGCGGCTCGACAGCACCGCCCGTACCTCCATTGGCATTAAAGGTTATGGTGTAGGTATTCGCCGTCCATTGCGCAACGCAGAGGGTATCTTCTGCGGGCATTGTCTCTGGAACTGCCGGCACCCAGCCCGCGAAGGTGTAGCCGGTTCTCTCCGGGTCTGCGGGAGTCGTGACAACCATCCCGTAATCGAGCGTGACATCCGATACCTCCGAGCCGCCCGCTTCGTCAAAGCTGACGGTGTAATGGTTGACAGACCACTGTGCTGTATAAATGGTATCCATCGGTGGAACGGTGGAAGGCACCGCTGGATTCCAGCCGGTGAAAGTGTAACCTTCTCTCGCCACTACAGGTGCGCAGAGCGCGCTGCCGTATGCCATTGAATCGGGACCGGTTGAACCTGTTCCGCCATTTGCATTAAAAGTGATACTGTAGTAATTGACAGCCCACACCGCATAGAATGTGATGATAGCGCCTGGATTCGCTGTTAGGTTAATAACGCTTTGGCCGTTGGTATAATTTGCTGTTATTGCACCGGAAATCTCTGACCAGCCCAAGAAAGAATAGCCGCTTCTGGTAAAGCCGTTGACTGTCAGATTCCGGGCGATATCATAGGTATGAGCGGAGTCGGCGG
>JAKJCA010000084.1 GCA_022706685.1 Bacillota bacterium
ATGAAAACCGTCATTGCAAAGTCCCTGGCGCTCCTGGCGGCGGCCGCCGTCGTTTTCTCCCTCGGCGCCTGCGGCAAAGGGGAAATTACGCAAACCGCGGCCCCGTCGACCGCCGCCGCAAGCGAAAGCGCCTCTTCGCAAGCGATGACGGCGCCGGAGACAACCGCCGCGCCCGGTGCGGAAAATACGTCCGCCTCCGGCGAAACGGAAACAACCTCCGAACCGGCGACTGGCGGCGAAACGTCCGCCTCCGCCGAAACAACCTCGCCGGCCGCTCGGCCGCCCGCGACCAAAGCCGAAATCCTTGCCGCTTATGCGGCTGTGATGAACGGCGCAAAAGCGGACAAGCCCGGCTTCACAAAATATGAGTATCAAGCCCTGCCTCCGGATAAAATCGAAATCAGCGAAGGCGGGAGAATACTCAGCTTTGCGCTGGATCTTGCCGGGCGGTTTATGACCACGGAAGAAAAAGCGAAAAAGGAACCCGGCGTCAACGAGAAAGGCGGCAGCATGAGCGACTTCCCGGTCAAATACTCGCCCAAGGGCTGTATGATTACCGACCCCGGCGCCATCAAGCGCGCGAAGTGCGAAGTGCTTCCGGACGGGAACTACCGGCTGACGCTGGTCCTTATCGACGAGATGAACCCGGAGCATTACCAGTCCGGCTCCACAGCGCCGAGCATCACGGGCGGCATGTTTACCCCGCTTTCCCCGAGAGATTTTGAGCAGCAGTTAGACAGCGGTATCATCAAAGCGGCCGTCGGCAACCTGAAATATTCCATGAAATATTACGACTGCACCTCGGTGCTGACGTACAACCCGAAAAACGGCCGGATTGTTTCCCTAAACCAGGTCACCTACACCGTCATGGATATCAGCGGCAGAATCAAGCCGCTGTTTACCGACGCCGCGGCAACGGCGATTCTGGAAATGTACTACAAATATTTTGATTTTCAGTATTAAAAACCGGTTTCGTTATTTACATTCGCGTTGATGAAAAATGTATGTCTTCGGGCAGGAACATCCTGCCGTGAGCCGCCGCGCCTTGCAGACGCTGCCGAGGTATGGTATTTTAAATTATCGGCTTTTTCAAGGTTATGAAGGTTAACGCTATGACGCTCTTTCAGTTTTTAAGGAAAACGGTGCCCGTGTTCGCGCTGATATTCGGCATCCTTGCCACGATATTTCCGTTCGCGGCGCCGGACGCCGACGCTGTGCGCATCGTCGAGAACAGAACCTTCCAGCGGTTTGACGGCTGGGGAGTCAGCGGCGCCTGGTGGGCGCAGTTTGTCGGCAATTCGCCGGTCGACGAAGAGGTCGCGCGGCTCCTTTTTGACGGGGAGTCGGGCCTCGGCCTCGACATTTACCGCTACAATATCGGCGGGGGAGAGGCGGAGAATCCCGCTTCCCGCATTTGGGGCGGCTGGACAAAGACCGAGAGTTTCTACGTCCTCAACGAGCGGACGGGCAGGTACGAACTCGATTTCAGCCGCGATGCCAACGCGCGCAGAATGATGGATTTGGCGGTGCGAAACGGCGCAAGCGGCATCGTTTTATTTTGCAACAGCCCGCATTTTTCTTTGACCGCCAGCGGCCATGCGTCGGGGGGGCTTACGGCGAACGCCTCCAACCTGCCGAGAGAAAACTATCAGCGGTTTGTCGATTACGTGCTCGCCGTAGCGGACCATTTCGTTGCCCTCGGCTACCCTGTCAGGGCCGTTTCCCCCGTCAACGAGCCGCAGTGGGGCTGGGGCGGCGACTGGGTCGGGCAGGAGGGCTGCCACTACACGCCGGAAGAAACTGTTGACCTGCTCGAGCTCTTCGCGGTCAATATGATGCGGCGGCATTCGCCCTACGCCCTCAGCGGGCCCGAAAACGGCGCCATGTCCAAAGACTGGTTCGCCTATCAGCGGCTGTATTTCCAAAGCCCTGTCCTCAACGCCTTCTGCGACACCTACAGCGGCCACTCCTACTGGATGGACAACGACATCAAAGGCAAATGGCTCGCCGGCAAACGTTTTGCCCTGTGTTTCCCCCGTAAAAAGTTCGAGATGAGCGAATGGTGCGAACTGCCCTGCACGCTTGATTCCAATTCCATTGACAGCGCGCTGTATATGGCCAATGTGATTCAGCAGGATTTAACCCTGCTGGGCGCCGCGTCCTGGCAGGCCTGGACGGCTGTCGGCCTGCACGGCGAAACGGGCGGCGTCGTTAAAAGCGACACGCTGCTGCGGGTGAATCCGGCTTACACGAAGGTCAGCTTCAATAAACGGTACTACGCCTACCGCCACTTCACGGCCCATGTGGAATCCGGCGCGTTCCGGGTAGGCGTCCTCACCGGCTGCTCGCTCGACGACGTAGCCGCCGTGGCGTTCAAAAGCCCCGGCAAACTGACGCTCGTGATGATCAACAATGCCGCCGTGGCAACCGCAATCCAACTCAACAACACCGGGGACCGCATGCAGGTGTTCACCACCGATGCTGTCCGCAACTACGAACGGACTTATGACGGCGCCTGCCGGAAGCAGCTTACGCTCCCGGCGAGAAGCATCGTCACCGTCGTGATCACAGCGGGCGGCTGAACGCGCGATTTTATATTCCGCCGGCGCGATATCGTATCCCGTGCCGGCGGGATGTTTCACTGTTTCCCGCTGCAGATGCTTCCGTTTTGCCGCAAACGCTCTTTCATCCTCCTTGCCTCTCCTTGGCAGGGAGAGGTGTCAGGCGTCAGCCTGACGGAGAGGTCGTTTCCCGCCCGCATATCCAAACTTAAAAATGAATTCATCTTCCTTGCCTCTCCTTGGTAAGGAGAGGTGTCAGGCGTCAGCCTGACGGAGAGGTCGTTTGCCGCCCGCATATCCAAACTTGAAAATGAATTCATCCTCCTTGCCTCTCCTTGGCAAGGAGAGGTGGCAGGCGTTAGCCTGACGGAGAGGTAGCCTTTTTACCCGCATATCTAGATTAAAATGATTTCATCCTCCTTGCCTCTCCTTGGCAAGGAGAGGTGGCAGGCGTCAGCCTAACGGAGAGGTCGTCACCCGCCCACTCTATGGATGCAGCGGCAACGCCGCATAAAAAGCAAACGATTGTCCTGAAATATATACAAACTATGTCCAGTAAATGATATAATATTTATTCAAGATAACCTTATGTCAAATTAAAACTCCAAAATCCAGCAGTTCAAATGAAATCCATTCGCGCCGGCCCGCTGCTTCGAGGTGTCGTTTGTGACCGACCTGGAACGGTATTATCTTGAATATGACCGCTCGGCGGCCGAGGCGAAAGCGCGCGCGGTCAATACAATCGTCAACAATATGATTAATATCGATATTGTTGTCATTTCTCATATTATGCCGTTCATCTACCGGTACAATATGGACAATATCCCCGTCGAGCACCATTGGCTCGCCGACGGCGCGGAAAACCGCCTGGCCTTCCCGATTGACTCCGAGGGCTCAGGCGAGTCGGCGAGATATGTTTCCATGCTTGAGGACGGGAACTTGTATTATGTGCCTTCCGCAGTCGGTGCGGGCGTTTTTGACCCGAAAAAAATCCTCAACCTGAGGCTGCGCACGCCGCTCGACAGGGAGTGGCCGGAGTGCCCCGACCAGGAGGCCTACCGCTTCAGCGCGGCGGGCGCCCGAAAAAGAGCCGGGGAACTTGGCGCGCCGTCCTATCTGCTGGCGAAATGGGACAGGGAACTCGCTTACAGCAATTTCTATTATCATAACCAGTACCTGAAACGGTACATCACCTGCGGGGTCGGCCAAACCCCCTTTGTGTTTATCGCCTGAATCCGGTGACGCCGCAACGCTAATAAACACAAGGGCGGCCTGCCTCTCGGCAGAAAAGCGGCCGGCCTGTCCGGTTAGCCGGCTCACCCGGAAACGTTGCGGCCGGGAAAGCCCGCGGAATCCGTCTCCGCGCAACGGAAAGGGGGAGAGCCATGGTTCAGCGGTTCGTTTCGCTGCTGATGCTTGTGTCGACCGCCTTATCGGCCGTGTTCGGGTTTTGTCTGCCCGCCGTGCCTGTGACGACGGCCGTTTCCGAGCCGCGGCCGGCTGTGCCGGAGTGGTCCCTTTGCGATGAAGTCGGCGGTGTGGACGGCAGCGCCTTTTATATCCTGAGGCCCAACCCGGAGCGTTTTGCAACGGTCTGCGCTTCGGATTTCGGGCTTAACCCGGCCGCCGCCGACAATTACGCGGCTTTCGCCGCCGTCATCGCCTATTGCCGGCAGCATCCGCGTACCCGCGTCGTGTTTGAACCCGGCGACTACGCCTTGGCGACCGACGCGGGCTTTGGCCTCGACGGCTTGAGGGATATTTATTTTGACGGCAACGGCGCGCGGTTTGTGTTCAGTTACGGCAGCAGTTATTTCAGCCTGTCGGCCTGCGAGCGCGTCGAATTCAACGATTTGACCTTTGACTGGAATTGGGAGCGCTCGCGCCTGGGCTCCATCGTCCGGGTGGAGAACGCCGACCCCGCCGCCCACAAACTCGACCTCGTGTTTACCGAACTCGCGCAGGTCGACGCGGACGTCGTCATGGCGGCCATCACGCAATACGACGCCGAAACTCTGACGCCGGGCGCGAAAGAAAGTTCCAAAGAGGTTTATCTTTATCAGAACCCCGGCGCCGTCGTGTCGGTTGAAAAAACCGGCGCCAATATCCTGCGCGTCACGCATAACGGCGTTCTCGACCCGTTCCGTGACTGGGAAGTCTATCTGCTGCGCCACTACGTCTACGGCAGCGCGGTATTTTACCTGTATAACCGCAGCAGCCATATCACCTTCGACGGCGTGAAAATTTACGGCGCGGCGGGTATGGGCTTTGTCGCCGCCGGCGGCGCGAACCACTTCCAGCTGCTCAACACCATTGTGGGGCTCAACCCGGGCCATACGGCTGACCGCCGTGTTTCCGCCACCGCCGACGCGGTCCACATCGCGGACACCGGCGGGTATTTCCGCATCGAAAACTGCGATTTCAGTTTCATGGGCGACGACGCGGTCAACGTTCACGACAACCTCGGCTATGTCGCGGGCAAAAAAGACGCGTCAACGCTCCTGGTCCGCGGCTGGATGGCGGCGTCCATCGCCCCGGGTGACGTACTCGCGTTCAAAGACAGCGGCTTCCGCCCGCTCGCGTTTACGGCGGCGGCGGTCTCGTCGGTTCGGGAACCGGACGGGCTTTTCGCCGTCAAGGTGGCGGGCGCGCTGCCCGACGGCATCGGAGAGGGCTCGCTGCTGTACAACACCGCGTTTTTCAGCGGCCATTATGTCATCCGCGGCTGCCGTTTCCACGAGAACCGTGCCCGCGGCCTGCTGCTGCAGTCGGGTTTCGGCCTTTGCGAGCACAACGAGTTTTATAAGATCATGGGCAACGCGATCAAGATTGTCATGGACGTTTCGCCCGGCTACTGGCAGGAGGGCACCGGGGTCGACCAACTGGTCGTCCGCGACAACACTTTCCGGCTTTGCAGCTACTCGGGCTGGGGCGCAGCCGTCGTCATCGGTACCAACCTTGCCGGTCAGAAGGCGAAAACCGCGGCCGTTTTTACCAATATCGAAATCAGCGGCAATACCTTCCTCGATTCGCCGGGCCCGGTTCTCGACGCCGACAACGTCGCGGGCCTCTTGTTCGGCGGCAACCGCATCGCCAACCGTGCCGAATTTTCGCGCGACATCAACAGGGGCCGGCTTCTTTTCGGGTTTTACTGCGTTTCAGTCAACCTCTCCGGCAACCGTTGGGAACCGGACCCGTCGATGGTTTTCCCCGAAATTCCGCTTTTTTCCAATCCCGTTATGTTCGATTCCGGCTACCGCCACTGAACCGGCGGACGGATGAAAGAAACTTTGCGCCTTGCGCGCCCGCCCTTGTATGTGTTATCGTATGCGGTATAACCGGTGTAAACTTTCACCCCCGCATGCCGGACAAAACTCTACGGAGGTGTATTCATGAGCGAAGCCCCCGCCGCCGCGCGGCAGGCTGAACCGCAGCTGCCGCCGGAACTGCGAGAACGGCGCTTCATCGGCGTTAAAGAGACATTCGGCTATACCTTGTTCAAGGCCTCGCAGGAGTTCAACATCAACAAGTATTCCGACCGCTTTATTTTTGACGTACTGAAAATTGATTTCTACTATCTTTCCATTGTAACGGCGGTCGGCGGCGTATGGGATGTCATCAACGACATGCTCATCGGCACCATCGTCGACAAAACGCGGACCCGCTGGGGCAAGTTCAAACCTTACCTGATCGCTTTCGCCATCCCGGGCACCATCGGCACCTGCCTGTACTGGATGATGCCGCTGCTGTTCCCCAACAAATCGGCGATGGACTTCTCGAAATTTCTGATGTATTTCGCCCTCGCCATCGGGCGGGAGACGGCGGGCACTTTCAGCGGCATCGCGCAGACGGGCATGCTCGCGACCATCACGCCCGACCCCATGGACCGTACGCGGCTGATAACCATCTCCAACGTCTTGGCGGGTTTTTTGGGCGACCAGATCCCCGAGTTTTTGATGACGCTGCTCATTGACGCCATCAATATGAAAAAAATCGCCCTGAAAATGCAGAGCACCTATGTCTTTATGGGCCTGTTCACGACCATCGTCGGCGGCGCCGCTGCCTTCTATTTCTTCATCATCGGCAAGGAACGGGTCATGCAGTCCATCGAGCGCCCGAGCGTCCTGCAAGGGCTCAAATCGATTATCAACAACCGGCCCGTGCTGCTGATGACGCTTTCCGACTTCCTCGGCTCGTTTTCCATCAGTACGGGCATGTCGAACTATTACATCGACGTGCTCGGCATGGCGTCCATCAAACTCATCGTCGGTATTCCGGGC
>JAKJCA010000033.1 GCA_022706685.1 Bacillota bacterium
TTGCCTGCCGATAGCGAAACCGCGAGCAACGCCGGGCAAGCCAGCGTTACGGCCAGTGTGACGGCAATTTTTTTTCTCACAGGGGACACCTCAATGAAGATTGTACCGGAACGATGAATGCGAAATCATAATGCTTTCTTTTTCCGGCGGTAGGCCAGCACCGTCAAGCTGAAAAAAATCAGGGAAGTCACCGCAAGATAAGCGATGGAATACGACGGCTTGATGAAGGTTTCTCCGGCAAACAATTTGATTCCCATTGTCTTGCAGAATTCTTCGCGCGCCGTTTGAACGGCGGCCGGATTGACTGCCTGGTTGAGCGCAAAACCTTCGTTGAGCGGAGTTTCAAGCAGAATCTGGCGGAACAAAGCGCCTGCGTGCGCGACGGGGACAGCCTTAATGACATATTGGATGCTTTCGGGCATGATACCCATCGGCATATAGATGCCGGCGATGAATCCCATCAGCGTCCCAATCACTGTGCTCGCCGTTGAGAAGGCATTCTGGCTTTTCAGGTAGGAAACGACGAATCCTACCATTGCCGTATTTGCCAGACACGTCAGGGCAATCAAGCCCAGCACCTGCAAAATCGCGGCGAAGCCGAGCATGTCGCCGCCCTTCGAGATAATATATATTTGCGCGAAAACGAAAGTGATAAGACTCATAATCATACCGACCAGGCAGGCGCTGAAAATATAGCCGCCTGTCACGCTCAGCCTCGAAACCGGAGAGGAGTAAAAATCTTTGCTGATCCCGTTATGGCGGTCTTCCACCATAATGCCGAAGGCGCCCATGGTTGTCGTCAGCGATACGACGGCGAGCAGACCGGCCATAATCCAGCTGTCCATAATCACTTTGGCGTTTTTAATGTCATCCATGCTTTTAACCCAAGAGTCGCCAAGGAACAGCAGATAAAGCCCGATAATAATCAGCACCGCCAGAAGCGAGAAGAAAACAGAGGCTTTATCACGGAAATACAGCAGCAGGTTCCTTTTTATCAAAGCGGTCATTCCCGAATCTCCTTCCCGGTGATTCCGATAAAAGCATCATCCATTGTTCCGCCGAGCACCTCGAAACCGTCGATGTACGGGGAACACTCCTGCAGGACCGGAAGAGCCGCCAGCGTGGAAGGCAGCGTGATAATGTACTGTCTGCCGGCCGAACGGCAGTCAATACGAAGCCGTTCCAGAGCAGCCGCAAGCTGCGTTTCGTCTTTGGCGTACAACCGTAGAATATCATGGGCATATTGTTCTTTCAGCTCGCCGGGCGTGCCTTTTGCTGAGATAACGCCGTTATCGATGACAATGACATAATCGGAATCCGCGGCTTCTTCCATATAATGCGTCGTCAGGAATACCGTCATCCCGGTCTTTCCCTGCAGCTGGCGTATCGTCTCCCAAACGCTTTTTCTTGTCTGAGGGTCAAGACCGGTAGTCGGTTCGTCAAGGAAGAGAATTCTCGGCGTGTTTAGGAAGGCGCGCGCTATATCGGCTCTTCTGCGCTGCCCGCCCGACAATTTGCCGAAGGGGCGGTTGATCAATTCGACGATTTCCGCCGCCGCTGCAGCGGCCTCGACTGCAGCTTTCGCTTCATTTTTATTTTTCGTGTAGAAAGAGGCGCGGATAAAAAGGTTTTCCCTGACTGTCAACAGCGGGTCAAGCACGCTGTTTTGGAAGACGACGCCGATGCTGCGGCGAATCTTCGCGTCGTCTCTGCCGACGAGCATACCGTCCACCTTCACCTCGCCGGCGTCCGCTTTCAGCAGCGTGCAGAGAATATCGATGGTTGTCGACTTTCCGGCGCCGTTGGGACCCAGAAAAGAAAAGAGCTTGCCGCATTCGACGTAAAAACTGATATCATTGACCGCTTTGATTTCGCCGTAACTTTTTTTAAGGTTGCTGACTTCAATGGCTTTTTGCATAGCGGCCTCCTTTTTCAGATGTTTTCCGACGCCGGATTGTGTTTGAGTGAAGTATAGAATATATTCGATTTGAAATCAATGCTTTGCATTTTGCCGGTGTAAATCGTTTTCCGCCTTTACATTTGGGGATTTTGTGGTATCATATTGAGCGGTTTATCCGACCAGTAACATCAATCGGAGGTTTTGTCATGTCGAAAGTGAAAGCGGCGGTCATCGGCTGCGGAAGTATCGCGAACGGCGCCCATATCCCGAATTATCTTGCAAATCCAGACGCGGAAATCCTATATTTCTGCGATATCGTGCCGTGGAAAGCGGATAAAGCGGTTGAAAAATACGGCTGCGGCAAAGCGGTTTATGATTACAAGGAGATTTTGGCGGATCCGGCAGTGAACGCCGTTTCTGTTTGCACGCATAACGACGCGCACGCGCTGATATCCATCGACTTCCTTCGCGCGGGCAAAAATGTGCTGTGCGAGAAACCGGCGGCAAGGATTCTTTCCGAGGCGCTGGATATGCAGCGCGCTGCGCACGAAACGGGCAAGATACTCAGCATTGGCGTATGCAACCGGTTTGCAACATCGGTTAACCGGATTAAAGAGATCATCGACAGCGGCGAGCTGGGCGAAGTCTACCATGTTTTCGCCAGTTTCAGGGCGCACCGCTCCATTCCGGGCCTCGGCGGAGATTTCACCAACAAAGCCGTATCCGGCGGCGGCGCGCTGATTGACTGGGGCGTGCATTATATTGACCTTGTGATGTATTGCTGCGGAGAGCCCAAGCCGCTGACCGCATCCGGCGAAGCGTTCTGCAAACTGGGCAGAGACATCAAGAATTACGTCTATAACGGCATGTGGGCGCGCGATTCGGCGAAAGACGACGGCGTGTATGATGTGGACGACTCCGTCACCGGGCTTGTCAGGACGACGGGTCCGGTCATCAGCTTCCATGGCGCCTGGGCACAGAACATCGGCAAAAGCGAAACCTATATCGATTTCATCGGCGATAAAGCCGGCGTACGTCTTGACTACGGCGGGGGATTCGTCATGTACGGCGTCAAGAACGGCATGCTGGTCGAAATTGTGCCGAACTTCAAGGGCAACGACGCCTACAAGGCCGAAATTGATTCGTTTATCGAATGTGTCATTGACGGCAAAAAGAATCAGGCCGATATCGACAATGCCATTCTCACATCGAAAATCATGCAGGCGGTGTATGATTCTTCGCAAAGCCACCGGGAGATCGCCATCGATTACTAATTTACAAACAACAGGGAGTTTATGATGCAAACAACGGTATTTTCATCCGAACAGGAAATTGCCCGCACGGCAGGCGAAATATTCTGCGGTTTTGCCAGGCGTAAACCGAAGGCTGTATTCGGCTTCGCAACCGGAAGCACGCCTTTGGGGGTATATTCCTATATGGCTTCGGAATATCGTGCGGGCAGAGTCAGTTTTGCGCAAGTGAAAACATTCAACCTTGATGAATACTGCGGCTTGACGAAAGACGACGAAAACAGCTTTTTTGCCTTTATGCAGGAAAACCTGTTTTCACAAACCGATATCCAGGCGAAAAACATTCATTTTCTCGACGGCACCGCAGCAAATTACAACGCGGAATGCCGCCGTTATGACGCTGAAATCGCAGCCGCAGGCGGCCTCGACATCCAGTTGCTCGGGATCGGTCCCAACGGCCATATCGGGTTTAATGAACCGGGAAAATATTTCACCGAGGGTTCATTCAAGGTGAAACTGTCGCAAAGCACGATTGATGCAAACTCTGTCTATTTTGAAGGCAGGGATATGCCGCAATACGCCCTGACCATGGGAATCGGCTCGATTTTCCGCGCGCGTAAAATAATCCTGCTTGCTCTCGGCGAGCAAAAAGCGCAGGCCGTCAACGAGATGCTCCGAGGGAAAATTACGCCGCGCTGGCCGGCCTCGATTCTCAAACTGCATGACAATGTCAGCATTTTCCTTGACGAAGCCGCCGCTTCTCTCGTCAGGGACATCGTGTGAATATAAACCGGCATCAATTCATCTGCCCGTTCCGGCAACGATAGGGACGGGCAGATTGCTTTGCCGGCAGGTTGCCATATCGGTATCGCTGCGGTAAAATGGCAATATAAAATATAATAATATGAAGCGGAGGGCCCTCAGATGCGTTTTGGTTTCTCGAAGTTTCTGTTTCACACCCGCAGGACGCTGGGGATTGCTTTGTCGCTCCTCTTTTCGGTCCTTTCATTGCTCGGATACCGGACGCCGGCAGAAGGAGCGGGTTTGCCCGGGGCGCAGGTCACCGGCTGCCTGTACGCTTCGTTTAGAAAAATCATCGATTCGGAAAGAATCGGCGCAACACAATACCTGAACCTGTCGATGGCAGGCAACGAATACGAGGGTTTTCAGCTGGTGCTGAAATCTCGGAGGCCGCAGGAGGGGCTGCAGTGGGGAATGACACCCTTTACCGGCCCGGCTCAGGCCGCAATCCGGACGGAGGTGTTCCAGGAGTCCTACATTTCCGTCGTCACGAACGGCATCCGCATGAACTATCCCGACGCGCTGATTCCTTTTACCCAGGAAACTTTTTCCATCCCGGACGGCGGTTTGAACAATCCTTTCTACATCAGATTATATGCCCCGGAGGACACGCCGGCGGGCGAATATTTTTCGACTATAACAGTAGGCGGCAGCGACGGAAGCGAACAATGTATTTTTCGCATTTGCGTGCGCGTTTGGGCGTTTGCGCTGCCCGTAAAACCTTCCTGCGAAACCGCGATGGGTATCAGCGGTTATTCGATTGCCGTCAAACACGGGGTGGATCCTTCAGGCCCTCAGGCGGCTCAGCTATATAAAAAATATTATGAAATGATGCTTGAACATAAGATTTCACCCTATTCTATCCCCCTCGATATCCTCAGCAGCGAGGCGGACGCTTATATGAGCGATGAACGACTGACATCCTTCTGCATCCCTTATGTTTCAGACGACGAACGTCTTGCCGCACTTTACAATAAAGTCCGCTCCAACCCGGCTTGGGCGGCCAAAGCTTATTTTTACCCGATTGACGAACCGTCCTCCGCCGCGGCCTACGAGCAGTACGCAGCGATTACCGACCGGCTGGCAAGGGTCTGCCCCGGCTATAATATGGTAACACCTTTCTATATCTACAAATTTACCGACGGAGGAAGGGAATACAACTCCCTGGTCATGCAAAACGGCCGCAGCAATATCATCTGCGCGGTCTCGAACCTTTATGATACGGACGGTTTTGCCCAAGAGGTTGCCCGCAGGACGGCTACAGGCGATAAAAGCTGGTGGTATGTCTGCTGCGGGCCGCAGGGGGATTACTGCAACCTGTTTATCCATTGGGAAGGTATCCGTCACAGAATACTGTTCTGGCAGCAGAAAGAGCGCAACGTTTCCGGGCTGCTTTACTGGTGCACCACTTATTGGAACGATGTGGCAGACCCGTGGAGCGAAGCGCTGACAACGCCCTGGACGGGAGACAGCGCGTTCGGGGACGGTTCGCTGATGTATAACGGCAATAAAATCGGTATCGACGGGCCCGTATCTTCGCTGAGGCTTGAGGCGGTGACTGACGGCATCGAAGATTACGAATACCTGACACTGGCGCAAAACCGGTTCGGCCGCAGCTATACGCAAGAAGCTATAGCGAAGGTGACGGCGTCCCTGACCGATTACACCTATTCGGATACCGCTTTTAACCGCGCAAGGTATGATTTGGGGTGCGACCTGAGCGCGGCGGCAGCTCCTTGAAAAATGACGAAGACGCTGAATCCAACATTCCGGAGGTTTTTGTATGGCGAAAATCGTATCCGTTTTTCTTTCGCTCGTTGTGTTCCTGGCATCCCAGCTGCCCGGCGCAGCCGGCTTGGTCGATTCCATAAGCATTGCCCTGACGGGAGCGCCTTATTATTTGCTCGGAACAGACGACTCGTTTCTTTCCGGCGAAAAGTCCCCGGAAATTGACAATCTCGGCTCAGGCGTAGGACTGCTTGACAATGTGCTTCTTTGTTTCCTCGACAAGAAAACTTCGCTGCTTGAACGGTATCGCGCCTTTCGGAGCGTGAACGGCGTGTGTATCGGCACTCTTGCGCCGGCAGGGCTCTTTGTGCTGCGCGCCGAGTTTGACGGCCGGGAGGAAATGCAGGCGCTCTGCAGCCGGCTGAGAGAAAACAAACACGTTGTTTTCGCCTCCGGCAGTTTCGCGTTTCGATACGAACCGGATATGACGCCCGACGATCCCTTCAACAAGGCCGGCGTTGCCCCCTTTTACCGCTTTGACGAGGCCAACCCGTCCGGAAGCACCTGGTGGGCGGAAGCGGTCTATGCCAGGGACGCGTGGGGTTATGCTCCGCTTTTTAACGACATTACCCTCGGAATTGTAGACAGCGGCTTCGAAACGGATCATCCGGAGCTGAGCGGGAAAATCCGTTTTCCCAACGCGCTGCTGCAGCGCCAGAACAGACCGGGTTCACACGGTACCCATGTCGCGGGGCTGATCGCGGCGAAAGCCAATAACGGCAAGGGAATCAGCGGCATCTGCCCCGGTGCCGATTTATGCTGTGTCGATTGGGAACCGGAGGAGGACCAGCACTGGATCGAAGACCTGCGGATTATATTCGGGGTCGGGTACGCTGTTTCCGCCGGCGCCAGGGTTGTCAACCTTTCGCTGGGTTCCTCGGGCAGTATCGAGGAGGGCAGAAGCGCCTACCCAAAAATTTATATGGATACCGAAGCGCTTCTGGTATCCGCCTATTTCGGCATCCTCCTGTCCCGCGGTTACGACTTCGTCGTTGTGCAATCAGCCGGCAACGGCGACAGCAACGGAAATCCTGTTGACAGTTTCAACAACGGTTCATTCTGCTGCATTAACAAAGACAACGCTTTTGCAGGCATACCCGGTGTTCTGAAAGCGGATATTCTCAACAGGATTATCGTTGTCGGCAGCGCTACGAATCTCGGCTCCGGTTCGTTCAGGCAGTCTTCCTTCTCCAACGGGGGCGACGGGGTATCCTTATGCGCCCCGGGTTCGGGGATCTACAGCTGCGATATGCAGGAGTACGGTTCGTACGCCTATAAATCGGGTACTTCGATGGCGGCGCCTATCGTTACGGCTGTCGCAGGCCTGGTTTGGAGCGTCAATCCGAAATTGAGCGGCGCGCAGGTGAAGGCGATTGTCTGCGCGAAAGAAAACTGCCGCTATGAAGTGCCGCCCGCGCCGAACCCTTACTGGAACAGTGTTCGCTTCCATACCCTCAGTTTGGTCAACGCAAAACTGGCCGCCGTGAAAACCCTTTATGCGACAGGAGAAATATCCGGAATCGCCGCAGGCAGGGACGGCCGTCCGCTGCCGTGCGAAATCGAGGCGCTCGCCGGAGGCCGGCTGTTCGTCTTCTCGGCAGCGCAGGACGGCGGCTTCCGCTTCATTCTGCCGGCGGGGAACGCTGAACTGACGCTGCGCTACCCCGACGGCAGCAAAGCGAACCGTACCGTGGAAGTCGTCGAAGGCTGCGTGATCGACCTGGGCACAATATCCTCATGATATATCGATTATTGAACAAGCGCTCCTGCCCGTACGGGTAAGAGCGCTTATATTTTTAACGGTCACAGGGCAGATAAATAATCGCTCCTGAGGATGGCATAGACACGCACGTCGGCGAAGGTGCCGTCTTTTCGGCGCAAATGCTCCCGGAAGGTGCCTTCAGGCTGCATGCCGCATTTGATCATGACCCTCCCGGAGGCGGGGTTTTCAATATCATGATAAGCATACAGACGGTTTAAGCCCACTGTTTCGAACATATAGGCAACCACAGCCGAAAGCGCCTCGGTCATCAGCCCCTTGCCCCAATAATCATACCCCAGGCAGTAACCGGCGACAGCGCGCTCGTCTTTGTCTGACAGTTCAACGACCCCGATGCTGCCGATTGCCTGCCCTTTGTATTCGATGGCCCAGTGATAGTAATCACGGTGTTCGTACATGCCAATCCAGGAAGCAAGGACGGCTCGGCTCTGCTCGGGCGAAACATGGGCATCCCAGGTCAGATATTGTGTGACTTTTGGGTCGCTCGCCCAATTGTCAAACATCGCGCCGGCGTCGCCCGCGCGAAAACGCCTCAAGACCAGCCGTTGAGTCCGCAACCTTTTTGTTCCGTTATGGTGCAGCATAATGCCCCTCCTTCGTATTCTGAAACAGCCTTGAATTCGGCGATGATGCGTTTGTTCGGGTAAGGGCGGAACCGCCATCATTATATCACACCCCAGCCCTTGCGGATGCAGGCCTTTTCTGCCGCAAAAGTCCCGGAAATCAAGCGCTGAAACTTGACACTTCAAGCCGAAATTGGTTATACTCTTTGCGTTGGCGCGCTGAATAAATGGCCTGAGTGAATCGTTGTTTACGGTCGTTTTGTTTTCCTGCATGATGCAACCCAAACGCTCTTTCGGCGAAAGGACAGGGAACAATGGACAAAACCCCGCAGGAAACCGGGCTTCGCGCTCCTGCTGCTGAAACGGCTTGCTTGGCATGGGATGAAAACCGTTATGAGGCCGTTATGATTCTCGACGAAAACCTGCGTTGCGTCGACTGTAACAATACGGCTTGCGGGCTGCTTGGGTATTCGAAACAGGAAATAAAAGGCCTGCGCTTCAATGGCGATATCGTTCCACGGCCTGAACCGCTTCATGCGGCCGATATCATTACTCGAATTTCCGACAGTTTTGCCAGGTTCAGAAAAAAGAACGGCAGCATACTGCCGGTAAAATACTGCCTGATGCCTGTAAAACAAAACGGCGCCTGCAGAAGTTTCCGGGTGTCTTTCCTGTCGGCGGCTCAGGAATGCGGCCTGAAAGACCGGCTGGAGGAAGCCGAGCAGGTGAGCAACAGCATCCTCTCCGAATTGCCTGCGATGGTGCTGCGATGCAGAAACGATCAACGGCTGACTGTCGAGCAGGTGTCCGACAGCTGCCTTACGCTGACCGGATACAGCCGCGAGGACTTTTTATCCCGAAAAGTCACATTGACCGACCTGGTACATCCCGATTATCTTACGGCGCTGAAATCGACCATCTTGAATGCGGCGCAAAGCGGTCATGCCTGCAACTGCGAGTATATCATTATCACAGCCTCCGGCGCCGAAAAGTGGGTGAATACCAAGGGTATCGTTTGCGAAGGCGGAAAGGGAAAAACGGCGACGCTCAGGGGAATCATGATCGACCTGAGCGAACGCAAAGCCAAAGAAGAGGAGATTCTTTACCTGATTCTCCACGATACCATGACGGGCCTTTTCAACCGCCTCTATCTGGATTCCGCTTTCATCGAAATCGATGTTGAAGAAAATCTTCCGGTCTCTGTTATATTCGCCGACATCGACGGCCTGAAGTTCATCAACGACGTCTTCGGCCATTTCGCGGGTGACCGGCTGATTATCGCCGCGGCGGGCATCCTGCACGAATGCTGCGATAAAAAAGATATTCTCGCGCGCATCGGCGGTGATGAGTTTTGTATTATTATGCCGCGCACAGATTACGAAACGGCTGTCAGGCGCATGGGTCTGATTAAACAGAAATGCGAAACCTACAACGATTCGCTGAAAGACAGTTCTTTTTCGCTGAACATATCGCTGGGTTGCAGTACAAAAACATCAAAAGAGCAGGACATCCTCATGGTCAGAAAAGAAGCCGAGGATTACATGTACCGGCGAAAACTGTTTGAACGAAGGAGTTCCAAGAGCGACGTGGTATCATCCATGCTCGCCGCTTTGCAGGAAAACAGCAATGAAACCAGGGAACATGTCAAGCGAATGGAAGCGCTGGCGCGCCGCCTTGCCGAACGGCTGGGCTTATCCCCCGAGCAGACGGACGACCTCGCGCTGCTCGCCACGCTGCACGATATCGGGAAAGTCGGCATTGACCGGAGCTTGCTTCTCAACCACCGCAAACTGACAGCCGATGAAATGAAAGAAATGAAAAAACATCCTGAAATCGGCTACAGAATCGCCTTATCGACACCGGAGCTGATCAACATTTCCGAAAGTATTCTTTGCCATCACGAACGTTGGGACGGGAAAGGCTATCCCCAAGGGCTTTCGGGTACGGATATCCCGCTGCTGTCGCGTATTATTTCAATTATCGACGCTTTCGACGCCATGACAAACGACCGTTCCTACCGCAGCAGTTTCAGCAAAGACGAAGCGCTCGAGGAGATTCATGACAACGCCGGCAGCCAGTTTGACCCGGATATTGCCGACGAATTTCTTGCGATGATGTCAACATGAGAGGGTGATAACGGCATGCGCCATTTTGAAGCATTGATTTCGTTGTATGCTCTGATTTGCGTACTTCTCATTGCAATCGATCTTTTCGTCGTTTTGTATGAGGCGCTGCGCAGTCTGCGCTTTGAAACGGGCAAAAGAAAGTTTGACTCGATGCTCGAGCAGCAATTCAGATGTGCTGCGCTCGGTCAGCCGCTGGATGAAAACATTCAACGCGAAATAAAAAAACGACTTTTTCGCCTCAATTCCCTGATTGCCCTGAACCTGAAGGTCAAGGCAAATCTTGCCCTGAAAAGCCGGCCGCCGGTAAATATATCGCTGCCAGTGCGGATATGATCGCCTCGCTTGCCGCGGCGTTTGACTCCGCAGGGCCGCTGAAACGGGCAAGTCTGGCGAACCTTGCGGCAAACAGTGCGGGACTTCTGCCCGAAGCGGACAAATATTTTCTGAAATGGATCAAGGATAAAAACGTCTATTGCCGGCAGAACGCGCTGCTTGCTGTGTTGGCGTGCGGCGAGAAAGAAAATGTTGTCAAGGCGCTCAAAGAAGTCAACTCCTCAACCCTGCCGGCGGGCAAAAAACTTCTTCTTGGCGGGCTTGCAACCTATAAAGGCGACAGAGAAGAACTCTGTGCCTCGATATGGAAGGTTTTTGACAGTCTCGATAACCAGGTTAAAGCCGCTGCGGTCGATTATTTCATCGTTTCATCCGCGAGCCGCGAAACGGAGATTTACGCCTTGCTCAGCGATGCCGGGCAGGACAAGGAAGTCCGTCTTGCCGCAATGCGGTATTTCGGCCGGCATGCATACGAACCTGCCGCAGACTATATGGCTAAAATATTAACCTACGCTGTTGAGTGCGACTGGCAGTATCTCGCCGTCGCGGCCAGACAAATCCGGCTGTACAAAACGCCTGCAGTTGTTGAGGCGCTCAAAGCGGCTTTATTCGACCTCAACTGGTATGTGCGGACCAACTCGGCTGAAAGTTTAGCGCAATTGGGTGTCGGGTATGAAGAGCTCGCGCGTATTTATGAAGGGGACGACCGGTTTGCCAAAGAGGCGATGATGTACAGGGCGAAAGTCGGGGGAATAATAACACAGAAAGGCGGAGAGGGCGATGTTGTTACTGCAGGCGGCTGAGTATCTGCTTTCCGCGATTGCGACCCTGTTCGTTATCTATCTAACCATTTATTCGATTGTTCTGATATTTTCGGCCGTGTCCGGCATCAACAAGTCGGAGCAGTTAAAAAACCTTTCGCTGACATCCAATCTTACGCATCGCAAGTATTTTGCGCCCGTAACGATTGTCGTCTATCTGAAAGACAACATAAACAACGCGGCGGAAACACTGCGGGCGCTGCAGGCTCAGAAATATGCTCTTTTTGAAATCATCGCTGTCGACGACGGCTCGTCGGACGATACAGTAGCCGATATTATCAAGTCATTCAACCTCCAGCCGACCGGCAAACCCGTATGCAGGCGCATCCGCAGCGAAGCGGACGTGCGTGTATTTGAGAGTTTTGACGAGAAAATTCACGTCACCCTTTTATCACTGCCCGATATCGGCAGGGCTAACGCCCTCAATATGGGGATGAACGCGGCCGCCTATCCCTATGTGCTGTTTTTAGACGCCGGCTGCGTGCTGACGCCGGACGCGGTGGAGAATTTTGTCACGCCTTTCCATGTCGACGAAAGGACGCAGACCTGTGAGAGTTTCTGCGCTGTGGCGAATGGCATTCATTCCGGATCCGGCGCCGCCAACACCTATCATGTGCCCAAGAAAGCGCTTGTGATTGCGCAGATCCTCGAAAACGGCAGGCAAACGCTGATATCAAAACCTTTCAAAAGAGTATCAAAGGGCAAACTGCTGTTTGCCGGCGCTTCCATTCTTTTCAAGAAAGAAATGGCGATCAATGCGGGAGGTTTCCATCCCGACGGTTCTGGGGAGAACACCGAACTTGCGGCGCGTATTTATGCCTACTGTGCCGAGAACGGTATCGAGTGCCGAACCGCCCATACGCCGACGACGGTCTGTTTTCGCCGTGTCGGTGAAACCGTCCGTGAAATTCGCGCTGCAAGACGTGCGCGGCATACAGACATCATGGACGCCATCAGCATCCTGAAGCGTCAGACCGTCAAGGAAAAGGGCCTGCCGGTGTATCCGTTTCGTTCCTACCTGGGTTACCTGTTTTTTGACTTCCTGAAACCGTATCTTGAACTTGTCGGCGTTGTGTCTCTGCTGACCGCATTTGCCATGGGAAAGTTGAATACGGAACTGCTCTTTGTTTTTCTCGCGGCCTTCGTTCTGCTGGGCACAACAGTGGCATTTACCGCCTTTTTAACCGAAACATCCCGGCTGGGCATCAAGCCGCCGGCAAGGGATATCCTTTGGGTCTTGGCGTTTGCGATGATAGAAAACGCAGGCTTGAGAGCTTTCCTGGGTATTATCATTCTCAGCACCTACCGCGTCAGCAGAAAACGGGAAAGCAGCGGGAAATAATACGGGGCTGCTTTGCCAGCATATCCGGCGATATCGCATATTTGGACAGCGGTGCTGATTTTTAAGGGCAGCATGCGTCGGTATGCTGCCCGCCGCGCATGTCCAATGCAGCCGCGCAGAAGATTGCCGCGTTTCTTAAAAGTTTCTTACGAACATCTTAAGACTTGCGGAAGGTTGTATGATACGGAGCAAAACCCTCTTGACAGACGGCGGTACTCCTTTACAATGAAAACAGCGTTCAATACAGGAACATCCGCTTAACGTTGCCAATGAGGTTCTCGGGACAATGAAAAAACGGATTCTTTGTATCATCATAGCGCTGTTCACGGCCGCAGGCGCCGTGACGGCGGGGTTGTTTGCCGCTTCTGCCGCGACAGCAATGAAAACCTCCGAAACGGGAATCGAAATGATCAAGGGGTTCGAAGGCTTTTATGCGAAAGCCTATTGGGATTACAGCCAGTGGACCATCGGCTACGGGTCCTTTGCCGGTTCCAATCCCGAAAAGCCGGACATTGCGGTGATTACGGTCGAGCAGGCGGATGCGCGCTTGCGCGAACAGATTGTTAAATATGAGGGTTATGTCAATGCCTTTCTCAACAAATACAGCATCACCGTCAACCAGAACCAGTTTGATGCTCTTGTAAGTTTCACTTATAATTTCGGCAATGTATGGGCGACTTACGGCGACTTCAGACTGAAGACCTATCTGATTAACGGCGTTGAGAATTATACGGATCAGGAAATCACCGACGCTTTCACCGCGTGGTGCCATGCCGGGGGGCAGGTCCTGCCCGGCCTCGTTATCCGGCGCCAGAAAGAAGCGGCTTACTTTTTATCCGGTGCCGTTCAGGATCCGTATTCCCCTGAAAACAGCCTGCCGACACCGCTTAGGTGCTATTCTTTTCTGAACGATGAAATGACGGTAACCGAAGAAGGCTCGAACGATAAGATTGCCGTTCCGCCCGCGGCGGAATTAACTGTTTCTGCCGAAGAACCGGACGGCAAGCTTCATGTCAGTTTCATCCTTTCGGGAAAAACCATTGCCGCGACTTGCACCAAAACTGCCGTAATCGGAAAACCCGTATCGCACTATTCGGGTGTGACGGCGGGTACGGCGGACGTATTTAAACGAGCGGATGCTGCCGAAAAACTAACATCTCTCCCTGAGCAGACCGCATACAGCGTCGTAGGGGAGAGCGGCGGCAGAATCCAAATCATATTCCCGGTTACAACAGGCGGTTACCGGATGGGATGGATAGCGAAACCCGCCGCCGAAAAATACCTGACCGGCCGGTACACGGTTAACACGTCCAGCGGCTCCGCGCTGAATATCCGTTCGGCGGCATCGCTTAGTTCTTCTATTTTGGGCACCATGCCCAACACAACCGTCTTCACAGCGACAAAAGTCAGCGGCATTTGGGGCGCCGTTGCCTATCAGGGCATATCCGGCTGGGTTTGCCTGGATTACTGCGAGTTTGCCTATTGCCTCAATGATTCGTGGAAACTGGGCGAAAGCATGAATCTTCGCGGTACGGCTGCATTCGGAGACAATATCGTCACGGTCATACCCGCCGGGACAGTTATTAAGGTCGCCGATAAAATCAGGACAAGCAGCTATCTTTGGGGAAAAACGTCTTTCGGTGGTAAAACAGGTTGGATGGTGTTATACAGTTTTTCCTCACAGAAGTATTATGCGCGCACGGTGGAAACGCCTGTTTTAACCGGTGTTTCGGTCACCTACCGTCCATCGAAAGTTTTTTACACCGAAGGCGAAAGCGCGGATTATTCCGGTCTGGTGCTGACAGCGCGCTTTTCGGACGGTGTGACCTTAAGAATCACGGACCCCGCAGCGCTCACGCTCAGCGGTTTCGACCCGTCGCCTGGCAATAAAGTGATTATCGTATGTTATACGGCCGGAGGAGTGACCAAGACCGCATCTTTCGGGCTGACAGTGAATAAAGGCATCCCCGTGGAGGCAATTGAGCTATCCGCCGCGTCGCTCCCGATGCATCTCGGCAGTACGGCTGCCATTCCCGCCGAAGTCTTGCCCGACGACGCCGGCAACCGCGGCTTAACATGGTCTTCGACGGACCCGGATGTCGCTGCGGTGGACAACGAAGGCGTTGTAACGGCGGTCAAGGCAGGCGTTGCCCGTATTGTCTGCGCATCCCGGGAAAACCCCTCGTTGACAGCTTCTTGTGATGTGTCGGTGTCGTCCGAAACGCTGATTCCCGGCGATTTTTCCGCGAAAGACAACGAGGATAAAAGCATTCTCATCCAGTGGTCCGCGTCGCCCGGCGCGTCGTCGTATATTCTGTATTCGGCGTCAGCGGCGAGCGGGCCTTATAAAAGGATCGCCGCGTCTTCTTCGCTATCGTTTATTCATCGAGACCTGATTTATGGTAAAGAATATTTCTATAAAGTTCGCGCTGTTTGCCGGAGCGGCGTTATCAATATTTATGAAAAGCCGTCTGCCGCGGTCAGCGCCTGTGTGCTGCCCGGCGTTCCTGACTCGTTGAATGCCGCCGCATATTCCTGCACAGGTTTCCGGCTGGCCTGGCAGCCGTCCGAAGGCGCCGCCGGTTATGTGCTGTACCGCTCCCGGCAACCGGAGGGGCCCTATACCCGCGCGAAAGTAACCGCGCAGAACAACTGTACCGACACCGGCCTGATACCCGGCGGTTTTTATTATTATAAAATCAGGGCTTATACCACTTTCAACGAAAAAAACATTTACGGGCTTCCGTCCGCCGCTTTGAGAGCCCAGGTAACAACACCGACCCCGCTGTTGCCGCGCGCAACGCCCAACAGCAGTACGTCGCTGCTGTTGTCCTGGCAGGCCGTACCGGATGCGACGGGCTATGTCGTTTACCTCAGCCAAACAACGGCCGGACCTTTCGAACGGCTCGCCGTAACGAAAACCGCTGCCTATTCACACAAAAATCTGCTTTGCGGCAGCGTTTATTATTACAAAGTCACCGCATACCGGTCCTATAACAGCGCCAATTATTACGGCAAACCGTCCGTGGCTTTCTGCGAAAAGGCGCAGCCGCCCGTTCCGCCGGATTTCAAGGCGGCCGCGGCAACTTCGGCGGGAGTAAAACTCACCTGGTCCGCGTCTTCCGGCGCAAGCGGCTATATCGTTTACCGGGCCGATAACGCCGCGGGCCCCTATACGCGGGTTAAAGTGACCCGTTCGCTCGGATTTACGGATACGGGCCTGGTCAAGAGCAGAACCTATTGCTACAAAGTCAGAGCTTACACAGCTGCATCCTCCGGCAATGTTTACGGATATCCCTCCGCCGCCGTGGTAATTAAGGTGTAAAACATTGAAATAGACATATCGAACGCCGCCCCTGCCGGCGGTGTTTCTGTTTTTTCGGCGTTCGTATAAACACACGCTTGCTCCCTTGCGGGAAACCACAGGTGAAATATATCAGAGCACCCGCGCGTTGCGGTGCGAACACCGTTTATAAACGTTGACAGCCATTCAACTGTTTGACTTTGCCATAGGCAGGGGTTAAAATAAATTATCATTGAAAAGGAGATGATTTTATGCTGTTGTGGGTATTTCTCGGCTTGGTAGGTCTTGTTCTGCTGATCGGCCTTTGGCTCGCGGCGACTTATAACGGTTTTGTCAAACTTCGCAACAAAGTGGAGGAAGCGTTCTCGACGATGGACGTCTTTCTGAAAAAACGCTATGACCTCATCCCCAATATCGTCGAGACGGTCAAGGGTTATGCGGCTCACGAATCCGAAACGCTAAGGAACGTCGTCGCCGCAAGGAACGCGGCCGCCGGCGCCCAGACCATCGAAGACAGGGTCACGGCGGAAAACGCTTTTCAGGCTACACTCAAAAGCCTTTTCGCGCTTTCCGAAGCGTACCCGGACCTTAAAGCGAACACGAACTTCTTAAATCTGCAATCACAATTGACGGCGATGGAAGGCGAAATTTCCGACGCCAGGAGATATTACAACGCCGTGGTCAAGACTTTTAATACCAAAACGGAGGTTTTCCCAAGCAATATCATAGCAGGGATATTCCATTTTGTCCGGAAACCCTTGTTTGAAGTTTCGCAGGAAGCGGAACGCCAGAACGTCGAAGTCAAGTTTTGAATCAACTTCGGGCCGCATTCTTTTTGAACGCGGCTCCTTGCTTTCCGGGGGGAGTCCGACTTGAAAAAAATCATCTTTCTGCTGCTCGCCCTGCTCTTTGTTTTTACGTCGGCCGCGCCGGGGTTTTTGCTTACGTCGGCGTCATATTACGATATGGATACCCGGCGTTTCGACGTCAGCATCCGAGTGCTCGACAATAATGTTTATGATATTACCGAAACCGTCGTCGTCAACTTCAATGTGGACAAAAGGGGAATTTTCCGCTATATCCCATACCGCGGCGAGGTTGTGCGGCTTGTGGACGGCAAAGAGGTGCGGCAAAATTACCGCAACACCATTTCCGGCGCCCGCGTGGAAGGTTACGAGTACAAGACGTTCAAAGAAAACGGCAATTATGTCATCCAAATAGGCAGCGAAAACCGCTATCTGCGCGGGGAACATACCTATGTTATTCATTACAAATGCACCCTGCTTGATGACAAGATTCCCCAATTTGACGACGTATACTGGAATGTATTGCCGCTCGACTGGGAATCGCCGATCGAAAACTCCCGCATCACGGTTATGATGCCCAAGGATTTTGACGCCTCGCAGGTTGAATTTATCGGCGGCGCTTACGGCCAGACCAGGACCGATATGGTCGATTTCAGTGTCAAAGACAACGTCATTACGGGACGGCTGAAAGAAACGCTGCCGACCGGCGAGGGTGTTACGTTGAAAGTAAACCTGCCGGAAGGCTATTTCACAGGCGAAAAAACGGAAAAACCCGTTATCGTTGCCATGTACGCGCTGATGGCGCTCAGTTCGGCGGCGGTTCTGGCGCTTTGGATTCTTTTCGGCAGAGATGAAAAAATAATTCCTGTCGTCAGTTTTCAGCCGCCGGAAGGGATGACCAGCGCGGAGACCGGCTATATCATCGACGGAACGGTCGACAACAAGGATCTCATCTCCCTGATTATTTACTGGGCGTCAAAAGGCTATATCGCCATCAATCAGCTTGATAAAAACGATTTTGAACTCATTAAGAAAAAGGAACTGGGCCCGGAAGCGAAAACGTTCGAGCTGACCATGTTTACAGGGCTGTTTGCCTCGGGGAACAGGGTGACGACCGATAACCTGAAATACAGTTTTTATCTGACACTCGACGCATCGAAGACGATGCTGAAAAATTACTTCTCGGTGAAAACGGACAACAATATCTATACCCGGCCGTCTGTCATTGCCCGGAACATTTCATCTTTCCTGCAGGTCGTACCGGCGGTCGCTTTTATGTTCCTGGGTCTTTATGCGGCCATCGCCAACGACGCTTATTATGCCCTGGCCATAGCCGCGTCGATTCTTTTGGCTGTTTCCGCACGGAAAATCGTCGAAACCTATGATAAACGCAAGTCGATGCGCGCGGGCAGCCTCGGTTTCAAGATGGTGTTTTATCCCGTTATTGCCGCGCTGGCTTCGGCTGCCGTACTCTATATCGGCTTTGCCGCTGTCGGCAGACCCCTGGCCGCCGTTGCAGCCGTGCTGCTGACCGCAGCGGGGATTTGGATGACTGCGGCAATGAAAAAATGGACGCCGAAGAGCGTCCGCTGGATGCAGGAAATTCTCGGACTCAAAGATTTTATCCGGGAAGCGGACCTCGACAGAATCAAAATGCTCGTTCAGGAAGACCCTGAATACTTCTATCGCGTTCTTCCGTTTGCCTATGTTTTCGGCCTAACCGACAAATGGGCCAAAAACTTCGAGGGTATCGCCCTGCGCCAGCCGGAGTGGTACACTTCCGCTTACGCGGGCAACATGTATACGATGGGTTATTTCAACGCGCTGCTGTTTACGCGCAGCTTCGACCGCGGAATGTCGAATTTGAAAAACAGTATGGAAATACGACCCGCTCCCAGGGGTGGTGGAGGGTTCAGCAGCGGCGGCGGAGGCTTCAGCGGCGGCGGAGGTTTCAGCGGCGGCGGCATGGGCGGCGGCGGCGGAGGCAGCTGGTAACCGCAGGCAGTCAATTTGAAAGGAAAGGCGTGTAACCATTGGACCGCATTTACCCCACCAGACAATGGTATAAAGAACTTGTCGTTTATCAAATCTGGCCGAGGAGTTTTTGCGACGGCAACGCCGATGGTATCGGCGACATCAAGGGTGTCATCTCGAAAATCGACTACATCAAACAACTCGGCGCCAACGCGATATGGTTTTCTCCGCTGTATAAATCGCCGCAGAAGGATTACGGTTACGACATCTCCGACTACCGCGATATCGCGCCGGAATACGGCACCCTTGAAGAATTTAAGCAGCTGCTCGCTTTGGCCCACGAAAAGGGCTTAAAGATCATCATGGATTTGGTGGTCAATCATACCTCCGACCAGCATCAATGGTTTCTGGAAAGCAGAAAAAGCAAAGACAACCCCTATCATGATTACTATTTTTGGCGGGCAGGGAAAAAAGGAGGGAAAAAGCCCCCCAACAACTGGCTGTCCACTTTCCCGGGTCCGGCTTGGCAATATGACGAGCATCTCAACGAGTACTATCTGCATCTTTTTGCCGTCGAACAGCCAGATTTAAATATGGACAATCCCCGCGTGCGGGAAGAAGTGAAGAACATCATGCGCTTCTGGCTGGATATGGGAGTTGACGGTTTCCGCGAGGATGTCATTACTTTCATTTCAAAAAAGGAAGGCCTGCCCAACGGGTTCCCGCTGCCGGCCGCAAGAGGTATTGAGCAGTATGTCAACGGGCCTCACATTCATGAATACCTCGGCGAGTTCAGAAAAGAGGTCCTTGACCGCTACACCTGTATGACCGTCGGCGAGGCGCCCATGATGACGCCGAAGGTTGCCCTTCGATATATTGAAGAAGGTGAAAACCAGCAACTGAACATGATGTTCCATTTTCAGCACATGGAGGCAGACTGCCTTTTTATCAGTTGGATCAGGCGGCCTTTCAATCTGAGAAAACTGAAGAAAGTATATGATAACTGGCAAACAAAACTCTACGGCAAAGCCTGGAACGCACTGTATCTTGAAAATCATGACCAGCCCAGAATTATCAGCCGCTACGGCGACGAGTGCTACCGCGCCGAAAGCGGAAAGCTGCTGGCCACTATGTACCTATGCCAGAGCGGAACACCCTTTATCTATCAGGGGCAGGAGATCGGCATGACCAATATCCGTCTGCCGGAACTGGACATGTACGTGGATATTTCAACCATCAATACCTACAAATTATTCAGAAAACTTCATTTCAAGCACGAAACCATTATGAAAATCGCGAAAGAGGCGTCCAGAGACAATGCCAGAACGCCGATGCAGTGGTCGGCCGGCAAAAACGCCGGTTTCACACAGGCTGATAAAGCCTGGTTCCATATCAATCCGAATTATACCGAAGTCAACGTGGAGGCTCAGCTCGAAGACCCGGATTCGTTGCTGAACTATTACAGGAAACTGCTGGCTTTGCGGAAAGAGAACCCAGTGTTTGTTTACGGCGATTTCAAAATGCATTATAGGCGAAGCAAAAAACTCTTTGTTTATGAACGCAACTTTGAAGGTGAAAAATTACTTGTAATATGCGTGTTTTCAGATGAACCGGTACGGTTCCGCACGACGGGCGGGCTTAAGCTTGCCGGCGCTGAATTGCTGCTGTCCAACTACACCGTGGACAATCCGGGCGAGGACGACTTCCTGACCAAACCATACGAGACAAGAGTGTATCTTTTCCGGTAACCATTTTTTATGCCGCATACCGAAGGAGTGAACGGTATGAAATTATGGAAAAGAGCTGTAACCCTGGGAGCCGCCTGCGTTCTGGCGCTGACGGCGCTTCCCGTTTCCGGAGCGGCGCAAACCGTATCGGCATCGCCGCTGACCGTATCGATTACCGCCGACAAGTCCTCCTACGCGACAACGGACTTTGCGAAAATCAGCGTCAGCGTCGCCAATAAAGGCGCTGTAACCGTCGAGGACGTAACGGTCAATAACATAGTACCGCCGGGGCTCCGAGCCTATTCAAAAACAGCGATGAATTTCCTTGCCGGCGATATGGCGCCCGGCGCGCAAATGACTTTGGCATATCAAGTATGCCTCGCTCCCGACAGGGGCGATATCACCTCCGGCCAGCGCTTTGCGATTAACTTTAAAAGTTTTTTCAAACGATGGACGCTGCCTTACGCCGACTTCAGCGGACCCGCCGGAGGATTCTACAGCATGAATGACAGCACAACGATCAAAGTATCCTTAGGAGGGCGTTCCGAAACACTGACAACGACCGTCTTTTACGGCCATGCCGGCAGGCTCACGGGTTCCGTCGCCGATTGCCTGTCCGGCGCCCCTCTCGCCGGAGCGGCGGTGACGGCATACCAGACGGCGGCGCCCGGCGGCTCAACAGGATTAAAAGTATTCTCCGCCACAGGCGGCGACGGCACTTATTGCCTCGCGCTGCCTGCCGGCACCTATAACCTGACATTTACCGTGGCCGGCCATGTTGCCGCGATTCATTATTCGCTGACGGTTGCTGTCGGCGCGACAAAGAATATTCCGACAATCAATCTGGTACCCGGTACGGCGTCTACGCCGGGGCAGGCGGGCGGTAAAATCACAAACATTTCCGGCGGCGCGGCCATTTCCGGGGCTACTGTCCGGTTCCGTTACGGCATTAACAGGACAGGCGGAAGTTATTATATTGACGGCGGCGGGAATGTAATTCAGCGAACAACCGATGCCGCCGGGAATTACTCGGCAACGCTGCCTTGCGGCAATTATACGGCGGAAGTCGTCAAAACCGGCTTTGCCACGTTATATTATTCAATCTACTCTGCGGCCGAAGGGACGGGCAGGTTCAATCAGGACGCTGCCATGACTAGTTCCTGAAGCACACATTTTAAAATTCCGGCTGAAAACCGGCGGAGGTCGTTATGAGAAAATGGCCGGGGATGAAAACAGTCGCGGTGCTGCCTCCCGGCAATAATAATCCCAGGAACAGCGAAGGCGACTTCCTTGATCTCGGCGGCAGCATCATATTCGCATACAGCAGATTCACCGGACGGGACTGGCATGACAACAGCAGCTGCGACATCGCGGCGCTGTTTTCATATGATAACGGGGAATCGTTTACCGAACAGCCGGTCATTCTTGTCAAAGCAGCAGAACACGCAGCCGGCAACGTCATGAGCGTCAGCCTGCGCTTTTTGCCCGACGGCAGCGCGGGTCTGTTCTATCTGATTAAATACCGCGACCGTTGGGACTATGTCCTCAGGCGTTCCCGTGACAACTGCAAAACATTCGGCCCGGCTGTCACCTGTATCGGCGACGGTCCGCAGGGATTCTGCGTCGTTAACAACTGCCGGGTCATCGAAAGCAGCACGAAACGTCTGCTTATACCGGCGGCTTTCCCCGATACGGAACGGGGCCGCGGTTATCTGACAAGATTCTATTATTCCGACGACGGCGGGAACGTTTGGCGGCGGAGCCCCGCAGAACTGCGCTGTACCGCGGCGCGCAGCATATCCGGCTATCAGGAACCCGGCCTTTTGCAAACCGCTGACTCAACGCTTCACTGTTATATCAGAACCGACCTCTTTGCCCAGTATGAATCCTATTCTTTCGACGATGGCTTGACGTGGACCGCGGCGGAACCCTCCCGATTTTCCTCGCCGCTGTCACCGATGCTGATGACGCAAAATATCTTCACCGGAGAGTACTTCGCCGTTTGGAATCCCATTCCATCCTACAACGGCAGAAAAACGACAAAACACGGCTGGGGCAGAACCCCACTGGTCATGGCGCACAGCGCCGACGGAGAGAATTTCTCGGCACCATTCCTGATCGGTGCTGACCCGCAAAGGGGATATTGCTACCCTGCGATGAAGTTTCTTGATGCCTCTACGGCACTTCTGGCGGTATGTTCCGGCGGCAGGGAAGACCGTTCCTGCCTGAACAGGACGGAGATTTTTAAACTGCACATAGAACAGGCATCGGATCAACGGGGGCAGGCATGAGCAAACTCCGCGCTTTTATTCGGCGGTTTCAATATGAAATACTGCTGCTGCTCGTGATGGGCGCGCTATCGGCTGCCGTTATTAACTGGCATTCACCGGTCGACCCCATCACATACGGCTTTTATCTCGCCGATTACCGGCTTGGCTTTTGTTCGAGAATGCTGATTGCCTCCGTTGTCAGTATGCTCAGCGGGCAAAGAGTGACAGAAGGCTTCCTCGCCGCTTTTACTCTCATCAGTCTTCTGGCGGCCTTTGTTTTGACAGCTGTTTTGCTCGGCAGAGTCATCAAAGCGGCAGGAATACAACTGCGCGGGGCCGTGGCGGTGCTGGCGCTGCTCTTCTGCTGTGCCGGCAACGGTGTTTTAATGTACGCGCAAATTGTCGGGATGTTGGACATTTACTGGTATATTTTTGCTGCGCTGTCAATTCTGTGCATTAAAAATAGGACCTTGCGCTGGCTGGTGCCCTTGTTCTGCGTAATGGGCATCGCGAGCCATTACGCCTTTCTATTCTCTTTTCTGCCGCTGATCCTTCTGCTGCTCTACCGTGATTCCATCGCCGCACAGCCTGAAAAAGGCGCCCGTGCTTTGTTTTGGCTGAGCGCGGCTGTGTCATTGGCTGCCGCGGTGTATTTTGTGTTTTTCGCTCATCTGACCATTACTCTTTCGCAGGAAGAGTTCATCGCCGCCATTAAAAACAGAACCGACCTTCCTGTTTGGGAAGACTATTTCCGCGGCTACTTTTTTTTCACCGACCGGCAGGGAATACAGGTTGGCGGCGTTAAAGGCCTCCTTGAAGCGCTGGCCGGTACGGCTGCCGAGTCGTTCCGGCTTCAGAACACCCTGCGTATCCTTGCCGGCGCCGTGCCGGCTGCCGTCCTGTTCGGATTTTTATGGCGTCAAGCGCTCAGATATTCGACGGATAAGCGGGAAAAGCGACTGATTATACTGTATATGCTTCTGCCGCTGTGCGCCCTGCCTGCGCTGCTGATTTCTTCGGATGTTTCAAGATGGGTTTCCAGCGCACTGATGTCGCAATTCGCCCTTGTTTTCTATCTGCTGTTCAGCGGCAGCGAAGCGGTGCGAGAAAGTCTGGTTTTGCTGAAAAATAGAGCGGTGTCGAACCCTTTGTGGCTGGCGGCGTTCCTAATCGCCTGCCTCGTTATGGTGTACAGATATGACTGAGCGACGCCATAACAACGGAAAAGAGCGTTTGCCTGCAGGGTTTCAAAAATCAGCGGGTAAAATATATGAGCGCGTGAACATCGAACTTGCGGCGGTGTCGGCAGTGGCATTGGCTGCTTTTTGCGCGGATACGGGCTATGCGTCTTCAAAGGCAGTCAACGCGCTCTTTGCGTCGGTTTGCGTATCCTTCTCCGTCGCCTTCGGGCTGCTGGTGCGCCGCGCAAGGCTTCAGGGAAAGAAGCAGGCCTATTTTCTGTCATTCCTGCTGTTGTGTGTGGCGTTGATTGCCCTGATGCCGGCATATTACAGGTCGACGCAAACAGGCGGGCTGCTGCTTGGCTTGGGTTGTTGGTTGATTGTACTATTCATCTGGCAGACTCTCCCGCGGCGCGGACCGGCGGTTTGGCTGGCCTTTCCGCTCACCGCGGCGGCGGCATACGCCTCGCCATGGCTTTCGCTCGCATTCATCCCGCTCGTTGCTATAACGGTTGTTATGGACATGTTTGCAGCCGGAAAAACGCCTGACAAGCGCTCCAACCGAAGCCGCGTGACGGCAACAGCCATGTTAGGCGCTCTGCTTGCGGGGTATACGGCGATATGGATTGCCTTATTGGCCGGTTCCCGAGGCCGAGGGGGAACGATATTTGAGTATCCCAATATTCCTTTGCGCGGGCTTTTGATGCGTTTTGCCGAACTGCTGCCCTTGTTTGCCGTGACGGCGGCCGTATATATCAAGGCGATGGGCAAAACGCAAAGCCTGAGGCATTGTGTTTGGCTTGTAACTGCCATGCTGTCGCCTCTAATGATTGCCGGGTGCCTTGTTTTTACCGATTGCCTCGATGCTATGTCGGCAGGTGAAACCATCGGACGTTTTCAACAACTGCCGCTCGTCGCCCCCTGCGTTTGCGCGGCGGCCGGTATCGGTTTTCTGCTTTCGGCGCTTGCCTCGGGCGATACGGCTGTCAAGGCGGCAGCCGGCGAAGTATCCCGCTATTTTGAGCAAAGGCCCGCCGCGTTCATCCTGCTTGCGGCCTATATTGTCAAGACGACCCTGACGGGCGGCCTTTGGGAACTGGTAACCAAAGCATTGGCGGGGTAGCGCAGTAAATCTTGAAACAGAGAACTCGAGGCGGAAGCATGAAATGTATTATCAACACGGGCGGCAGCGCAGCCTTCGCTCATGATAAAAGCAGACGATACCCTTGCTTTTTGGCCTTTTACGGGTTGTTTTGCAGCTATGCGGCGGCAGGATACGGCTTATGTCCGGTATTGAAAATATTGTCCGCTTGTATTACACTTCAAACGATACCTTTTAATGGGAAGGCGGCGCTCGACAACGTTTTCGGGAATCCGGCGTTCTGTATCCCGTCAACGAATTCGGGCTCTCCAAAATGCGAGCCGAAAAAGCCTTCAAGAACACATTGTTGAGAAGTGTGCCTGACATCCCCGGGATACCAATGCGATTCTGACAGAAAATGGTGCCGACATGGTCATTTCAAGAACCCCGCACCGCATGTCCTTCTTCGGCGGCGGAAGCGACTACAAAGGCTATTATGAACGCTTTGAGGGCAGTGTCCTCGCCGCGACGTTCAATAAATACTGTTACGTCATGGTCCGGGATTTCCCGCAGATTTTCGCATATAAAAATCAGTTCACTTACTCGAAAATCGAGCGTTTCAACACGCCCGACGAAGTGGAACATCCTCTGGTTCGTGAAGCGCTCAAATACCTCGGCGCGGACTGCATCCAAATCTCTTACGATTCGGACCTGCCCGCACGCTCTGGCATCGGTTCCAGTTCGGCTTTCGCTGTCGGTTTGCTCAACAGCATTTATTATTCTCGGGGCATTCAGAAAGACAAACTCAGCCTTGCGCGCGAGGCGATTATGCTCGAACGCGACCTTTGCGCGGAAGCAGGAGGGATTCAGGACCAGATAGCCGTCGCTTTCGGCGGCCTGAACCGGATTAACTTCAACGCGGAGGGCTTCACCGTGCTGCCTCTTGAACTGCCGCTGGCTACCGTCAAGCAGCTCAACGATAGCCTGCTGCTGATGCTGACCGGGTTTCAGCGCGATTTCCGCGAATTCGCAGCCGAGCAGCAAAACAGAATCGACCTCAATCTGCCTTTATTGCACGAGATGGTGGCTCTTGTCGACGAAGGGGAGAAAGTCCTTAAGTCTGGCAAATTAAATGATTTCGGCCTCCTTATGGACCATACCTGGCGCCTGAAACGCTCCCTGGCGAAGAGCGTTTCAACGCTGAACATCGACGCGTGTTATCAGCGCGCGCTGAACGCGGGAGCGACAGGAGGTAAACTGCTTGGCGCGGGCGGAGGCGGATTTATGCTCCTGTTCGTCGAGCCGGATAAAAAACAACATGTCATTGAAGAAATGTCTGATCTGCTGAATATTTCCTTTTCTTTCGAAAACAGCGGCACACAAATTCTTTACGCGTGAGGTCTGATATGGAAAAAATACTCATCACCGGGGGCGCCGGTTATCTGGGTAGTATTCTCACACCCTTGCTGCTGAAAAACGGATATGAGGTAACGGTACTCGACAATTTTTACTTCTCGCAAAACTCGCTGCTCGACTGTTGTGCCAACCCGGCATTTAGCATCATCAGGGGTGACGCGCGGGACCGTGACACTCTGCTTCGCGCGATGGAAGGCAAAGACTATATCCTGCCGCTGGCTGCGCTCGTCGGTTTTCCGTTGTGTGATAAAGACCGCATCGCGGCAAGGACGACGAACACGGACGCGGTAAAGCTGATTATCTCGCTGCGCGAACCGCGGCAAAGGATTATCTTTCCCTGTACCAACAGCGGCTACGGCCTCGGCGCGGGCGAGACTTTCTGTACCGAGGATTCTCCGATTCAGCCGATTTCCCTTTACGGGATAACGAAAATGGAAGCTGAAAAAGCGGTGCTGGAAGCGGGAGAATCGCTGACGTTCCGCTTTGCGACGCTTTTCGGCGCATCGCCGCGTATGAGAACGGACCTTCTACTCAACGATTTTGTCTACCGAGCCGTATTCGACTCGACCGTTGTTATTTTCGAGGGGCATTTTAAAAGAAACTTCCTGCATGTCAGGGACGCGGCCGGCGCCTTTCTTTTCGCCGTCAAGCATTTTGACGAGATGAAAGGCAGGCAATACAACTGCGGCCTTACGCAAGCGAATCTTTCTAAAATCGAGGTTTGTGAAAAAATCAGGGAACACATCCCTTCTTTTGTTTTTATCGAGGCGCCGGTCGGGGAAGATCCCGATAAAAGGAACTATATCGTGTCCAATCAAAGGATTGAGGAGATGGGGTGGAGGCCTGCGTATACGCTCGACGACGGCATTGAGGAACTGATCAAAGCCTACTCCATCATCAAAAATAACCGCTATTCGAATATTTGAGGTGCGCGATGATCGAAATATTGAAGCCGGATTTCGTATTTGAGGATGACAGGGGAGCTCTTTATCAACTGGTTCATGACGGGTTCAGGCAGATTAACGCGGTCTATTCCAAAGCAGGTTCGGTGCGAGGCAATCATAGCCACCGCCTCAACAGCGAGGCATTTTTTGTGATCGAAGGCTCTTTTGAACTGCGATACGGCGAAGGATCCGGCAGCGGAAAACGGAATTTTCATAAAGGGGATATGTTTCTCATCCCGCCGGGTGTTTCTCACAGTTTTTCATTTCTCGAGGATACGATCCTTATCGGGATGTACGATATCGGTGTCGAACTAGCCGACGGCACGAAAGACATCGTCGCGGCAGACTGACGGGGTTATACATGGATGCGGTGATCTTAGCCGGCGGCAAAGGCACAAGGCTCGCGAGTAAAGTTCAGGATGTCCCGAAAGTAATGGCCCCGGTCAACGGCAGGCCTTTTTTGGAGTATGTACTGGACCATCTCGCGCGGTTCGGTATCGAGCGTGCCGTTTTGGCGACCGGTTATATGGCTGAAACGGTAAGCGGACATTTCGGCAGTTCGTATCGCGGGATTGAACTGCTGTATTCGGTGGAAAAAAGCGCGCTTGGCACCGGGGGCGCCGTCAAGAACGCGGCCCGGTACTGCCGCGGAGATGATTTCTTTATTTTCAACGGAGACACGCTTTTCGAGGTGGACCTCAACGATATGCGCACGTTCCACCTGATTAATTCCTGCCCGCTGACGCTCGCGGTCAAACCGATGAACGATTTTGACCGTTACGGCAGCGTGGTCATTGACGGCGGCCGCGCAGTTGCCTTCCGGGAGAAGAAACGTACAACCTCCGGTTTTATCAACGGTGGCGTCTATATTATCAAACGCGAACTGATCTATTCAACGGCCAGGGAGGTCTTTTCTTTCGAAAAGGATATGCTCGAAGCCGGCGTTTTCCCCATCGGCGCGTTCATCAGCGACACATATTTCATTGATATCGGTGTTCCGGACGATTATGAAAAAGCCAATGAGGAACTGGGTTTTCATAAAGCGCTTTTTCTGGACCGCGACGGCACGATTCACGAGGACGTCGGGCATCTTTCGGACCCTTCAAAATTGTCGTTCTTGCCCGGTGTGATCGAAGCCATCCGCCGTTTCAAGCAGCAGGGCTACCTGGTCATCGTCGTAACCAACCAGGCCGGCATCGCAAAAGGATTGTATCAGCCCGAGGATGTCGAGAACCTTCACCGTCACATCAACATGCTTCTTGAACCGCAGGGCGCAGGCATCGACGCTTTTTATTATTGCCCGCACCATCCGGAGGCATCTGTGGAGAAATACAGGCAGCAGTGTTTGTGCAGAAAGCCGGCGCCGGGCCTCATCGAAACGGCGGTCAGGGATTTCGCTGCAAAGGGCATCAAAATATCGCTGAAGGACTCTTTTATGGCGGGGGACAGCGAAAGCGACGTTATGGCGGGCAGACTGGCGGGGGTCGGTA
>JAKJCA010000003.1 GCA_022706685.1 Bacillota bacterium
GGCGGTCATCGACAGGCCCGACGAGCCGGTGCTGCGCTTTGTCGTTTGCAGCGACATCCACATGGAAAACGAATCCTCCTGCAGACAGTACGGCCGTCTTGAAAAGCTGTTTGAATACTCCTATGCCTATGCCCAAAGCCAGGCGTACGCTTCGATCGACGCATTCGTTTTTGCCGGCGACATCATTACCTCCGGCACCCGGGCGCAGGCAAACAACGTCGTCGATATTGTCAACAGGTGCAAACGTCCCGAAACGCCTTTGATGTGCGTCTATGACAACCACGACATCGGCGGCGGCAACACCATCGCCGACTGCGAGCAGTGGCTGGGTGTCCCCGCCAACGAGGACCGCGTCATCAACGGTTTTCATTTCATCACGGTCAGTTACAATGACGACCACTCCTTTTTCCCACGGCTGCCGAGCTTGTACCGGCAGTTGAGCGCCGCCAAAAAAGAGAACCCGGAAAAGCCGATATTCGTCTTTAATCACAGGCACATCCAGGGAACGGTTTACGGCAGCACGGTTTGGGGAACCGCGCAGCTTTCACCCGTGCTCAACCTTTTCCCGCAGGTGATTGATTTCTCCGGCCATTCGCATTACCCCGTCAACGACCCGCGTTCCTGCAGCCAATACTTTTTTACCAGTTTCGGCTGCGGAACGCTTTCCTATGTCGAACTTGAGGACGGCATGAGTTACGGTTCCGTGCCGCCGGGAGCCGAGGCGACGGCGCAGTTTTATATCGTCGAGGTCTACGCGGACAATGCGGTTGCCGTGCTGCCTTTCAACATCATGACCGGCGAATTTTTCACGGTGCCTTCGTCTTATTCAGAACAGCAGTTGATTTATTATGTCACCAACCCTTCCGACCGCTCGGGCTTTAGTTACACCAACGCGCGTTACAAGACGGCTGATGCGCCCGTATGGCCGCAGGGCGCGCAAGCGGCCGTCGGCAATTTCAACGCCGGCCGGGCAACGGTGAGCTTCCCGCAGGCGCTCGACGGGGAGGAAATCCACCACTACACCCTGGTTCTTAAAAAAGGCGGCAGGACCGTCGGGACCTACCGCTTCTTTTCCGGATTCTACTTTGAACCGATGCCTCCGACAGTATCCTGGACGCTGGAAAACCTTGAGCCGGGCACCGGCTACTCGATTGAAATCACCGGTTTCGACACTTATATGAAACAAACGAAAGCGCCGCTGACGGCTGAATTCACCACGCCGGCTGAATGAGAAAAACACTTTTTCGTTAAAAAATGAATAAGGAAAATGGGTTCTTTATGGTGAAAAAAAGGCTGTTGAGCGAATACCGCGCCTTCCGCGACGAGGTCACCTGGGTCGAGTTTGCCCTCTGGTGCTTGGCGTGGGCGCTGATGGCTTACGCGATTGTCAAAAAAGCGATTGCGGGCGACGACCCGAATGTGCTGCTGATTCTTAAAACCGATTTTACGGCGATGTTCCTGCTGCCGCTGTTCCGGCTGACGCTGCCGAAACGGGTATTCCTGGCGCGCATCTCCTACCGCGCGGAAAAATGGGTCATCATTCTGGCTTTTGCCGCGAGTTTTATAGGAAAATATCTTTATATCTATACCTACATTCCCCAGTATGATTTTTACCTGCACGCATTCGGCAGTATCATTCTGGTGCTCGCCGGCTGCGAAGTCGCTTTGGCGCTGAGCCACGCGCCGGAAAAGATGGAACCGATTGTTCTGGCGGCCTGCGCATTCGGCCTTTCGTTTACAGCCGCCGTCACCTGGGAAATGTTCGAGTTTGTCTGCGACCAGTTTTTCAACGGGACGACGCAGGCATGGGGGCTTATCCCGAGCGATTGGTTCCTTGCCCGTTTTCCCACAGATCCCGCGCGCTTCCCGCTGCTCGACACGATGACGGACCTCATCAGCGGTTCGGCGGGGTCGGTGGCCGGCGGCATCATCGTACATATCAAGGAGCATGTGAAAAGGAAAAGGCGTTCTGTAGGGAACGACCCCTGTGTCGTTCCGCTAAAATAAGTATTTCAAATGAGGTGCCGTTTGGATTTGCCGCAGAGAAAACCTCAGCGTTTGAAAGGATATGATTACAGCCAAAACAACGCTTATTTCATTACGATTTGTACACAAAACCGCTTGCCTATACTTGGCAGTATAAAAAATGATATTGTTGCATTAAGCGAGTTCGGCAAGGTCGTTGAAGAAAAGTTATTAAACATCGGCAATGGAACGGATGTATTTATTGATAAATATGTTTTTATGCCGAATCATATACATTTAATATTAATAATTGAACGTTTCGTAACGGTATACTGCACCGGAACGACACGGGGTTCGTTCCCTACAAGTGCGGAGACGATTCGTAGCGATGGAACAACACGAGGAGCGTTCTCTACAATGCCAGAGACGTTTCGGGACGACGGAATGATACCACTACCAAGTCCCGGATTCGATGCAGGGTATTTCCCTTCGGTATCGGAGATGGTTCAGAGATTTAAAACCGCTACAACATCATCATATATACACGGCGTTAAATCGGGTATATATCCACCATTCGAAAAGAAGATATGGCAGAAATCATTTTATGACCATGTGATACGAAACGAAAAAGGATATCTGGAGGTTTGGCGATACATCGATGAAAACCCATTGAAATGGCGGGATGACGAATTGTTGAAGAATATCGGAGATGTGTTTTAAACGATTCTGTATCTATGTAGGGAACGACCCCTGTGTCGTTCCGTCGGCCTAACAGCACAACGCGGGCGGACAAAATTGTCCGCCCGCGTTTGCCGGTTTTGCCGTTAATCGGTTGGTTCCGCCTTGAAGAGGTTGTGATACTCCTCGCGGATTTCACTTTCGCTCATCTCGTTAAGAACAAAGGACTCGTCGTTGGGGAACCCGGTTTTCGCAAAGTATCTTTCAAGCGCCGCGGTCATTTCCTCAAGGGTCGGTTTCTCCATGCCGTCCGTCTCCTTTCGTACGTATTCTTAACTTATCGATGTTCATGAACAGGCCCGTGCTGCGCGGCCGGCCTACGATATTATTGTAGTCAAATACGCGCCGCAAGTCAATGCCGCCTGCCGCGTTGACAGTGCCTGCGCGCGCGGATATACTGAAAGCAATGGAAAAGGCAGACAGGCGTTCTTTTGTCAAATACGCGGGCAATCCGGTCCTGGGCGGGTCGCTCGGGACTTGTTTCGACGTCGCCGTAAGCGGCGAACCGGGCAGGCTGCGCATGGATTTTTCCTGGCGGCCGCGCAGGGCGCTCGCAACCGTTTTCAGCGCGGACGGCATCCGCTGGAACGAGCCTGCCGTCACGCTGGCGGCAAACCCCGGCAGCGGCTGGGAGGACGAAGTCAACCGCAACTGCGTGCTGAAAACGGGCGGAAAATACCGGATGTGGTACACCGGTCAGGCGCGGGACAGAAGCTGCATCGGTTACGCCGAAAGCACGGACGGCCTGCATTTTGAACGGCTCGCCGAACCGGTGCTTGTACCCGAAGAGCCGTTTGAAAAAGATTCGGTGATGAACCCCTGCGTACTGTATGAAAACGGCATCTACCGCATGTGGTACGCGGCGGGAGAAACCTACGAACCCAACGTCATCGCTTACGCGCAAAGCGCCGACGGCATCCGCTGGCAGAAATCGCCGTTCAACCCCATCTTCGGCTCCGAACCGCGGCATCCCTTTGAAAAAGACCGCGTCGGCGGCTGCCAGGTCGTCAAGACCGCCGAAGGTTACCTGATGTTTTATATCGGCTACGAGGATATCGACACGGCCTGCGTCTGCCTGGCGCGTTCAGCCGACGGGATCAGCGGCTGGCAGCGCTATGAGGGCAATCCCCTACTCGCGCCCGACGCCGGCGCCTGGGACGCCGACTCCTGCTACAAGCCCTCCGTCGTTTGGGACGAAGCGGGCGGCCGGTGGCTGCTGTGGTACAACGGCAGGAAAGGGCGCGACGAGTTGATCGGGTTCGCATTTCGCGAGGGGTGTCAGTTCTTTGACACGGAAACATGACGGGCGTTATCATTCCGATGATATTGTTCATTCAACCGGACCGGGAAAAAGATGGAGGGGTGCCATATGAGAAAACCGAAGGTGGCGTTCATTTGTACGCACAATTCCTGCCGCAGCCAGATTGCCGAGGCCCTGGGCAGGCATTTTGCCTCCGGCGTGTTTGACAGTTTCTCCGCGGGCACGCAGCTGAAAGAGCGCATCAACCCCGACGCGGTGCGGCTGATGAAACAGCTTTACGGGATCGATATGGAAAAAACCCAACATCCGAAACTGCTGGCCGAACTGCCCGGCGTCGATGTGGTCATCACCATGGGCTGCGGCGTGGAGTGTCCTTTCCTGCCGAGCAAGCGCCGCGAAGACTGGGGGCTGGACGACCCGACCGGGAAAGACGACGGGGCGTTCATGGAGACGATCCGGACAATCGAGGGCAAAATCAAAAACCTGATGACGGAACTTGCGGATTTCGAGGTTCTCAGAGCGTACTGAAGCCGCCCGTGCGCCGTTGATAAAACGCCTTGCCCCAAAGCGGCCTGCCGCGGCAGAACGTAAAAAGTTTCCACCATTGTGAAAGGGTCATCGTCATGAAAAAACCGCTGAAATCCGCCGTTTGTATCCTGTTGTGCGCGGCGCTGCTTCTGCCCTCGCTGTTTGCCGCAGCCGCGCGAACTGACGGGCCGCTGAACGTATTCGTCGCGTCGGACATCCACTACCGGCCGCTGAGTTCGCTCGTTCCCGTACAGGAAAACAACGCGCTGCCCGGCGACCCTCTGTACCACCACGCGAACACCAAGGGTATGCTGACCTACGAGGCCAATGCGGTGATCGGCGAATTCCTCGCCCGTTTCGAGGCCTCGGATACGAAATACCTGTTGATCCCCGGCGACCTGAGCGAAGAAGGCCAGTGGGACGAGCATCTCGGCATTGCGCGGATTCTGCGTGAATTCAAACAGCGCACGGGGAAAACCATCTTCGTTATCCCCGGCAACCACGACATCCGGACCTCCGCCTCCGGCGGCAGGCTCGACCCGGAGGATTTTATCGACATTTATGCGGACTTCGGCTATAATCAGGCGCTCGCGCGGCATGCGGGGTCGTGTTCCTACACGGCCGAACTCGACGGCGGCTACCGCCTGCTGGCGGTTGACGCCTGTATTTACCGTGAGGACGGCAGTTCGGTGAGCCCGGATTTGCTCGCCTGGATACAGGCGCAGGCGGCGCAGGCTCAGCGCGACGGCAAGCGGCTCATCGGGATGGTGCACCATAACGTACTGGAGCATTTCGGCATTGAGAGCGTCGGCGGCAACCTGCTCTGCCTTGACAATTACAGGCAGCTTGCGACGCAATTCGCCGACTGGGGCATCAAATACTGGCTGACCGGGCACGAGCATGCCAACGATATTTCGACGGCTGTTTCTGCCGGCGGGAACCGCATTACCGATATCGAAACAGGCTGTCTGCTTGCCTATCCCAACGCCTACCGGGAAATCGGGTTTTCCGGCGACGCCGTCACCGTGAAGACCGGGTATATCGACAGAATCGATACCGGTCTGCTGCCTGCCGGCTTTTCCGCCGGACAAATTGCCGCGATACAAAGCAGCCTGCCCGCGTACAGCCTCGGCTTTTTCAGGGCGGGTATGAAAACCGCGGCCTACGACATCCCCGATTCCACCGGTAAAGTGGCCGCTATGCTGGACATCGCGCAGGGTACGCCGGAGTATGAGGCGCTCGCCGAAGCGTTTGAAACCCTTGCCGAGGCGGCGCGCCTGCCCCTGTATGACAAAGCCGGCACACCCGCCGCCGACTCCGTGGAGGAAATTGCGGCGCTCGCCGGCATCACCCTCGCGGCGGGCGAATATGATAGTTTGCTTGACATCGTGGGCGATTTGTTCGCGCGCCATTATGCCGGCGACGAGAACACCTCCTTTGACTCCCCCGAAGTCCTCCTGCTGGGCCAAGCCGTCAACGCTGTGCTCGTCTATGCGCTGATGAATATTCCCGTGCGCACGGCCAACATCCTTTTTGCGGGCATGGGCCTGCCTGAGGACGGCTTCGCGGTCAATCCGGCCATCGCCACCCGGGCGGCAAAACTCGCCTATATGCAAAGCGCGGCGAAGGTTATCATGCGCGAGTTCGTAAAGCCCCTTTTCGGAGGTATCCTCAACGACTGGTCCGCGCCCGGCGACTTAAACGTCACACTTGAACCGTACTCGGCGTCGCAGCCGATGAACGGGCCGGTTGTGGCCATCACCGACTTCGCGTATGTCATGAAAATCCTGTCCGGCCTGTTGACCGCCGTTTTCAACGCGCTGCGCTCGCTGACGGCGATGTGATAGAAATATGACCGGGTTCAACCCTGCTGCGGAGGCATTAAGATGAAAAAAATCGGCTGTATATTGATAGCGGCGGTGTTCGCCGCGCTGTGCTGTCTGCCGGCCGGAGCCGCGTCCAAGGCGACGGCTGTGCCGCAGGCAACTGCGGCGACTGAAAGCGAAAAACTGCCGGTGGTCATCCTGCGCGGAATGAGTTTCGACAGCCTGAGGGTTGACGACGGCAGCGGCGGCGGCGTAGAGCCCGTCAAAGAAATCAATACCGGCGACATTGTTGCCACCCTGTTCAAGGCGGCGGGCACGGCGCTGATACGCCGCAGCGCGGACAGCGGGGTCGACGTCATCCTCGACTACCTCAACGATATTTACGGCCGCATCGGTTGCGACGAAACGGGTACGCCCGTCTACGGTTCAAAAGGGCCGGCTTATCCGCTCTCGGTTGCCCATTACCCGGAACTGCTGGCGGGTCCGGGCTACAGCGAAGGGAAAATCGTCCTCTCGTGCGTCGACTGGTTCGGCGCGGACTATACCTATTACTTCGCCTATGACTGGCGCGTCAACCCCCTGGTCAACGCCGACGCCATCGCCGCGATGGTCGGCCAAGCGCTTTCCGATACCGGCTGCGGCAAGGTCAACCTCGTCTGCACGAGCGAGGGGGGCATTCAAGCCCTGGCTTATATGACGAAATACGGTTATGAAAAAATCAACAAATGCGTTTTTGTCTCTTCCACTTTTTACGGCAGTTACGGCGCGACCGACCTGCTTTGCGGCAACATTACGGTGCTGCCCAAAGCGCTTTATTATACCCTGATGGACTCCGCGGACAACGCAACGCAGCGTTTTGTGTACACGGTTCTTTATAAAACAAGAGTATTGGACGGCGTATCGAAACTCCTCAACGCTTTCATCGCCCGTTTCAAGGACAAGGTCTACGAGGGGTTTGTCACCGGGGTCTTCGGCCGCACGCCGGCGCTTTGGGCGATGGTACTGCCCGATGAATACGGCGAAGCGGTCGATTATATGTTCGGAAACGACCGGGAGGGCAATGCGGCGTTTATCGCCGTGGCGGACAAACTGCATGAAATGGCCGCCGGCCGTGAGACACTGCTGAAAAAGGCGCAGGCCGGCGGCGTTGAGTTCGCGGCTGTCGCCGGCTACAATACGCCCTACGCCCCCTTTATCGAGCGGGCGCTCGCGACGGGCGACGGCACGCTTGACGCGGACCTGATGGGCGGCGGCGCGGCCAGCGCCCCCTTCGGCGAAACCTTCCCCGAAAACTATGTACCAGCCGCGGAGGGATGCCTTTCACCCGACCGCATCATCGACGCTTCCGGCTGCATATTCCGCGACGCCACATGGTTTGTTAAAAACGCCCCGCACGTCGGCTGCAACTACAAGACCGAATATGCCGAATTCCTTCACTGGCTGCTGGTCCGCGAAGGGCCGGCGACGGTCTTTGACTCCCCGGCGTATCCGCGTTTTATGATTGCCGGCGAAGGCCAGACGCTCAGCCCGCTTTCATAAAGAGGGCGGAACAGGCACAGAGGTTTCATCATGGGCGCTACACTGCTGTCGGCGGCTGCCGTGTTCGTATCGACGAGTATCGACTACCTGCTGATCCTGACGGTTGTCTTTACTCAGGCCAAAAGCAAAAAAGGCGCGCTGCACATCATCGGCGGCCAGTATCTCGGCACCGCCCTGCTGGTCGCAGGAAGCCTCTTAGCCGTTTTTGCCCTGCACTACGTTCCCGAGGAATGGATGCTCGGGCTGCTGGGCATCATCCCGATCGCCCTGGGGATACGAACGGCCGTCAAGCGCGCGGAGGACGAGCATCAAGAGGCGGAGGAAGTCGAAGAAAAACTCGAGCGCGCCAAGGCCAGCCGTCTGTTTTGGACGATTACGCTGATAACCCTCGCGTCGGGCGGGGACAACCTGGGCATCTATATCCCCTACTTCACCTCGCTGAGGGCGCCGGACATCGCGGTTGCGCTGGCGGTGTTCGCCGCGCTGACGCTGGCCCTTTGCGCCGTCGGCTACCGGTTGGCCTCGATACGCCTGATTTCAGAAACAATCGAAAAGTACGAAAGGGTTATCGTGCCGGTCGTCTTCATCGCGTTGGGGCTCTACATCATGGCGGAAAGCGGAACTTTTGCCAAACTGGCGGAAGCGCTCCGCTGATTGGCTGCGGAGCGCTTCTTTTGACCGTTCTTTTATTTAAGCAGCAAGCCGATCGCCAGCCCTCCGGCGAGCGCGACGGCCAAAAAGATGATAAACGCCGCGGCCGCCGACCGGAGAGCCAGTTTGGCGGGCGTTTTTTTGTCGGTATAATGCCTGCTGTATTCTTTGTAGGAAACAGCGAAAGCCACGCAGGCGGCAAGAGGGCTGAATAGGATACCGATGAGCAGGTAAAGGCGTACTTCTTCCAACACGCATTCTTCTTTCGCTTGCTTCAACCGTTGTCCGCTTTTGCCATCCGGCGTATTTTGATGAACATGATGAAGGCCGCCGCCTGCGCGCAGCAGGCGAAAAGCATGATGACGTTCGTTTGTTTCAGATCATACAGCCACCCCATCAGCGACGCGCCGCCAAGCAGCGCGAGGCCGTACGCGGTATTGAAAACCCCGTAACCGGTGCCGCGTTTGCTGAAAGGCGTAATATCCGCGATTGCGGAACGCATGACGGTTTCGTGTGTCCCCATGACAATGCCGAAAATGACCATCCCGATTACAGGCATCACCGCCGAGTCGCTCAGCGTTAAAAAGGGAAGCGGCAAAGACGCCAGCGGAATAGCCATCAAAACCGCTAACCCGCCGGTTTTAGAGCCGCTTTTCTTTTTCAGACGGTCATAGGCTTTGCCGACAAGCACGGCCGCGACAGCGTCGACAATCATCGCCATGGAATAGACCAGCGTGATATTTCCGTCGGACATCAGGCGCCCCGCCTTGAGATGATAGCCGATCGTGCTGAAATTGACAAAACCGAGGGTGCACAGGAAAGTAAAGGCGGTGTAAACCCAAAAGATGTTTTGCAGACGCTCTGACTTGAACCCGCCTTTGTCAACGGCGGGTATCAGCTGTTCCCGCTTCACTTTGCGGTAAACAAAGGTCAGGAAAAACATCAGTATCACAAACGGGACGGCCAGCAGCCGATAGCCCGTTTGGTATTGAACGGTCCCGTTTTTGCCGGAAAAATAAAAGACAGCCGTAAAAACAAGCGGGCCGACAAATGCCCCGATTTGATCCAGTGCCTCCTGAAGCCCGAAAGCAAAACCGATGCCGACCTGATGCTCGGACACAGCCGATAAAACGGTGTCTTTCGCCGGGCTTCGCAGCGCCTTGCCGATTCTTTCCAGCAAAATCAGAATGATGAGGATGTTCCAGTTCATCGTCAGGCCGATGAGCACCACGACCAAAAGCATGCCGTACCCGACGAACATAAAAGGCCAGTGCCTGCCGGTTTTGTCCGAGAAAACGCCGGCGACGAGCCGGAGAAAATAGCCCAGAAATTCGCCGATGCCAAACACCAGGCCGACTTGTGCCGCGCTGATGCCGAGCAGGTTCAGGTACTGGCTGTTGGCGCTGCGGGCAGTCTCATAGACCATATCCCCCAGCATACTGATGACGCCGAACAGGATGATAACCGTGACGGCCGGCGCGAACCGCTTTTTCGGTTGAGTGTTCATGGAATCAAGCCCTTATCAGCTTTTATCGTGCGTCTGCCTCTGCGTCAGGCGATGCCTGACGCCTCTCTCACAGCAGAGGCAAAAAGAGAAACATCGGACTTTAAGCGCGGTTTCTGCTTAACCGCGGTAATCATCGGCCCCGTCGCCGTTTTTACCGTATTTGATAACATGGACATCGGTCATGATCACCAGACCTTCGTTGACGATTTCCTTGACGGCGGGCAAAGCATTTTCAATTTTATCTTGTGTGTCGATGGCTTCGATAATGATCGGAAGGCTTGAACTGAGGTCGAGGATGCGAGAGGTGTGGATGGCCCTCGCCTTGCCGTAGCCCTCGATACCGCGGGTTACGGTGACGCCGGCTATCCCCATTTCTTTGAGTTTGAAAACCACGGCGCTGTACAGATTATGCCCTTTGTATTTGGAATCCTCGCTGACATAGATTTTCAGAATCCGGCAATTGTCCCCCGCTTTCACGATGAACCCCGCCTTTCATAAAAATGATTTGAACCATTTGACAGACGCGAAACCGGCCGTATAGGCCGCGATGCCCAGCAGGAAGGTGCCCGCGATATAAACAAGCGCTTTTCTGCGCTCGCCGTCCTGAAAAAGGCCGAACCCCTCGAAGGTCAAGGTCGAAAAAGTCGTGTACGCTCCCAAAAAGCCCTCGCCCATGAGGAGATAAACGTTGCTGCCGGTATTGGCACCCGTCAAAACACCCAGCAGCAGCGCGCCGCTGATGTTGACGATAAAAGTCCCGACGGGAAACGTCGTGTTTGATTTTTGCGACACGAACCTGCTTAAAAGGAACCTGAAAACCGCGCCGGCCGCGCCGCCTGCACCGACAAACAACCAATTCACATCATACCACATCGTTTCGTTTATTTCATTCGCCTTTTTTTCAACGCAATCCATTTTTTGCCCAAGCCGCGCGCGGCGGCCGTCCCGAGCCAGACCGCCCCGAGCCCCAGCGCCGCCGACAACAGGATATAGAAAGCCGCATAGAAATAGCGCCCGCCGTTCATCAGACGGACCGTTTCTTTGCACAGGGCGGAAAAGGTGGTAAACGCCCCGATCATGCCGGTCGATATGCCCAGCCGGATATCGGCGTCCAACTCCCGGAACTCAAAGGAGACCGTCAGGATAAAAGCGAGGACGAACGCGCCCGCGATATTGAGCAGCAGGGTATCCAGGGGGATCGCGTCGTGCCATTCAAAGAGGCGGATTTCCCTGAAAAGCAGACGCATGGCGGCGCCAAGGAAACCGCCGAGCCCGATATAAATATATTTGCGCATTTGGAAAAACCTCACAAAAAAATGACTCCCGCAAGAGATTTGCAGAAGTCATCAGCATAATAAATGCGTTCGGCCGTCACCCGGGGAGAACTTCATTCCCCATATTGGAAATTATATTATATGCTTTGAGACGGTATGTCAAGGGACGATTTTTATCATTTTCATTCGTCAGATTAAGCAATTTGTGATATATTGTACTTTAAGAAAAGGCGTGAGTTGCCAGTAAACGCTTATATAAGGTTTGCGGGTTGCGCCTACCTCTCCGTCAGGCTGTCGCCTGCCACCTCTCCTACGGCGGTGTTTTGTGGTTCACTCTCCGTCAGGCTTAACGGGGGTTTCCCTTGCTGGTTCTACTGTTTTAGATGAGGATAGACAAGGGATTTTCCCTGGCTCTCCTTTGTTAAGGAGAGCTGTCGCTGAACAGCGACTGAGAGGTAGGTTGCTAGTCGGCATTATTCAACAAATTGACACAGGTCTACCTCTCCGTCAGGCTGTCGCCTGCCACCTCTCCTAACATAGGAGAGGCAAGGGATACGAAGAGGCAAAATGAGGAACATAGAACTATTTCTATAAATAAACAGGCCGATGAATTTCCGTATTAAGATTTAAGCATTTTGTGATATATTTTATTACGCAGAGGAGTGAGCGTATGCAACTGAGCTGGAAGGAAATTGCCGGGCGGGCCCTTCAGTTCTCCAAAAAATGGGAGAACGCCAAGGACGAGGCAGCAGAAGCGCAGAGTTTCACCAACGACTTTTTTGACGTTTTCGGCGTGGACCGCAGGCGCGTCGCCACTTTTGAGCGCAAAGTGCCCATGACCGGCCGGACCGGCTATATCGACACGCTTTGGAAAGGCGTTATCCTCATCGAAATGAAGTCCAGGGGTAAAAGCCTCGACAAAGCGTACAAACAGGCGCGGGATTATGAATTTTTCCTGCAAGATGAAGAACTGCCGGAATATATCATGGTATCCGACTTTGACAACATTCGACTGTATCGCGACACCACCCAGCAGATGTGGGAGTTCAAGACCGCGCAACTGTATAAAAACGTGAAGCTTTTCGCCGATTTGGCGGGCTATAAGACCTCGGCGGAACTGCCGACGGACCAAGCGGTGGATGTGAAAGCCGCCGAAAAAATGGCGCGTCTGCACGACATCCTGAAAGCGCAGGGCTACGAGGGGCACCAGTTGGAGGTCTACCTGGTGCGGCTGCTGTTTTGCCTGTTCGCCGACGACGCCGGCATATTTGAAAAGAACATCTTTTTTGATTACCTCTCCGCCTCGAAGGAGGACGGATCGGACCTCTCCGCCCGCATCGCACGGTTGTTTGAAATCCTCGACACGCCGCCGGAGCAGCGGGCCAAACAGACGATGCTCTCGGAGGAGCTCAAGCGTTTCGCCTATATCAACGGCAGCCTGTTCGCGGAGCGGCTGGGTTTTGCCGATTTCGACGCCAAAACAAGGAAAATGCTGCTGGAGTGCTGCACGCTCGACTGGGGCTACATCTCCCCCGCCATCTTCGGCGCGATGTTCCAGGGCGTAATGAAACCCGAGGAGCGCCGGGAACTCGGAGCGCATTACACCAGCGAGGCGAACATCCTCAAGCTCATCAAGCCGCTGTTCCTCGACGAACTGTGGGAGGAGTTCGAGCGCGTCAAGGGCAACAGCGCCCAGCTGGCGCAGTTCCATGACAAAATCAGCAAGCTCGCCTTCCTCGACCCAGCGTGCGGGTGCGGCAACTTCCTGATTATCACGTACCGCGAGCTGCGCCGGTTGGAACTGGCCGTGCTGAAAATGCTCATCGACAACAAAAACCAGATGGTGCTTGACATATCGCCCTACTGCAAAGTCAACGTCAACCAGTTCTACGGCATCGAGTACGAGGAGTTCCCCTGCCAAATTGCGCAGGTGGGCATGTGGCTGATGGACCACCAGATGAACGCGCTCGTCGCCGAGCATTTCGGCCTTTATTACGCGCGGCTACCGCTGAAACAGACGGCGACCATCGTGCACGGCAACGCCCTGCGGATAGAGTGGGAAAACATCGTGCCGAAAAGCGAGTTGAATTATATTTTAGGCAACCCGCCGTTTTCCGGCGCGCGCATCATGAACGCCGAGCAGAAAGAGGATATGAACCTCGTCTTCGGCAACACGAAAGGCGCCGGCAACCTTGACTATGTGACGGCATGGTACCGAAAAGCCGCGGAGTATATCACACACACAAAGATAAGCGCGGCATTTGTATCAACGAACTCTATATCCCAAGGCGAGCAGGTTGCGGTTTTATGGAAACCTTTGCTTGAAAAATTCGGCGTCATTATCAATTTTGGCTACCGCACCTTCAAGTGGAGCAATGAGGCAAAAGGAAAAGCCGCTGTTCATTGTGTTATTGTCGGATTTAGTGCCTATGACAAAAAGAGAAACAAATATATTTATGAAAGCGATGGAACAGTATCATTAGCAAACAATATTAATCCTTATTTAGTGAATGCTAATAATATTTTCATTACAAACCGCACATCGACATTATGCGATGTACCAGCTATTAATTATGGTAGTTTCGCTTTGGATGATGGGGCTTATACCATAGACGAGAATGAATATATTCAAATAATTCAGCAAGATGAGAATTGCCAACAATTTCTCCGACCTTTTATCGGAGCAAGGGAATTGTTGCACAATGAAAAAAGATTTTGTGTATGGCTCAAGAATGTGGCACCTAAATCAATACAAAGCAGCCCAATAATAATGGAAAAAATTAAAAAAGTGCAAGTATGGCGAAGTAAAAGCAATAGAAAAAACACAATAGAACTTGCAAAAACACCAACTCTTTTTGCGGAGATACGGCAACCGGAAACATCATATTTAGCGATTCCGACTGTTTGCTCTGAAAAACGAAATTATATACCAATAATGTTTTTATCTCCCAATATAATTGCTTCGAATCAACTTTACATTGTTAGCAATGCAACCCTCTACCATTTTGGCGTCTTGACATCTAATATCCATATGGCATGGGTAAGAACAGTTTGTGGAAGGTTGAAAAGCGATTACAGATATTCGGCCAATATCGTCTACAACAACTTTCCGTGGCCCAACCCGACAGACGCCCAAAAGCAGGCCATTGAGCAGGCGGCGCAGGGCGTGCTCGATGCCCGCGCGCTGTACCCCGATAGCAGCCTCGCCGATTTGTACGACCCGCTGACGATGCCACCGGAACTGGTCAAGGCACACAACACGCTCGACCGCGCGGTCAAAGCCGCCTACGGCGGCAAAAGTTACGCCACCGAGGCCGAGCGTGTCGCGGACCTGATGGAACGGTACGCCGAATTAGTCGGCAAGCAGGGCAAGTAGAGCCATAGAGTAAAATGCGGGGGCAGACACATCGTCCGCCCCCGCTTCTTTTCATGCACCGTGTCAGCCGCCGTAGACCTCCCCGACGAGGCGGCGCATATCCTGTTGGATTTTCTCGCCTTTCTACGAAAAGAAGAATCGCAAGCGACATTTCCTCAAATAGGGGATTTTCCTTTTGCAAGGGAGTCAAGAAATCGACCTCTCCGTCAGGCTATCGCCTGCCACCTCCCCTTACAAGGGGAGGCTTAACGGGGGCTTCCTTTGTTGGTTCTGCTGTTGTATATGAGGATTGATAAGGGAGCTTCCCCGGCTCTCCTTTGATAAGGAGAGCTGTCGCTGAATAGCGACTGAGAGGTAGGATGCGGAGCTGTTTTTAATTAGTGTTCAGCCGCCGTAGACCTCCCCGACGAGGCGGCGCATATCCTGTTGAATTTTTTCGCCGAAAGGCATGTAGAGGTCGTTTTCATACTCGCACAGGAAGATGCCGTCGAAGCCCGCGCCGCGCAGGATTTCGACGGCTTCCCGTATCGGTATTTTACCCCAAAGGGGCGGCAGGTGGATGTCGCCGGAGCCCAGGGCGGTGCGGGTACCCATGTGGAGGGTTTTATACAGGGCGAAGTTTTCCAGCCGCATGGGTTCGAAGCGGCCGGTGTTGTCATTGATGTGGGTATGGCGCACCAGCGGCGCGCATTCGCGAACGGCCTGCAAAAAGTCGCCGCCGAAATAGCGGACGGAAAGATAGAGGTGGCCGATGTCGAGCGTCATCTTGAAATTGTCGTGGTTCATGCGGCGCACCATGTCGATGACCTTGCGGTAATCCTCGATTTCGATGTTCTCCATCAGCAGGAGGACGCCCCTGCTTGCGGCATAATCGGCCGCTTCGGCGTGTGCTTCAAAAAACGCCTCCTCTTCTTTGAGAATAGGCGACGCTTTGGAAAAATGCAGCGTCAGGCGATCGATGCCTAAACGCGCGCAGACGTCGATGGACGCGGCGAGGACGCTTTTGTGCAGGGCCGGCTCGCGGAGGTTGCGCAGATCAAGCCCCTCGCCGATGTGCCCCGTGATTTTAAGGGGGCTGCGCTCGAATATGCCGCGCACATAGTCGACATAGGGTTCGACGGGCTCGCCGTGCGCGATGAGGGGAATACTGGCAAGGTTGAACTCCATGCAGTCAAAGCCGAAACCGCGTATGGCCTCCAGCGACGCTTCGAGCTGCTCGGGTTTGATTTTAATAAGACCGTTGATACCGATAAGCGGGGTATTCATCTTTTGCCCTCTTTCTTTCACAGGCGGTTTTTTCAAGCGCCATTGTACCACACCGCGCGGCGGGTGAAAAGCCGGGAAGCCGGCATGAAAAGTAAAGCCGGTACACTTGACAATTTTGTCTTTTTGTAATACGATGAAATCGCGGCATTCGCTTTAGCGATTAAAAGCGAAAAAGCGTTTTCCGCACAACCGCCGCGGCTGCGCAAGCCTCTGTTTGAAGAAGAAAAATGTTCCATATTCAGTTGAGCCGTCAAAACGGGAGGTGTATTTTATGAAAAAGAACCTCGCCATTCTCGCCGTATTCATTCTGGTCATCTGCGCGCTGGGCGCCTGCCTGCGGCAAAAGGATGAAACGACTGCCCCGGCCACCGCCTTATCAACGAGCGGGCAAAATGCAGCAAGCACGGGCGGTTCCGGCACGACCGCCGCAACGGGCGCCACCACCGCCGAATCCGTCACGACCGTACCGGCCTCCGAGACCACAGGTTCCGCCACAACAACCATGATTGTATCGACGCCGACTTTCCATGTGACATCCGTTTATATTCCCCCGCCGACGACATTGGTCACCGCGCCGACCTTCCATGTAACCATACCGCCGACGCTGGTCACCGTTCCGCCGCCCACTTCTCCATAACAGCAGCCATACAGAAAACGGGGCATTCCTTCAAAAAGGTATGCCCCGTTTTGTTGAGTAGAAAGCCCCTTACAGCAGGTCGTTGTACTGGTACGCGCGCACATAGTCGACGATGAACTCGGCGGGCAGGCCGGGGTTGTCTTTGATGTTTTCGTCGACGCCCAGGGAAATGATCAGGTAAAGCGGCACTTGGCACACGCCGCCGAAATCGGTACGCGCCGTCTCGACACCGTTGACATACCAGATGTAGCCGTCGGGGTTCCATTCGATGCCGTAGGTGTTATACTCCGAACGCGGATTGTTCGCCAGGAAGGAGCCCTGCATCTCGGAGCGGTGGTACTCGTCGTAACTGTCGACATGGATGGTATGGTAGACGGCGTTCTTGCGCGGATTGAGCGAATTGTCGGCGTACTTGGTCGAGGTTTCGAACACGTCGATTTCGCAGCCCGTCACCCCGCCGTCCGTGAGGCCGCCGTCCGGGTCGGTGTTGAACATCCCGTCGCACAGCAGCCAGAAAGCGGGATTGAGCCCTTTGCCTTTGGGCAGGATACAGCGCATCTCAAAATAGCCGTAGAGCTGTTCATAGCCGGGTTTGCCGGGTCCGTCCGTCCACGGGTTGGTGTCCATACCGTAGGAATAGTACGCCGGGCCGGCCGGGCCTTCGGGGCCTTTGGGCCCGTTTTCGAGGTACTCGGCCCGGATGATAAGGTTGCCGTCGCGGAAGCTGACCTGGCGCCGGTTCCAAAACGCGGTGTCGCGCGGCCAGGTGCCGTCGTCGCCCCAGCAATAGTGGCCGGACCAGTACGTTTTATTGAACGTGCCTTCCTCGAACTCGTCGGACCAGACGAGGGTGAACTTGCTCATATCCAGTTGGGGTCCGTGGGGCGTGACGGGCAGGTCGAATATCAGCGCGCCGAACAGCTGGCCGATGATGACCAGCGCGGCAATCACTTTGGCGACGTTCATGGTTTTCATCAGGCCGGGCAGGGACAGCAGCATCCGTCCGATACCCGCCAGCGCGTCGCGCTGCCGTTTAATAAATAGGTTGTCCATGCGCTCTCCTCCATCACGATATCAGTATGCCGGCGTATGCTTATGGGCTTGGGATATCTTTGTACTGGTATACCCTGAGATAGTCGACGACGAACTCTGCGGGTAAAAACCGGTTATTGGCAACGTTGTCCGCCATGCCGACGGAAATGATGGGATACAGCGGCACCCGGCACACGCCGCCGAAATCGGTGCGCGCGGTCTCGATGCCGTTGATGTACCAGATGTAGCCGTCGGGGTTCCATTCCAATCCATAGGTGTTGAATTGTTCATAAGGATTGTCAGCGTAAAAATGGCCCTGCATCTCGGAACGGTGATATTCGTTGTAACTGTCGACATGGATGGTGTGGTAAACGGAATTCATATAGGGGCTCGACGGACCGATATCGTACTTCGTTTCAAACACGTCGATTTCACAGCCGGTCACGCCGCCGTCGGTAAGGCCGCCGTCGGGGTCGGTGTTGAACATCCCGTCGCAGATCAGCCAAAAAGCGGGGTTGAGCCCCTCGCCCTTGGGCAGGATGCAGCGCAGCTCAAAATAACCGTAACACTGTTCAAAGCCGATTTTAGACGGGCCGTCGGAACCGGGCTTCGTATCCATACCGTAAGTATAATAAGCCGGGCCGGCGGGGCCGTCCTGGCGGTAGGAGATGCCGATAATCATATTGCCGTCGCGGTAGCTGACCTGGCTGCGGTGCCACCAGCCGGGACCGCAGGGACTCACGCCGTCGTCGCCCCAGCACCAGCTGCCCGACCAGCGGGTCTTGTCGAAAACGCCCGACTCGAACTCGTCGGACCAGGCGAGGTCGAACTTGCTCAAATCAAGTTTCCTGCCGGACGGCGTGGTCGGGGTATCGAAGAGAATGGAGCCGAACAACTGGGACAGGATGACAAGGGCAGAGATGATTTTGGTCAAATTGAAAGTCCCGAGAATACCCGGCAGATTGAGGAGATTTTTCCCGATATTCTTTAGCGCGTCGAGCTGCCGTTTTGCAAGAAATGTACCCATAAACGCCTCCTTGGCTCTTACACTTTACTGGAACGGACGCGTTTGTGTCAACCGCGGGCCGGCCGCGATGACTTAAAGTTTATTGATGGCTTTGAGCGCGGCGTCTTTTTTTGCCCAGTAGCGGCGGAAGCGCGGGCTGCCAGCTTTCGCCGCGGGAGGTTTCTCCGCCCAATAATCGAGGAAGGCCTCTTCTTTGTCGAACGCGAGCAGGGTGACGTGAGCCATATCGGCCGGGCGGGAGGCCGCTTCCTCAGCCAGGGCAAACAGTTCCTCCTCAATCGCGTCGCGCATGGCGTAATATTCGGCGGGCGGGCCCGCGCCGCGGAACCTGCGGACAAGCAGTTCGCGCCTCAGCCAGTACTTGCGCGCGTTTTCATCGCCGGGCTCAAAGACGGGCGGCACGTTCTTGCTGCCGAACAGCCAGGGTTTGAACAAGGCGGCGCAGGGCGTCGAGCAGCCGGTGCTCCATATCAGGGGCGTTTCGCCTGAAAGGTCGGCAATCATGCTCTGCGTGGTGTGGTCTCCGACCAGGCCGCCCGCGTGCATGCAGACGCTTTTAACGCTGCCGCGGGCAAAGGGGTTTTTGACGCCGACGTGCGTCCGGAGCGCTTTTGTAAGCGCGCTCACGCCGGGATTTCCGCCGAGATACGCCTGCGTCTGCGAGCGCCGTTCGCCGGAGCCGGAAAAGCGGGTGAAGAGCGGGTCGCTGTATTTTTCCGCAAAGCCGCCCTCCTCCCCCGCCGAACTTCGATCGGCGCTGTCGAGGCACAGGCGGTTGGATATCGAATTGCTCGCCGACTGTTTCAACGCCCATCGTTTGCCCGCGGTTTCGAGCACAAAGAGGCTGCCGCGGTCCATGATGAGAAAAGAATTGTCGTACTCGAACCGGTGGTCATAACCGCAGTTGCCTCCCTGGCCGTAACGCTCGAGCATCGAAATGATGACGTCGGCCGCTTCGGCGGCGGTATGCGAACGCTCGAGGCCTAAACGCAGCAGATCCATGCCCGTGAGCGCTTCGGGGCCGTACGGGCCTTTGGTAAAGACCGCCTCGTTGCCGATGGCGACGCCGTACTCGTTGACGCCCATCTCCCCGCCCCAGAGCCAGACGGGGCGGGACAGGAGAAGAGAACAGGTTTCCGCCGCCTGTTCGATTTCGATGTAGGTTGCTTTGAGCGTCTTTTCCTCGTGGCGCACAGCAGGGATGAACTCGAGGACCTGCGGCTCATTGGGGCTGCGGTCGCTGTTTTTGGCAAACCACGCGCCGGACCCGCTTTGGGTGATGCCAATGGTATCGCACATCACAATAACCTCCTTTGTCGAATGAACGGCGGCAAGGCATTGAAATATGCGCCTGCCGGTGCTATGATGGTACAAATTTAACGCCGGCGCGCCCAAACGCGCGCAGAAGCGGAGGCATCGCCATTGACCGCCTTCTTCACAGACCTCTTTCACTTCTTCACAGGAATCTTCGGCAATTTCGGCCGGATCAGCTGGCAGCAGGCGCTGATGCTGCTGGTCGGTGCGGTGCTGATTTATCTCGCCATCAAGCGCGAGATGGAGCCCTCGCTGCTGCTGCCGCTGGGTTTCGGCGCCATTATCGTCAACCTGCCGCTTTCGGGCGCGATTACGCAGTTTATCAACAACGATCAGGAGACGGGCATCCTCGACGTCTTATTCAAAGCGGGCATCGGCAACGAGCTGTTCCCGCTGCTGCTGTTCATCGGTATCGGCGCGATGATTGATTTCGGCCCGCTGCTGGCCAACCCGAAACTGATGCTCTTCGGCGCGGCGGCGCAGTTCGGCATTTTTTTCACCCTGAGCCTCGCCTCGTCTTTCGGCTTTGACATCAAGGACGCCGCCTCCATCGCGATCATCGGCGCCGCGGACGGACCGACCTCGATTTTTGTCGCCAACTATTTCAACTCGAAGTACCTGGGGCCGATTGTAGTCGCGGCCTACTCGTATATGGCGCTGGTGCCCATCGTGCAGCCGCCGATTATCCGGCTGCTGACCAGCAAGCGCGAACGGCTGATCCGCATGCCCTATAAGCAGAAAAACGTCAGCAAGACCATGCGCATCCTTTTCCCGATTATCATTACGATTGTGACCGGACTGTTCGCCCCGCGGTCGGTGGCGCTCATCGGATTTTTGATGTTCGGCAACCTCATCCGCGAATGCGGCGTGCTCCACTCGCTGTCGGAGACGGCGCAAAACGCTTTGGCCAACCTGGTGACGATCCTTTTAGGCATCACGATTGCCTCAAGCATGCGGGCGGCCGATTTTGTCACGGCGAAAACGGTTATGATACTCGCTCTGGGGCTGGTCGCTTTTATTTTCGACACGGTCGGCGGGGTCTTGTTTGCGAAGTTCCTCAACCTGTTCACGAAGAATAAAATCAACCCGATGATCGGCGCGGCGGGCATTTCCGCCTTCCCGATGTCGGCGCGCGTGGTGCATAAGATGGGCCTGGCCGAGGACCCGGAGAACTTCTTATTGATGCACTCCATCGGCGTCAATGTGTCGGGCCAGGTGGCGTCGGTTATCGCGGGCGGCATGATATTGAGCATACTCGGCTAAACGGAGGGGCAAGCCATGGCAGGAGACTGGGCATTGTTGAAAGAATCGCTGATGATCATGCTCGAGGGTATGGCGGGCATTTTCATCGTGACACTCATTATTATGGGCGCGATGCTGTTGCTCAACCGTTTTGCGTCGCAGGACGGCGAATAGCCATCCACCCCCTAATAAAAAAGCCGTCTCCGCTCACGCGGGGACGGCTGCTTTTTATAAAGTATCAATGTCGACCGCGGCGCGCCGCTCGGAGGCCAGCTCAACCGCGCGGATGACGCGCGAGCATTCGACCCCGTCCGCGAAGGACGGCGAAGCGGGCCGCCCCGCGTCGATGGCCGAGACGAACTCGAACATCTCGTGGACGAAGGTGTGCTCGTAGCCGATAACATGGCCGGCCGGCCACCAGGCGCTCATATAGGGATGAATGCCCTCGCTGGCCTGAATGAGGCGGAAGCCCTGCAGCCCCGGCTCGTCGGCTGCGCTGAAATACTGCAGTTCGTTCATGCGCTCGAAAACGAATTTGAGGCTGCCTTTGTCGCCGTTGATTTCGATGGACAGGTCGTTCTTATGCCCCTGCGCGAAGCGCGTCGCCTCGAAGACGCCGAGGGCGCCGTTTGCAAACTCCGCGATAAACACTGTGCCGTCGTCGACGTCGACCTCGCCGCGTTCGGCTCCTGCATCCGCGCTTGCGGAGAGGCCCGTCATGCTCTGCACCTTCGGGCGGCTTTTGATAAACGTTTTCTGCATACCGGCGACGCTCTTGAACTCCCCGCACAGGTAACGCGCCAGGTCGATGAAATGCGCGCCCAGGTCGCCGAGGGAACCCGAGCCGCAGACCTCTTTTTGCAGCCGCCAGATCAGCGGAAAATCGGGGTCGATGATGAAATCCTGCAGATAGGACGCGCGCACATGGCGTATGGCGCCGATTTTACCGTCATCGATGATCTGTTTCATCAGGCGCACGGCGGGGGCGAAACGGTAGTTGAAGCCGATCTGATGCGCGACGCCGTTCTTCTCGACGCTGGCGAGCATCTCCCTCGCGTCCTCGAGTGACAAGGCCAAAGGCTTTTCACAGAAAATATTTTTGCCGTTTTCGGCGGCCGCCAGGGCAATGACCTTGTGCGCGTCGGACGGCGCGGTGATATCAACCAGGCCGATGTCGTCCCTGGTGACGAGTTTCTCCCAAGAAGTTTCGTAGGAATCCCAGCCGAACTTCCGCGCGGCTTTGCTCACGCCCGCCTCGTCCCTGCCGCAGATGGCGCGCATGTTGATTTGGACAGGGCAGTCGAAAAACATGCCCACGCGCTTGAAAGCGTTGCTGTGCGCCTTGCCCATAAACTTATACCCGACAAGGCCAACGTTGATTTCTTTCATCCTCAAACCCTCCCCGGCTTTATCAATCTGACTGCCATACGGCTGCGAATGCCTGCCGCCACGCTATGCGGGGCCCGCTTTTCTTTCCCGGCGGGCATTTCGGCAGCGGCATATCCATATTGTATGACGCGCGCAGGGCAATGTCAACAAAGCCTTTATTTTTCAAGCCTTCCGAGTTTGTAATGGTATATGCCTTTACAACGTTTTGTAAGAAGTGATAAAATTCACAAGAAAAGTTCGTGCAAAAGCACAAGGGATTGTGGGCGTTTTTCAATTGACACACTATATGGACGGGCTTATAATTTGCTTACACCAATAACCGGAGGCGCCCCGCCATGTTTACGCACATCAAAAAGCGCGACGGCAGAATCGAGGAATTCGACAAAGGGAAAATCACGAAAGCGATTTTCATGGCGGCTGTTGCCTGCGGCGGAAACGACGAGGAAATGGCCGGCGAACTCACCGAACAGGTCATCGAAGCCGCCGAAAAAAAGTACGGAAACAGGACGCCGGAAGTCGAGGCCATCCAGGACCTCGTCGAAAAAATTCTGATTGAAAACGGCCACGCGAAAACCGCGAAGGCCTTTATTCTCTATAGAGAGAAGCGCCGCGGGGCGCGTGAAATCAACGCGCTGGTCGACGCGACCATCAACATGTTCGGCGATTATTTAGGCGACCGTGACTGGGGCGTGCAGGAAAACGCGAACATGCAAAAGAGCGTCAACGGGCTCAACAATTATGTGCGCGAGGCTTTCACCAAAAAATACTGGCTGCACAAAATCTATCCCGACGAAGTGCGCGCCGCGCACGAAAGCGGCGAGGCGCACGTGCACGACCTCGGCTTTTTCGGCCCCTACTGCGCGGGCTGGGATTTAAGGCAGCTGCTCACCGACGGCTTCGGCGGCGTCGAAGGTAAAGTAGAAAGCCTTCCCGCAAAACATCTGCGCTCGTTTTTCGGCCAGATTGTCAACTCCACCTTCACCACCCAGGGAGAAACTGCCGGCGCGCAGGCGTGGAGCTCTTTCGACACCTATTGCGCCCCCTTCATCTATTATGACAAGATGACTTTCGAGCAGGTGGAACAATGCCTGCAGGAGTTCATCTTCAACATCAACGTGCCGACCCGCGTCGGCTTCCAATGCCCTTTCTCCAACCTGACATTCGATATCAAAGTGCCCAAAACGCTGGCAAACGAGCCCGTCATTATCGCCGGAATACCGCAGGATAAAACCTACGGCGAAATGCAGGAACAGATGGACATGTTCAACCGGGCTTTCTGCAAGGTCATGATCGGCGGCGACGCCAAAGGACGCGTTTTCACCTTTCCGATACCGACCATCAACATCACCAAGGATTTCGACTGGAACAACCCCGTGGTGGACGACTTTATGGCCATCACCTGCAAATACGGCATCCCCTATTTCGCCAACTATGTCAACTCCGACCTCTCGCCCGAGGATGCGGTTTCGATGTGCTGCCGCCTGCGGCTGGACACCACCGAACTGCGCAAGCGCGGCGGCGGGCTTTTCGGCTCCAACCCGATGACGGGTTCCATCGGCGTTTACACCATCAACCTGCCGAGGATCGGCTATCTGAGCAAAACGCGCGAGGAATTTTTCACCAACCTCGAGCGCATCGCCACGGTAGGAAAGGTGTCGCTTGAAATCAAACGCAAAATCCTCGAGCAGCAGACACAGCACGGGCTTTATCCTTATTCGGCTCACTACCTGCGCAACATTAAGGCGCGTACGGGCGAATACTGGATCAACCATTTCAACACCATCGGCCTGGTCGGGATGAACGAGGCCTGCCTGAACTTCATCGGCAAGGATATCGGCACGCAGGAAGGGCTCGCTTTTTCGCTGGAGGTCATGGAATTCCTGCGCGAATTGATGCTGAAGTTCCAGAACGAAACGGGGCACTTCTACAACCTCGAAGCGACGCCGGCGGAGGGAACCAGTTACCGCCTGGCCAGACTGGATAAAGAACGCTACCCCGACATCATTCAGGCCGGCCAAAAGGAACCGATGTACACCAACTCCACGCAGCTGCCCGTCGAATACACCGACGACATTTTCGAGTGCATGGAATTGCAGGATACTTTACAGTCGCTCTATACCGGCGGCACGGTGCAGCATATCTACCTGGGTGAAAAAATCGAGGACATTGAGGTATGCAAGCAGCTGATCCGCTCGGTGTTCGCCAAATACAAGATGCCCTATATCTCCATTACGCCGACCTTCACCGTCTGCCCGGAGCACGGCTATATTTCCGGCGAGCATTTCGAGTGCACGCACGAGGGCTGCGAATGCGAAACGGAGGTCTGGTCGCGGGTGGTCGGTTACCTGCGCCCCGTCAAGAACTACAACGCCGGCAAAAAAGAAGAGTATATGCTGCGCAAGAAGTTCGTTGTCTGAAATGAAAATAGCGGGATTCAACAAAATATCCTTTGTCGACTATCCGGGATTGATTGCCAGTGTGGTATTCACTCCCGGATGTAATTTTCGCTGCGCTTATTGCCACAACCGCCATATCGTCGAGGGAACGCCGCCGGAAATCGACGAAAAAAAAGTGTTCGACTACTTCGAGCGGCGCAGCGATATGCTTCAGGCGGTCGTCGTCACCGGCGGCGAGCCGACGCTGCACAAGGACCTGCCGGATTTTTTAAAAAAGGCGCGCGGCTTCGGGCTGAAAACGAAACTCGACACCAACGGCTCGAACCCGAACACCATCGAACGCCTGATGGACGACGGCCTGGTCGACTACATCGCCATGGACGTCAAGGCGCCGATGGACAAATACTTCGATACGGCGGGCGCGCCGGTCGACGTCAACGCGATTCAGTCGAGCATCCGCCTGCTGCTGGAGGGCAGGGTGAACTATGAGTTTCGCACCACCTTCGCCCCTCCGCTGACGAAAGAAGATATGCTCGCGCTGGGCCAAATGATACGCGGCGCCAAGGCGTATTACCTGCAGCAGTACCGCCCGCAGATCGGGCAGATACCGGCACATCCGGCTTCGCTGGTGGCGGAAACGGCCGAGGCGCTGCGCGATATCGTCGGCGTATGCGTGACGAGGGGTTTGTGAACGAGGGGAACACAAAGAAAGCGGGCGGCATTCATTCGAATTCCCCCGCCGCTTATTGCCGCATGACGCCGCCGTCGGCACATTCGCTTTATCTCGTCACGGGCTTGTCCCGATAGAAGCGATTTTCCAATCCCCCGCCCCCTGGGGCACGAGGGTGATCCAGCGCGTGTTTTCTCCGTTTTCCCAGCCGTACTTGTCAGGCGTTTCGTCTGTGGTGACGTTGAGCACAACCTTGTAAGACTCCCATTGGTCCGTCCACTGCTCGAGGTTGGTCTGCTCGACGGAAACCACCTCCAGCGTTTTCAGGCTTTGGAAGTTCGCCAGCCACATCTGCGCCGTCGCTTCGTCCGGCGACAGGGAATGTTCCAATTGGCGCACCGCCCAAACCGGTTCGCCCTGCGAGATAAAGGAGAAGAATTTTCTCAAATCCGCTTCATGATTTTCCGTCCTGGGCTTCTGTAAATCCTCGATATCGATGGGCAGCGCCATATCCTCGTTGCGGTCGTTGAGTGCGCCTTCCACTTTGCCCGTGGCCGCGTTGACATAGATTTTGTAGTTGAGGGTCACGCCGGAATCCAGGGTGTCCGAGCAGGTAAACACCCAGAGCGGCAGCCGCCCGGCGCTGCCGCTGAAGCGCTCGCATTGGAACTCCACCCAGGTCACGACGTCCATATTCGCGCCTTGTGCCTTTGCCGCCGAGGCCGCGTCTTTCATGGAAACCGCGGTGTTCTCTTTCGGCAGCGCGCTGTCGAAGGCCTCGGCCGAAAAACTCCTTGTGCCGATATCGACTTTATCAATTTTTTTGCCGACGATGCTTACCATGAACCAGTCGCCGCTGTTGGAATCGGCGTACCAGGCAAACCAGGCGCCGGAGCGGTCGCTCGTTTGCCAGTCGGCGCTGAGTTTGAGAGCGGTGGAATCTTTGGACTCCACCGGAGCCATACGGAAAAGCACGCAATCGTCAAAAACGCCTTTGGCTTTGGACCATGCCAGTTTTTGCGCCTCCAGAGAGGTCAGCCCCGCGTCAGAGGGCTGCGCGGTGGTTTGGTTGGCGTCGGTTTGGATTGATTCGGGCGTACAAGCGCCGAACACGGTGGTCAGCAACGCTGCGGCCATCAAGAGGACGGCGAGCCGGCCGAATACTTTTTTGGTTGTCGCGGTAAGAGAAAAAGCAGACATCACAATGATTCTCCTTTCCATTCAGCAGAGGTGAAAGTTCTGAACGACACAGGGGCCGTTACCTGCTAATTTTGCCTGAACGACACATTTGCCAAATCCGGGATTGGGTTTGGAACCATTCCCTCCATATCCTTCACGGAACGACACAGGGGTCGTTCCCTACAGTTGTTGTGCTGCTCACCGCTTGAAACGATACATCTTTCCTACTTATATTTATATGCTCTGACGTAATCGACGATGTAGTCCGCCGGGTAGGTGGTGTTGTTTTTAACGGCTTCCGACGGAACAGCGTTTTCGCCGTTGACCTCGACCGAAAGAATGAGGATCTCCGGGTTATGAGAAACGCCGAAGGAAGTTCTGGCGGATTCGACGCCGTTGACGTAAAAAATGTATTCGTCCTCGTTCCACTCCAGGCCGTAGGTGTTATACTCCTCATAAGGGTTGTGGGCGTAAAAGGCCCCCTGCGGCTGAGACTGGTGCATGGCGCCGTAGCCGTCGAAATGAATGTTGTGCGTGACGGAGTCCTGTCCGACCTTTTTGCCCCAGTTCGGGCTTTCGAAAATATCCACTTCCGCGCCGTCGGCGGCGCTGCCGTCCTCGTTGAAAGTGCCGTCGTTGATCAGCCAAAAGGCCGCCCATAAATCCCTGCCTTTGGGCAAAATGCAGCGGACTTCAAAATAACCGTAAAGCTGCTCGTAGTGGTCCCGCGTGTGCATGCCGTAGGAATAATAGCCGGCTCCGCCGCCGCCGAGGCCCTCGGGAACATAGTCCGTGCGGATGATCAGGTTGCCGCCGGCGACCGAAGCCATGTCACGCTGGAAATAACCGCCTCTGCGTACGGACGCCGCTTCGCCGTAGGTATAATGCCCGCTCCATTTGTTCCAGTCCACGCCGTCGCCGTCGAATTCGTCCGACCAGGCTAACTCGAAACGGCTCATGTCCAGTTTGGGGCCGAAGGGCGTCACCGGATAGTCGAAAAATACAACGCCTAAGAGTTGAACGATAATGGTAGAGATGGCGATGAGCCGCAGCAAGGGATTGGTTACACCGCCTTTGTAATCAAAAAAGATGGTGAAAATCTGCCTGAGCGCTTTCGCCTGCCGGTACGCGAGAAAATCGAACACACGAATCACCTTTCCTATCCAAAACGTTTGCGCCGTTTTGCCTCGCGACAGCGGGCGGGCTTACGGCAGAGCCGTGCTCTTAACATCATTATACACATTATCGCTCCCTTTGCCACAACATCCGCCTCGTTCAAACGGCGGCAAAAGGCGCTGCTGATGATCCTCCGGGTTGCGGGCAATATGTGACATAGTCACGGAAGCGGATATCGGTTATAATTATAATCGTAGCAATTTGGTTGATCAGAAGGAAAGGTGTGTTGAAAGATGAAAGTTGTCATCGTGGGCGGCGTGGCCGGAGGCGCTTCGGCGGCGGCGCGGCTGAGAAGGCTTGACGAAAACGCGGAAATTATCATGTTCGAGCGCGGGGAGTACATCTCCTTCGCCAACTGCGGCCTCCCCTACTACATCGGCGGCGAAATTACGCAGAAGTCCGCTTTAACGCTGCAGACACCCCAGAGCTTCAACGCGCGCTTCAACGTCGACGTGCGTATCAACAGCGAGGTCGTGGCGATTGACCGGGCAAACAAGAGCGTCACGGTCAAAAACAGCAAAACCGGCGAAACGTCCGCAGAGACCTACGACAAACTGATCCTCTCCCCCGGCGCGGCGCCCGTCAGGCCCGACATCAAGGGCATCGACGACAAAAGGGTGTTCACCCTGCGCAATATCCCGGACACTTACGCCATTAAAGATTTCATCGATACCAGCAAGCCGAAGACCGCGGTGGTGGTCGGCGGAGGTTTCATCGGCATCGAGATGGCGGAGAACCTTAAAAGCGCGGGCGTCGAGGTGACGCTCGTCGAGTTTGCCAGCCATGTCATCGCCTCGTTCGACTACGATATCGCCTGCGACGTGCACAACCATATCCGCCAAAACGGCGTCACGCTGATTCTCAACGACGCGGTAAGCGCCGTCGAGGACCATGATGCGGGGCTGAAAGTGACGCTCGGCAAGGGCGGAGAACTTTTCTGCGATATGCTGATTCTCTCCGTCGGCGTCAAGCCCGACAGCGGCCTTGCCGCTGCGGCGGGGCTGAAGCTCGGCGCGCGCGGCACCATCGTGACCGATGAGCACATGCTGACCGACGACCCGGATATTTACGCCGTGGGCGACGCGGTGGAAATCACCGATTTTGTCACCAAAACCAAAGGTTATGTTCCGCTTGCGGGGCCGGCCAACAAGCAGGGGCGCATCGCAGCCGACAACATCTGCGGCATCCCGAGCGTCTATAAAGGCACGCAGGGTTCCGCCATCCTCAAGTGTTTCGACATGACCGCGGCGTCGACGGGTATCACGGAAGAACGGGCCAAACAACTGGGTTTGAATTATGAAAAATCCTACACCTATTCCGCCTCGCACGCCACCTACTATCCCGGCGCGGTCAATATGTCGGTCAAACTCCTGTTTGAAAAAGAGGGCGGCAGGGTGCTCGGCGCGCAGATTGCCGGTTTCGAGGGCGTCGACAAACGCGTCGACGTCATCGCGACTGCGATACGGGCGGGCATGACGGTCTACGACCTGACGAATCTCGAACTTGCCTACGCGCCGCCCTATTCCTCGGCAAAAGACCCGGTCAACATGGCCGGTTATGTCGCCGAGAACATCCTCGAAGGCCGGACGAAAATATTCCACTGGCACGACGTCGAAAAACTGCCGCGCGACGGCAGCGTCAACCTCGTCGATATCCGCACGGTGCCCGAGTATGAGAACGGTTTCATCGACGGCTTCATCAACATCCCGGTCGACGAACTGCGCCTGAACGTACACAAGCTCAAGAAGGACGCCCCGGTTTACGTGGTGTGCCAGGTCGGCCTGCGCGGACACGTCGCGTGCAGAATCCTTTCCCAGATGGGCTTTGACTGTTATAACCTCTCGGGCGGTTACCGGCTGTGGAAGAGCATTTTCAAAGGGACCGTCCCCGTTAAGAAAGACCGGACGATCAACAGCGAAACCATGCGCCCGGTCGAGACGAAGGTTATTCAACTCGACGCGTGCGGCCTGCAGTGTCCGGGGCCGATTATGAAACTCGCCGAGGCGGTCAAGCAGGCCGCGGAAGGCGAAACGATCGAAATCAAGACGACGGACCCCGCTTTCGGGGCGGACGTCGAGGCCTGGTGCCGGCGCACGGGCAACACCTTCGAGAGCATGAGCAGCTCCAAAGGCGTAACGACCGCCGTGCTGAAAAAAGGCGGGCTGAAAACCTGTCTGCCCTCCGCGAGCGGCGACAACAAGAACATCATCGTCTTCTCGGGCGACCTGGATAAGGCCATCGCCTCGTTCATCATCGCCAACGCCTCCGCCGCGCTTGGCAGAAAGGTCTCGATGTTCTTCACCTTCTGGGGGCTCAACATCCTGAGAAAGCCCGAAAAGGTCAAGGTCAAAAAGAACCTTATCGAGCGCATGTTCGGCTTCATGATGCCCCGCGGCGCGGGCAAACTGGGGCTGTCGAACATGAATATGGGCGGCATGGGCGCCAAAATGATCAAGGGTATCATGAAAAAGAAAAACGTCAGCTCCCTGCAGGAGATGATACGGCAGGCCATGGACAACGGGGTGGAACTTATCGCCTGCACGATGAGCATGGACCTGATGGGGCTGAAACTCGAGGAACTCATCGACGGGGTCAAGCCGGGCGGCGCGGCGGCGATGCTTGCCAATGCGGAAGAATCGGATATGTCGTTGTTTATTTAACAGATATCAGCCATCAGATTGCAGACGGCAGCAGATAAAATAATTGCTCCGGCATGATATTTTGCGCTATTTTGGCGGGCTCTTGTACCCGCCGCGCGATACATATGATCAAGTAAAAATTGACAAAAAAGCCGGCAGGGCATCCGCTCAAGCCGGCTTTTTTTCATTGTGTATTGACTGCGGCGGGCGCTTAATCTTCCGCCTGCGATGCCGGAATGTCGAGGTTGATGCGGCCGTCCTTGATTTCGACAATCCGGTCGGCCTTTTGGGCGATTTTGCGGTCGTGGGTGATGATCAGGAACGTCGTTTTAAGCGTTTCGTTGATGTCGCGCATGATGTCGTACACCGCTTCGGTCGACTCGGAGTCGAGGTTGCCGGTCGGTTCGTCGGCGAGGATAATCTGCGGGCTGTTGATAAGGGCGCGCGCGATGGACGTGCGCTGCTGCTGGCCGCCGGACATTTTGGCGGCCATATTGTTTTTGACCTTTTCGATGCCCATGAGACTCATCAGATGCTCCGCCCGCTCGCGGACTTCGGCGCTGACGCGGCCGTCTTTGATGCGCGCGGGCATTAAAACGTTCTCGAGCGCCGTAAACTCGGGCAGAAGGTAATGGAACTGGAAGACAAAACCGATGGTTTGGTTGCGCAGAGCCGCCAGCTCGTCTTTGTTCAGGGAGGCGGTCCGCACGCCGTTGATCACCACTTCGCCGGAGGTGGGGCGGTCGAGCGTGCCGATGATGTTGAGCAGGGTGCTTTTGCCCGAGCCGGACGCGCCGATGATGGAGTTGAACGATTCCCTCTCCACCTCGAGGCAGACGTCGGTGAGCACCTGCGTCTTCACCTGCGTACCGTAGATTTTATTGACGTTTTTCAGACTGATGACGCTATCCATTTTTGATCACCTCGATGGGGTCGAGTTTCGACGAGCGCCGGGCGGGCACCAGGGAGGCGAGCGTCGCGGAGGCGACGGCGACCAGGCTCGACACAGCGATGAAACGCGGGCTGATAAACAGTTTGATGATCGGCGTACCATCGGGGTTGAGCGCGAACTTCGTGAACGCGACGGATAGCCCCAGGCCGAGCGAAACGCCCAGGACGGAACCCAGCGTGCCCAGCACAAAACCCTGGGAAAGGAAAATCAGGCTCGCCGTTTTATCCTTGATGCCCATCGCCTTGAGAATGCCCAGTTGCCTGGACTTCTGCAGCACGGAAATCGCCAGGACGCTCGCGATGCCCAGCACCACGGAAATGAGCACGAACACCTGGATCATCAGGCTCGAAATGCTCTGGCCGTTGAGGCCGCTGAGCAGCGAGGCGTTGGCATCCTTCCAATTCTCCGCTTTCAGGCCGTCGGGCAGCAGCGTCGTGATGTTTTGCGAGACGGTGTCCGCCGCGAAAACGTCGGAGACCTGCATCTCCAGAGACGTGATTTCGCTGCCGTAGCCGAAAATCGACTGGACCAGCGGCAGGTTCGAAACAACCCAGGATTTGTTGAGGCTGGAGACCTTCAAATCATAAATGCCGTCGACGGTAACCGTTCGCGTTTGGCCCAGCGGCGTGATGATATCGACGGCGTCGCCGAGTTTCAGCCCGGCTTCATCCACCAAATCCCTGCCGAGCATCACGCCGCCCTGCCCGGGCAGGGAACCCTCGACAAGCGCCTCGCGCAGTTTGTAAATGCCCTCCGCCCGGGCGAAGTCGAAGCCGCGCATCAGGACGGGGAACGTATCGCTGCCGTTTTTCAAAAAGCCGGAGGCGTCCGCCGCGGGGGAAATAACCGTTACGAGGGGTTCCTTCTGTTTGATTTTCGTCAGCAGGGGCTCGTAATCCGCGATTCTTCCGCCGCGGTCTCTCGATTGGACGGTAACCTGGGAGGAACTGCCGATGGTGGTGTCGAGCAGGCTCTTCTGCAGGCCGGAAATCAGCGAGCCGATAAAAACCTGCACCGAGACGCCGATGGCGATGCCCAGCGCGATGAGCGCCGTCTGCCCTTTGCTGGTCGTCAGGAAACGCCATGCGATTTTGAAAGCCAGTTTCATCGCCGCGCCTCCCCCAACGCCAGGATATCCGCAAAGGAATTGACGAGAATATCCGCGTTGAAATCCCCGGCGGTTTTGCCGCTGCGGACCAAGGCGCCGCCGCTGACCGCGATCAGGACGCGCGCGTCGATAAGCTGCCTGAGCTGCGCGACGATCTTTTTCAGCTGCACAAGGTTGAGGAAATTCGACACGCCGATATCGACAATGTCGGGGCGCAGCGTCTCCACGGCGGAAACGATGTTTTCTTGAGGCGTGTTGGCGCCGACGAAAAACGTTTCGAAACCCGCGATGGTGAAAAAATCCTCCCCCATGCGGATGCCCAGCTCGTGATATTCCTCCTCCGGGCAGACCAGCAGCACCCTGCCGGCGCTGCCTTTGGCTCCGGCACGCTCTTTTTCCCGCATGACGTAGGGCCTTGCGCACTCGATAATGCTACGGACGATTGCCGTCATGGCGTGTTCGCGCCAGATGAGGCGATCCTCCTGCGGGCGGGGCACAATGATTTTGTTGAGTGCCGGCGCAAGGACATTTTCGTAAAGCAGGGGTACCGTCAGAGCACCCTCTTCAAGCAGCCCGATGCAATAAGCCATCGCCTCATCTTTTGCGAAATGGTCCAGGTGGCGGGCAACTGTCTCCAGATGGACGCTGAAGTCGTCGGCCATGGTCAACCCTCCCGGTTTCAATTTGACGGCGGGGCCTTGCCCCGCGTTACCCAACCGTAATGTAAGGCCTGATTTTTTCGAGCGTTTTTTCGCCGATGCCGCTGACGCGGAGCAGTTCGTTGACACTGGTAAAAGAGCCGTTTTCACGGCGGTAGTCGATGATGGCCTGCGCCTTGACTTCTCCGATGCCGTTGAGCGTCATCAAAGCGGCTTTGTCCGCGGTGTTGATATTGATAAGGCCGGCCGGGACGGTTTCGGCGGCGGGTGGCTGCATGCCGTTGGCCGCAGACGTTTGATCGACGCTTGCGGACGTGGCGGAATCATCCGGCGTGAAGAAAGCGGTCGAGCCGGCTTCCGCCGGGGAATATGCCGAGACGGGCTGCGCGGGACGCAGGCTGAACGCGTCGTACAGCAGCATGCCGGCGACGACCAGCAACCCGACGGCAATCAGATAAAGCTCGTGTTTTTTCTCGCCCAAAGCCCATTCATCCCACAGCAAAACGATTATCTTATACCGCAATATCTTACCACGGCCGAGGCCGTTCGCACAAGCGCCGGCGGGCCGCCTTCAAGTTGACAAAGGCAGGCGCCGCTGATATGATTTTGCTGACCGAAAATCGGCGGCAAGGCCGCCTGAATGACGAACGGAGGGCTCGCATGAACAAGAAAAAAGCGGCCGTCGCCGGTATCGCCGCTGTCGCTGCAGCGGCGGCGCTTGCCGCGGCGGAATTCAAACGGCTGAAGTCCCGCGATAAGGACCTCAAAAAGGCCGTCAAACTCGAAGAAGCGGACGCGATATCCGCCGCCTTCAAAGGATTGGGCAAACTGTTCCCCGCGGGGAAAGTGCCCAATATCGAGGACTATGTCAGCGAAAACTTTTATCAAGGGCACGAGACCTTCCGCGATACGGGCGTGCGGGGCGGCAAATGGCGCCTCGGTTACGCGCGGGTCGACATCACGCCGGACGACTACACCGAGAAGAACTATTACCTCGGCGGCTACCTGAGCAACCCGCCGGGGGTCGGCAAGTCTGTACTCGACCCGATTTACGCGAGAATCATCTGCATCGACGACTCGAGCGGCAGGGGCAGCGCGATTTTCACCGCCATCGACACCGTCGGCATTACTTCCAAGGATGTGCGCGCCATCCGCGCGCGGCTGAAGGACTTTGCCAAAGAGAACAACATCATCAGCATCAATATTTCGGCCACGCACGCCCACAGTTCGGTCGACACCGTCGGAATCTGGGGCGAACTGCCGAAAATTATCAAGAACAACATCAAAGAACTGCGCGCCGGCAGGCCGCAGAACACCATCTCCGGCAAAGACCCGGCGTTTATGGAAGCGCTCGGCGAGAAAATCGAGGCCGGCGTCCAAGCGGCGTTCGCCGATATGCGTAAGGGTCAACTGCTTTACAAGACTTTCAACGATTTGAAGTACTCCCACGACAAGCGCAAACCCTATGTCGTCGACGAAAACATCACCAAACTGCATTTCATCCCCGACGACGGCGGCAGGGAAACCATCGCGGTCTTTATGGCGGCGCATCCGACCGCTCTGGGCGAGAAGAATACCGAAATCAGCGCCGACTACATCTACTATTTAGACGAAGAGGCCAACAAGGCGGGCTCGAACCTCATCTTCTTCCAGGGGCCGCAGCTTGCCGTGGCGCAGGATCGGGGTTCCATTGTGCCCGAAGGGGCCGAAGGACGCGGGTTCCAGGAATACGGGCGCGCCATCGGCCGCTACCTGCTGGCCATCAAACCCGAGGACGAGACGAAGGTCGAACCGATTCTCAACATCCGTCACAAGGAGATTTTCGTGCCGGCGGGCAACCACATCCTGATGACGCTGATGAAGGCGAAAATCGTCGAGAGCATCGCGGTCAAAAAAGGCCGCAAGGCCGGGGATATGGTCGTCGTGACGGAAGTCGGTTATGTCGAAATGGGCAAACATCTGCGCTTCGCGCTCATTCCGGGCGAGTTCGCGCCCGAGATGCTCGTCGGCGGCACGCTGACGGCGGCAGAATCCTGCGTCGGCGCAGACTGGCCTTTCCCGCCGATGAAAAAGATGCTCGCCGAAGGCACGGACCTGATTATTATCGGCCTGTGCAACGACCTGATCGGCTATATTCTGCCCGATAACGACTACGGCTGTTTCCTGGAGGAAGGGCGCTACGAGGAGGCGGTCTCCATCGGTCCGCAGGCGGGTTCGACGGTCGTGAGCGGTTTCCGCGATATTCTCCGCGAATGCGGACGGCTGGTACAATAAACAAGGAGGGACCGCCGATGAAAGGGCAGGTAACGAAGCGCCTCCGTCGCATTTTTGCCTTCGCGCTGTGCCTATGCCTGGCCTGCGGCGCCACGTTCTCCTCCCATGCCGCGCAAAACCAATGCGATTGCGGTGTCAGCCCCATCGTCTATGTCGCGGCGCTGGGCAGCGCGACGCTGTACCTTGACGCCGGCACGCCGGCGGAGCGGGTGCTTTTCCGCCCGACGGACGAGGCGACACAGCAGCTTGTCATGCAGCTGTTATTGCCGGCGGCGCGCTACGCGCTCGACCGCAACGCCGAAGTTTTCGCCGGGAGCATTGCCAACGCTGTCAAAGGAATGCTCGGCGAGTTGGCCATGGACGAAAATGGCGACTCGAACCCGCGCGTTACCACCAAAACAACGCTGCCGGCGGACCCCGCGCACGGCATCGATAAAGACTACTATTTCGGTTACGACTTCCGCGTCGACCCGATGGTGACGGCCGACCGTTTGCACGAGTTTATCGAGCACGTCGAGCAGCTGACCGGACATGAGAAGGTTTCGCTGCGCGCTTCGTCGCTGGGCGGCATCGTGACGATGGCATACCTGCAAAAATACGGCAGCGGTGACATCGACGCGTGCATCTTCCAATGCTGCCCCGTCCTCGGCGTGGCCGTGGCGGGCGACCTGTTCAACAAAAAAATCAAACTGGACCCCGACGCGCTGGTGCGTTACGGCGTGCAGGTGCTGCCGCAGGTCGACAACGGCGAACTGCTCAAGCCCCTGATCGAGGCGCTCGACTGCGCGGGAATTTTTGATGCCCTGCTCGGCGTGGGCGACGCGCTGGTAAACGACCTCAAAGACGAAATCTACGAGCAGCTGCTCATACCCGTTTTCGGCCGGATGCCGGGGCTGTGGGCGCTGGTGCCGGACGTCAGCTATGAAAGCGCGAAAGCGGTGATGCTCGACGGCTCCGCCAGCCCGATCCTGCTCGACCGGCTCGACTACTACCACTACAACGTGATGGGCAAGGCCGGCGAAATCCTCAACGGCGCGAAAGCCGGCGGCGTGCGCATCATGTTCCTCGCCGGCTACAACATGCAGCGTGAGCCGTTTGTGGAATCGTACCTCAACAACAGCGACGCGGTGGATGACACGATTTACAACGCGCCGGGCGCCATTGTCGCCGAGATCGGGACGACGCTCGGCGAGGGCTACACGCAGGCGGTCGACGACGGGCACAACCACCTCTCGAGTGACGGCGTCATCGACGCGTCCACGTGCCTGTTGCCCGAAAACACCTGGTTTGCCAAGAATATGCTCCACAGCACCGTGCACGACGGCCACCGCGGGCTTTACCGCCTGTTCCTTGAAAGCGATGCCTCTTTCAACGTGCACAGCGACGCGCGCTACCCGCAGTTCCTCGTCGACGATACCGCGAACAAACGGCTGCTGCCGCTGACGTCGGAAACCGACCCCGGCACGGCGGGTATGGAAAAGCCGTCCTGCTGCAACCCGGTCGACTGGCAGGCGCTTGCCGCGCAAGTGATTGCCCTGCTCACGGACTTCATCTGCCGCGTCGTACCGGCGCTGCAAAACGCTTTCGCGGCGGTTTAGGTAAAAAATCAGCCAAAGCATGTTCATGCGTTTAGCGCCCCTGTGCGAAATACCGCGCAGGGGCGTTGTTTTTTGTCGCTTCGCTTTTCGAATTGCCGCTGCCTTACAGCGTGACCTTGATAGATTTGATCTCGAACGGTTTGAAGGTCAGGCTGACGGTGTTGTCCTTGACGGCGAGTTCTGTTTCGTCCTCTTCCAGCAGGTTGCACTCGACGGCTTTTTTCACCGCGCTGCCGAAGGTGAAGGCCGCATCGGTCGTTTTGTTCCAGGTTTCATAGGCCCTGACGACGATGTCCCTGCTGTCCTCCGCCTTCTTGACGGTCTCGATGATGACGTTCGGCCGGTCGCCGGCGACGAAGGAATAACTGCCGCCCAGGCAGCCGTCGCCGGATTCGGGCGCGACGCAGTACAGCGGGAAGTTCAGCGAATAGCCGTGCTTGACGACATCTGAAGTACTCGCGGCGCCGGCGTGCGGATAAATCGAATACACGAAATGATGGACTTCCCTGTCCTGCGCGTGGTTCGGGCTGGTCGCGCAGCGCAGCAGCGACGGGAGGATGTGCCCTTTCTTGACGGTCCAGCCGTACTTGCAGTCGTTGAGGATGGACAGGCCGAAGCTGTTGTCGCTGACGTCCGCCCATTTGTGGCCGGCGACTTCGAATTGGGCGAAATCCCACAGCGTGTTGTTGTGCGTGGTGCGCTCCAGATTGCCGAACTGGATATCGAAGGTCGCACGGACGGCGTTTACGTCGACGGGATAGTCGGCTTTGAGAAGGATGTTTTTCTCCTTCCAGTCGGCGACGTACTCGACGTCGATGCGGTCGAGTTCTTTGTAGAAAATGAAATACTGCTCGATGGTCGAGGTCTTGAATTTGCGCACGACCTTGCAGACGGCGCGGACGGGGCCGTTCTCGACGAGTTCGCTCGAGGTGACGTCGACGATGTCGGCGCCCTTCTCGTCGTAATAGATATCGACATTCCACGCCTCGTGGTTGTAGGGGCGGTCCTCGTAAGCGATGAGGCGGTTGAGCGCCTCGCCCTCGGGCGCGACTTTTCTGCCGGTCGCCTTGTGCAGCAGGGAGGCGATGTTCATCGCGGCGTCGAACTCCGCCTCGAAGAAGGCGTTGGAAACCTTGCCGCCGTCGACGTCGAGCGTTTGGCCCGCGGGCGCGTCGCCGTCGGCGATTTGGAAGGCCTTGAAGCCCTTGGCGGGCACGCACTTGGCGAAGAAGCACAGTTTGCCGTCGTGCGTCGGCTGCCAGTCGAGCGCGTTGCCGTCGCCGTCAAGGATGCGGAAACTCTTTGATTCGGGCATATCGGTGATGACGACGTCGTCGCGCGCAGCGCCGAGGGTGTTGAAGACGACGAGCGTCTTCCAGCCCGCCGCGGCGCGGCAGGCGATATCCTTCATCGCGCTTAACGCCAGTTCGTTGCCTTTTGCGATGATTTCGTCATACTGAATCTTGGAGTCGTCGTAGACCTGCTTGATGGAGGATCCGGGAATGATGTCGTGGAACTGGTTGAGCAGGATAATTTTCCACGCCTCGTAGATTTCTGCGGAGGGGTATTGGGAGCCGCAGAGCGTCTGCGCCATGGCGGCGAGCGTCTCGACGTCGTGGTAGAGGATCTCGCTCTTGCGGTTGTAACGCTTGTTGCGCGCCTGGGAGGTCAGCGTGCCGCGGTGGAACTCGAGGTAGAGTTCGCCCGACCAGGTCGGCAGCCGCCGGCTGCCCTCGACGTCCTTTTTCAGGTTGTCGAAGAACTCGCGGCTGAACTCCATTTTCGTCACCGGGCAGCCCTCGATGCCCCGTTCCATGCGCCTGCCGTACTCGAGCATCTCGACGGTCGGACCGCCGCCGCCGTCGCCGAAACCGAAGGAGCACAGCACGTTGCGGTTGAGGTCTTTCTGCGAATAGCGGCGCCAGCCGCCGAGGATGAGCTCGGGTTCGAGGTAGGCGTTGTAGGTGGTGCCGAAATCCTTGCGCTCGTCGTGGTCGGTGCTCGGCTCAAAGTGCGACAGGACCTCGGTGCCGTCGATGCCCTTCCACATAAAGGTGTCGTACGGAACTTTGTTGTATTCGTTCCAGGAGATTTTGGTGGTCATGAAGTAGTCGATGCCGGCGCGCTTCATAATCTGCGGCAGCGCGGCGGAGTAGCCGAACACGTCGGGCAGCCACATAATTTTGTTGTCGACGCCGAATTCGTCCTTGAAAAAGCGTTTGCCGACAAGGAACTGGCGCACCAGCGACTCGCCGGAGGTGACGTTGGTGTCCGCCTCGACCCACATGGAACCCTCGGGCTCCCAGCGGCCTTCGGCGACGCGGCGCTTGATGCCCTCGTAGACCTGCGGGTAATCCTGTTTGCAGTAGTCGTATAGCTGCGCCTGCGAGGACATGAATTTGTATTCGGGATATTCTTCCATCAGTTTGAGCACGGTGGCGAAACTGCGGCCGGTCTTGTCGCGCGTCTGCAGCAGGCGCCACAGCCATGCGACGTCGATATGCGTATGGCCGATGCAGGAGGTCTTGACCCCCAGGGTGTCCCTGCCGTAGATTTCGCGGTCAAGCAGGGCGATGGCCGCCTCGGCGGAGGCGGCGAAAGCGGCCCGGTCGGGGGTGCTCAAATCCAGCAGGTTGACCGCGTCGTTGAGCGACTTGACGATATTGATACGGGGCAGGTCGTCGGTCTCGTAGAGGTTGGCGACCTCGAGGGGTGTCAGCAGGTCGAAGATGAGTTTCATGACCAGTTCGTCATAAGTTTTGATGCGCGCGCGCATCATCATTTTGCCGCCGAAATCCCAATCGTCGGTGTAGGCGTTGATGCAGACGTCGAAGCGCTCGCCGCCTTTGGCACGGTCAAGCAAACGGACCGAATTGTGGTTGGAGTCGACACCCTGCAGCAGCTTGCCGTTGGCGAACACGATGAACTGGGTGCCCCCGCCGCGCCACTCTTTTTGCGACGGCATAATTTCATAAAGCACGGGCTTGCCGGCAAACTCCGCCGGAATTTCGAAGCTGTGCCTGAACCAGGCGTAGCACTCGCGGTAGCCCCAAAGGTCCTTTTCGGAGTCGAAATCGCGCCACTCGCCCTCGTCGATCTGCTCGATGGTGTAGCGGCCGTCACGGAAACGGAAACCGTTGACCTCGACGCTGCCCGTGCACAAGTAGTCGCTGCGCAGGACGTCGATGAGGCGGGTGATGCGCTTGACGTACATGTTGCGCTCGGAGTTTTTGTCCAGGAAAAATACGCTGTTGCCCATAATGCGTTCCCCTTACTGTTTGAATTGTTTATACCGAATCGAAATGATAGGTGAACATCGGCAGCGGAAACCACTGCGCGATTTGCGGCGGGAAGGTCCTGCGTTCGGCGGAAGAGAGGGAGAAGAACGCGCGCATCGCCTCGTGGTGCCCGAGTTCGAAGGCGGCGGGGCCCTGCGACTTCGCCACTTCCGGCACGCCGGCTTTGACGCTGACGGCGAGGTTTTCGTCCCCTGCCCTGCCGTGAATCAGGAAGGACGCCTCGCCGTCGCACAGCGGCTCGAGCGCGGCCTTGACCTTCAGAAACGCCCGCAGCACCCTCTCGAAGCAGAGGACGGTATAGCACTCGGAGTGCCTGAGGCTGCAATTCTCCGCCGTCACGGTGAAGAAATCGAGGCCGGTCTTGTCGAAGGGGGCGACGGTGAAGCCCAGTTGAGGATTTTGGACCGTTTCAAAAACGGCGAGGACCATTTCTTTACAGGCGTCGGCATCGACGGCCTTGAAATCGCCCAGGCCGCCTTCCCTGCCGACGGTAAAGAAACCCCGGAACGCCTCGCCCTTGAACGCGGCGAAAGGCCGGCTGCGCCAGGAACAAAGGATGTCGTAGAGTTCATCCGGTTGATGCGGCGCATAGCAGGATTCGCTCCTGAGCAGCCGTTCGACGGCTTCGAGCGTTTGCGTATCCTGCGGCGCAATCTCCCTGACATCCAGGATATTTTCGGCGTCGGAACCGAAACAGTGCCTGATGTTGGAGAGGTTGAAGCCGAAACTGTATTGCAGACCCGCCGGTTCGAAAGAAAAATAGCCGTAGCGTTGGCGCTGGCCGCCCAGCAGGCCGAAATCGGTTTTACTCGCGATCATATCGTCGAGAGCCTGGTTCATACAGTTGATCATATAGCCCTTCGAGCGCGCGTCGCGCGCGACGGCGACGTTGCCGATACCGCCGCAGCGAAGGGCTTCCCCTCCCGCCGAAACGGTATTGTAATACAGGCCGACGGCGGCCTTGACGGTGTCCCCTTCCATAACGCAGAAGTTGTTGTAACAGGGGTCATACCGGGGTTGGTACAATTTGGGCAGCAGGGACATAAAATCGCGCTTGGTCTCGGGGTCGTCGTCGCGGAAAAAGACCTCGTCGAGGAACGCGATGAGCTGCTCGTAGTGTTCGGGAGGGGTCCTGCCCGCGTAAATGTTGCCGGAAATATCAATCAGCATCCTTTCGCCAAATCATTATGACTATGTTAAGCGATAAACCCGTCCGCGTCAACAAAAAGTGCGCCGTTTTGCGCGTTTCGGCGCGGGTATTTTCGCCTCGCCGGCCGGCGCGTCGCGCCCGTCCGTTTCGGAGCCGTTTTTGCCGTGCTCAGCGCGGTCTGCGCGGCGGCGCCGCGCGTCAAAAAAGGCGTGGGCATTAAGGAACTTGGCCCCCTGCCTGCGCGGCGGGAGGCCGGGGCAAGCGGAGCCGTGCAATCAATATCGCCGCAGGCCGGTCAGACGGTTTGCGGATTTTCTTCCTCGATGCCCCGGCTGATTAAGCCCCTGTTTTCTGCCCAGCGTTTTCTGCCGGCGACGCAGATGAGCAGGCCGGCCGCGGCAATGCACACCCAGGAAAGAATCGTCGCGTTCCAGCCTCCCCGGGCAGCCAGCACGCCGATGGTCACGCTCGACACGGAGGAAGCCGCGTTGGAGCACGCGTTGAGGAAGCCCGTCACGGTGGCGGACTTGCCCAACTGTTTAAAATACAGCGGAATAAAGGTCAAAAACATCGTATTGAGCCCGAGCATCGCCGTGGAGGAAGCGGCGATCATCAGCACGGCGGCATAGATATTTTTTACGCCCAGGAGGATTAGCAGGGTGAAAGACACCGCGCTAATGAGAAACATCACGGCGCTGGTCGTAAACTCGTTGTCAAAAAAGCGTTTGTTAAGCCCCACAGAAAGATAGGCGCCAAAGACGGAGGCGACCGGCAGAGCCACCGACAGCACGGAGGCAAAGGCCGGAGATACGCCGAAATATTCTTTCAGGAAGGCTGGCACCCAGAGCGTTACGCCGTCCTTGAGAACGCCGTTGAAAAGAATGCCGAAAGCGGCGAACGCCAGGCCGCTGCCGACAAAGAGTTTCAAGGCGCTTCGCAGGGTCTCTTTTCTGCCGGCAGCCGCCGCCTGTTCCCTGCGGGCGTTCCTGTCCGCTTCGCTTTGCGCGCAAGCGGCCGCGATATACTTGCGCAAGCCCGCCATGCCCGCCGCCCAAACCGCCGAGGCCAGAATCAGGAAGCCGCCGCTGAACAGGAAAACCGCGCGCCAGCCGGCAAGGCGCAGGATCAGCGCGGAACTCAGGTACGAAGCGATGGTGCCCGCCGGTATCGTCGAAGCGATGCCGACGCCCGCTCTCGTCTGCCGGTGCTGCGGCAGCCATTCGGAGATGGCGCGTATCAGCGGCGACCAGAGCATGGCGCTGCAATAGCCGTTGAAACACCAGATGACCGGCATCAGCGGCACGAAGGTGTTGAAACCCATGAAAAGATTGGCGGTACCGGCGCCGAAAAGGCCGGCGCCGATCATATATTTAGGGGATATTTTATCGCCGATAAGGCCGTTGAGCAGCTGCCCGACCGCGTAAAAAGCCAGGAAACCGGTGCCGACGGCACCCGCAAAGGCTTTTGACAGGTGAAGTTCCGCCATGATGGCAGGCATACAGGCCGAATAATTAAGCCGCCCGATATAGGTGGCGGAGTAAGCGAACCAGAAAAAGGCAAAAAGCACTGTGGCGCTCCGGTCGCCGCTGCGTTTATTCATCGGCGCCGACCGCCTTGTTGGAAGCGATAAAAATCAGGCGGCAGTCCTCGGAAAGGTTGCCGTGGTCGTTCCCCTGACCGCCGTGGTCGGAAGTGATGATGATGAGCCAGTCCTCGGAGGCGTAGTCCCGGCGCGCGCGGATGGTCCGGATGATATCAAAGGCGTCGCGGTCGCACAAGGCGACGGCTTCGCCATACTCCGGCACCCCGTTGCCGTAACCGCAGGCGTGCCCCGCCTCGTCCGGACGCTCGTAGATACTGAACAGGATATCGGGGCAGCCGGGGCTTGAAACCATATCAAGCAGAGCCGCCTGCATCTCCTGCTGGCCGGCATAGGTGTTCCAGGCGACGGGCAGCTTTTTGGCCTGGTCGTATAGCGCTTCGATGCGGTAGGTGGACCATGCCTTTTGTACGTGCCAGGGCCAAATACACGCAAACACGGCGCTGCGGGCGCTGCCTTCTTCCACCAGCTGCGTCAGGAAAGTCTTCGGGCGGACGGTTTTAATAAAACCGTTATACCAAACGCCGTGGCCGACGGCCCACTCGCCCGTCAGCAGGGTCGTCCAGCCGGGCGCGGTTTTGGTCGGCTGCGTGTGCAGAAGCGTCCCGTCGCTGCCCGCGGCGGCGATATAGAGGCCGCCCTCGGCCGCGAGCAGATTGACGCCGCTGTCTGCCTTTCCTTTCAACAGCAAAGCGCTGTCGCAGCGCGCGCCGTCGAGACCGATGACAAAGCATTTCTTGACCGACTTGCCCGCGGGCAGCGGCGAACGGAAATGCGCCTTGACCGCCTCGGCGACGACGGTCTGCGGGTACGCACCGGCTGCGGTGTTGGCAAACATCCCCGATTCGTCCAGCCTCCGGGCGTATTGGCCGTCGCCTGCCGGAATCACGAGCCCCGCCAGCACGGCCATGAGCAGCGCCGGGAGCGACAAGGCCATTTTTTTTACAGTTTGCAGCATCGTTTTCACCTAAAACAAACAGGCTTGTTCATTGGGCCGGATGCCGAACGGCAGTCAGCCGCCGGCTTGGCGGATTTTATTGGTAGCGATGAACGTCGTCCTGCACTCGACGGTTTGGGCGCCGTGGCCGGTGCCCTGCCCGCCGTGGTCGGAGGCAATGATAAAAAGCCAGTCCTCGCTGTCAAAGGTATCCCTTGCCTGAATCAGCCTGATGACAGCCAGCGAATCGCGGTCGCAGGCGCGGACCGCATCGGCGTAGGCGGGGTTGCCGTTGCCGAACCCGCCGTCGTGTCCCGCGGAATCGGGCCGCTCATAAATCAGAAAGATCAGATCGGCTGCGCCGGGCGAAGATACTTCTTGCGCCAGCGCGCCTTGAACGGCATCGTCCCCGCTGTAAGTCTCCCAACGGACATCGAGGCCCTGCTGCGCGGTGTAGGCGGCTTCTGCCCGGTACGTCGCGTCGGAAGCGGTGATGTGGCCGCCCCAGCTGCACAGAAAGACGGCGCTTGACGCCTGACCGCTCTCGACCAGGCTCGTCAGCACGGTGCGGCAGCTGCTTTTCAGCAAATCGCCGTTGTTGTAAACGCCGGTATCTTTCGCCCATTTGCCGGTGAGAATAGAAGCCCAGCCCGGGGCCGTACTCGTACTTTGCGTATCGATGATTTTGCTTTCGCCGCCGGCATAGGCGGCAAACAGCGCGCCCGCATCCGAGACCTCGCGGATGGCGCTGAGCGGCTCGTCCTTGAGCGTAAGGAGGGAGTCGCAGCGCGCGCCGTCCCAGCCGAAGATGACGCACTTTTTGACCGTCTTGCCCGGGGGCAGCGGCTGGCTGAAATGCGCGTTGACCATGTTGGCGACGGCGGTCTGCGGAAGGGCGTTGTCCAGCGTGTTGTCGAACATGCCGCTGTTGCCGATTTTTGCGGCGTACATGGTGGAATTAAACGTAAAGAGCAGGGCGAACAGGGGGATAAGCGCTTTGATGACTTTCACAAGCCTGGTCAATCCCGCGCCGGCGAACATAACAACCGCCTCCGTTTTGGTTATGATTCGTTTTTTCTATGTGTTATCCTATCATAAGCGCACTGCCATTTCAACGAAACGGGTGTGGCAAATACCGCTTTTGCTGATATAATACCCCTATACGGAAGGAGTGTTCCAAAATGAATAAAACCGTTCGGCTCTGCATGGTTCCGCTCGCTTTGATACTCGCCTTTTACTTGTGCTTTACCTCGTTCGCGGCGCCCGCTTATACCCCGGAAGAACTCGAGGCGTGGACGGCCGGCTGGGAAACCATCAAAAACGACCCCGGCGACATGGTCCTGACGCCCGGAACCGACGAAACGCAGATGCGTTTCGCATGGCAGACGCGGCTTCGCGACGGCCGTTCGCAGCTGATGGTCAGCTCAAAGCCCGATATGTCGGACCCGCAAGCCCTTCATGTCGACAAGTCGTTGACCTTGACGGGTAAATGGTCCAACAAAGCCGTGGCAACGGGGCTGTCGCCCGGCTCTGATTATTACTACAGTTATACCGCCGGGGGCGTCTGGACCGAACCCGGGCGTTTCATGGCTATCGGCAGCGAGGGTTTGAAGGCGCTGTTCCTTTCCGACCCGCAAATCGGCCGCTCGGGCGACGAATCGCTCGACTCGGTGCTCATCAGCGACTCCTGCGGCTTCAACGCGACGCTGCGCAAAGCGCTCGCTGCCGAACCGGACATTTCGCTGATATTGTGCGCCGGCGACCAGGTCAACACGGCGACCAGCGAAATAGAGTACAACGCGCTGCTGGAGGCGAAAGCCCTTCGCCACGTGCCTTTTGCGGCGGCGCAGGGCAACCACGATTTCAGTTACCCGATATATACCGACCGTTTCAACAACCCGAACCCTTTCAAGGCGTACGCGACCACCTCACTCGGGGGCAGAGGGTATTACTTCACCGCGGCCGGCGTGTTGTTTGTGGTGCTCGACTCCAACAACGGCTTGCTCTACGCCAATGAGGCGCTGCTGTGCGCGGCGGTACAGGCCTACCCCGAATGCGAAACGCGCGTGGTGATGATGCACCACCCGGTTTACAAAGCCGATTCCGGCCCGCAGGGCAACCTGTTGACAGACGACTTCAACGGCGCCTATCTGGCAAGGGCGTTCGACCGCTGCGGCGTCGACCTGGTGCTGACGGGGCACGACCATGTCTATTACCGCACCGTTCCCATGCGCGGGTTCAAACCCGCGGCGGACGGAGAAGGCGCCGTTTATGTTTCGGCCGGTTCGGGTTCGGGCAGCAAGTATTCGGGTGCGCCCGAAACGGCCGCGCCCCACATCGCGTTTGCGGCGCAGAGTTTCGCGCCGATGTACTCCGTGCTCGAATTCGGCGGCGGCGCGGTTACGCTGAACACCTACCGCGCCGATACGATGGAAAAAGTCGACGGGGAAATTGTCATCCGCTGCGGGGAACAGGCGGCGCTGCCGGACGCGGGCATCCTGCTTGCTTTCGTCGACGCGCTGAGGGACCTTTTCGCTTTTGCCCGCGGCATGTTCTGATATAGCGCTTCAGCAACGACGGAAAAACATGCCGGGAGAGTATTCATGAGTAAAAAAATAATCGTCGCCGGAGCCGGTCACGGCGGGATTGCGGCCGCCGCCCTGCTCGCCAAGGCGGGGATGGATGTGACCGTATATGAACGCGCCCGGGAAGGTACGCTCGGCTACGACTGGACGGACATTTTCGCGCCCGGGGCTTTGAAAGCCGCTGGAATGGGTATGCCCCCGCGCGAGATGTACGAATACAAAACGAACATGACCTTTTACAGCCCCAACCGGAAGACACCGCTGACCCAGATCATCCCGCCGGCAGAACGGGAAATCAAGATGGAACGCAGGGATATTTACCGCCATCTGATCGGCCACGCTCAGCGGTGCGGGGCGCGGTTTGTCTACGGCTGCGACATCCTGGGCCCGTTGCTCGCGGGCAACCGCGTCATCGGCATCAAGTCCGCGCAGGGCGATATCCATGCCGATCTGGTCATTGATGCGGCCGGAGTCCGCACGCCGCTGCGCACGCGCCTGCCCGCCGTCTGCGGCATCGAAAAAGAGCCCCGCCGTTACGAGGTGCTCTATGTCTACCGCGCGTTCTACGACCGCGCCTGCGCGGAAGAACCGGACGCGAAGTATAAGATATTCCTCCTGCCGGAAGGCACGAGGGGCATCGCCTGGATTGCCGCGGAGGAAGGTTTCACCGATTTGCTCGTCGGCCGATTCGAACCTTTCGGTTTGGACGAGGCCGAGCGTATGGCGGAAGCCCTGCGCGTTAAGAATCCCCGGCTGGGCCGCAAGGTGCTGCGCGGCGGCCGCTTGACCGAAATCCCTGTTCGCCAGCCGTTGGGCGTTATGGTCTGCGACGGTTATGCCGCCGTCGGGGACAGCGCTTTCATGACGATGCCGATCATCGGCTCGGGTATCGCCAACAGCCTGCGCGCGGCGGGCATGCTGGCCAAAACCGTGCTCGCGGACAAGGGCGGCGCATACAGCGCGCATACGCTGTGGCCTTATCAGGTGAAATACTATAAAGAAATCGGCGCCGGGCTCAGCGAAATCGCCTGCATCAAAAGCCTGCTGATGAGCATCACGCCGGCCGAACTCGATTACTGCTTTGAAAAAGGCGTTCTCACCGCACAGGATTTCGCGTTCGGGTCGGGCAACACCAGCCTCGCGAGCATGCTGAAAATCAAACCCGGCGACGCCGTCAACCGCGCGCAGGCGCTCATCGGGCAGCCCCAACTACTGAAAAAGGCGGCGCGTACCGGCGCGAAAATCGGTAAAGCGGCGCTGCTGATGAAAGCGATGCCGAAAACATACGGACCCTGCGACGTCGCGAAATGGTCCGCGAGGGTGCGGAAGTTTTACGCTGGGCTGATTGAGTGAGATAACCGCCGAAAAACGCCTCATTTTTGTTGAAAACGGGAGGGAACGCTATGATCGCCGCACTGGACAAAATGCTTTCCGTGGTTGTCGCCTTGCTGATGGCCGTATCCACGTTATCTTTGGACCCGCTTTTCAGCCGCGTGGAACGCACGGACACCGGCGACTATATCGGCTTGAAAACCGCTTATGAGGACTATTTTCTCATCGGCGCCGCCGTCAGCGCGCAGTCGCTTTTCGCCAACGAGGAGATGGTCCTGAAAAACTTCAATTCGATTACCTGCGAAAACGCCATGAAAATTTATGCCCTCGAGCCGTCGGAGGGCAACTGGCAGTTCGCCGAAGCGGACGCGATCGCGGACTTCTGCCGCGCAAACGGGCTGGTGATGCGCGGGCACACGCTGGTTTGGGGTTACGCCTATGAGGTCTGCCCCTGGATGCTTTATGACGGGGAGAATTACGCGTCCCCGGAGCTTTTTTACGCCAGGCTCAAGGAATACATCACGACCGTCATCGAGCGGTACGACGACGTGGTGTACTGCTGGGACGTGGTCAACGAAGCGCTGAGTTACGACAATACCGGCACCTATAAAGATTATTTGGTATATCAACTGTACGGAGCGGACTACGTTAAAAAGGCTTTTGAGTTTGCCCGGGAAGCGCTGGATCGGATCGGCTCCGACGCGAAACTGTTTTACAACGAAACAAAGACCGAAAGAAACCAGATTAAAATGGATTATACCTATCGCCTGATCAAGAGCTTGTTGGACCAGGGAATACGGGTGGACGGCGTCGGCCTACAGGGGCATTTTGATTTTTACCACCCGAACGAGTCCGCCAGGCGGCTGGATCAAGAAATCAAACGCTTCGCGGGCCTCGGCATCGATGTGGAAATCACGGAAATGGACATCACCGTGTACGACGATATCTTTCCCGGTGTGAAATACGAAACTCTGCCGAAGTGGCGTGAAACGCTGCAGCGCGAGCGCTACCGCTCGTATTTCAAAGTACTGCGCGACAATGCCGACGTCATTACCAACGTCACTTTTTGGGGCGTCAACGACGCCGTTTCATGGAGGGCGCTCGGCAAAGACAGGCCGGACTGGCCGCTGCTTTTCGACAAGGACTCCAAGCCCAAAAGCAATTACTACGCGGTGACGGATTTCTATTTCACAAAACCGTAGATGTTTCAACTTGACGGCAAAGGGTTGATTGAGATGAAAAAGCTCGCTTTACTTCTGCCGCTGCTTTGGATGGCCGCGGCATTCAGCGGCTGCTCGAAAGCCCCCGGCGCGCCCGCCGAAATCCGGGCGGACCGCGTCACCATCACTTACGGCGTCAGCAGTTACGCGATGTTCACGCAAGACGAAACCGCCGTTCAAAAAATCGCGGACGCTTTCAGCGGGCTGCAGTTTGAGGAAACGGACCGGGAAATGGATGTTTTTACGGCGATGAACGTCGTTTTTCAAAATGGCGACCAGGTAACCGCGCGTTTCAGCGTCGACAAAAACGGCGTGTTTACCGTCGGCAACGATAGCGCATATTATCGTTTGAAATCCGGTTCGTTCCCTTACGAAGAAGTGTACGGCCTTTATGAAAACAGCAGGCGGTGACGGGTTTTCGGTTCGGGCGGGTGGCGATCAAGTCCTTCGCGCAAGCACGTTTCGCCGAAACTTTGCCGTTTTGCTGACATATCCATTCTGTTTTGGTTGACAAAATAACATCAGCGGTTTTATAATTCGAATAACATATACAATTTCATATCGAATCCCGCGTCAATTCGCATCGGCAAACACCGCCCTCTTCAACGGGACACAGCTTGCGAAAACCAATGAAGTCACATCGTTCAGGGACTATCATTTTTCGGAGGTGTCATGATGAAAAAGAAAACGGCGCAAAAGACCTTGGGAATTCTCGCTATGTTCATGGCAGCGGTGTTTCTTCTCGCCGCGGGCAGCGTCGGCGCATTTGCAGCCGATGTCAGCCAGACGTTCGAGTTTGAAATGAATCCGCGGGATGAACGCAAACAGCCGATTACGGTTTACGTGCCCAAAGCGCCGCCGTCGGCCGACGTCATTTTTTCCTTCGACTTGACGGGCAGCATGGGCGGCATCCTGTCGACCGCCAAAAGCAACGCCATCAGCATGATGGAACAGCTTAGCGCTCTGGGCAGCGATATCTCTTTCGGCGTCGTCTCCTACATGGATTACGACGGCTATTACGAAAGCGCCGGCTATGCCGACATTTACGGCGTCGCCTCGGACGGAGACTATCCCTACGCGATGAACTGCGCCGTCACCAAAGACAAAAACGCGGTTTCGGATACCATTAGCGGCCTTTCGCTGGGTTACGGCAGAGACTATCCCGAAGCCTATACGCGTATTTTGTTCGAGAGTTATTCCGATGGAAGCATCGGCTGGCGCAGCGGCGCGAAAAAGATTTTCGTCAACTTCGGCGACAGCCTGCCTCACGACGACGATGTCAATAGCGGCATCCCGGGCAAAACGGACGTTTTATCGACCGGTATCGACCCCGGCCGCGACACCTTGCTTGGTACCGCTGACGACCTGGATTTGCAGGAAGTGGTCGCCGGCATGGCCGCCAACAACATTATACTGCTGGCCTGCCAGACCGAAGGCAGTTTTCTCGAATACTGGAGCCACTGGGCGGGGCTGACAGGCGGCGAGGCTTATAATACCAACGCGAGCGATGTCGCGGAGGATGTCGTAGCCGCCATTTCAAAAACCCTGTTGGCGCCCAATGTGGAACAGCTGCGGCTCGTGCCGGAGGAAACGGAGTTCGGCGCCTGGATTACGGATATTCAAGCGCCCTATTATTCCGGCCCGACCGACGTCCATGTGCCTTTCACGGTCACCTTGAAAATGCCCGAGGGAACCGCGCCGGGCGTCTACACTTTCCATCTCAAGGCGATTGACGCCAATAATGTGCAGTACGGCAGGTACCGCTTCATCATCACCTACCCGGACAGCGTAACCACGACGCAGCCGGAAACGACGGCAGAAACCACCGAGGAACAGACCATTCCTCAAACCGGCAGCCCGGACGGGTTCGGCATCCCGCCGGCGGCGCTGATGGCCGTACTGTGCGCGGGCGCGCTGATGGCTGCCGCAGCCTATATTGCCCGCAAAAAGGCATAATACCCGCGAAATGAAGTAGAACACAGCCGGTCCGCACATGCGGGCCGGCTGCGTATTTAGCTGCTTTTTTGCGGTTAGTTTCATCGCGTCTACTTAAAGTTTAACCCCGTTTGAATGGTTGTTGCTTTCGATTTCACGCGCGATGGTTTGCGCCATGGGGCAGGGATTGGTACGAATGAGGACGAATTGTACATTCAAGCCTCATTCCCCACCAGCCTCCCCTTTCTTCAATTCCTCAAACTTCGTCGCCATGGTCGGGTTGCCGCGCGTCAGTTTTTTGATGGTCACGTCCTGCGCTTTGTCGTTGGCAAGGCGCAGGTTCCGGTCCGTACTCAGCAACGCTTCCTTGGTCTTCTGCAGGTGGTCGATGGACTTGTCGATCTCTTCGATCGCTGTTGCAAACTTCCTTGAAGCAAGCTCGTAATTCTTGCCGAAGGCCTCTTTGAAATTCTCGAGTTCGTTTTCAAAATTGGTGATGTCGATGTTCTGCGCTTTGACCAGCGCAAGCTCCGCTTTGTATTTCAGCGTGTTCAGCGCCGCGTTGCGCAGCAGGGTGATGATCGGGATGAAGAACTGCGGCCGGACGACATACATTTTGGGGTAACGGTGCGACATATCGACGATACCGCCGTTGTACAGTTCGTTGTCCGGTTCCAGCAGCGATACGAGGACCGCGTACTCGCACTTTTTTTCGTTGCGGTCTTTGTCGAGTTCTTTGAGGAAGTCCTCGTTCTTCTTTTTGGTCGCGGTCTCGTCGCTTTCGTTTTTCATCTCGAACATGATGGAGATGAACTCGGTGCCGTTCCCGTCGGCTTCACGGAAGATGAAGTCGCCCTTGCTGCCGGTCCTGATGTCGTTATCCTTTTCGAAATGCGCCATGGGGAACGCGGCGGAGCGTATTTTGTCGAACTCGATACTGCAGTGCTGTTCGAGCGTTTCGCCGACCATTTTGGTCGACAGTTGCGCTTTGAGTTCCTGCAGGCGTTTGATGGTGTCGTCACGGTCGCGTATCTGCGTTTCGTACCTCTCCTTGAGGGCCGCCTCCTGCAGTTTCCGTTCGGCTTCCTTGGCTTCCAGGTCGTGCAGCAGGCCGTCGCGTTGTTTTTCCACAGCGCCGAGCGCCTCCTTGAGCGCGAGCTGTTTGGCGACGTCGGCGGCTTTGAGTTCTTCTTGCAGGCGGGCTATCTCCGCTTCTTTTTTAGCCACTTCGTCTTTCAGTTCGCCTTTGACAGTCGCCTCGATGATCTCCGCTTTTGATTTGAGCTCCGCTTTCAGGCGCTCGATCTCGATATTCTGCTGCGCTGCCGTTTGCTGCATCTCGGCGGCTACCCTCGCCCGCGCGAGTTCGACAGCGTTCTTTTTCTCCTGCTCCGCCAGCGCCAGGCGCTCCTGCAGTTCCGCCGCGAAAGCCTCGTTGCGCACCTGGGCGAGGATTTCCGCGTAACCGGTGTCATCCAGATTAAACGTTTTGCCGCAATGCGGACATGTGATTTCGTGCATAGGTCAATGCCTCCGTTTTTATCGTTTGTTTTTTATTATTGTTTCTTTCGTCGGTTCTCTTGCGGGAATCAATGAGCTCTAAACGAGGGGCGTTATCGTACCATTTCCCGCCAGCCCTCGACAATCATCACCATCGCGAGAGTGTCGAGTTCGCAGTATTTCAGCAGTGCCTCAATAATTTTGCGGCGTTCCAGTTCCGTCATCTCGGTGAATTGCAGTTTGGCATAAGCCGTCATCGCGGCCGCGCCGTCGTGGAGTTCCTCGCTGGTGCTGAACAGTTCGCCTTTTTCAAGCAGCTCGAACTCCTCGGGCGAAAGGTCGTCAAACAGCTTCGGCAGGAGCAGGTAGGGGTCCCTGACGCTGCCGTCGGGTTCAAACTCGATCCATCGCCAGTCTTTGTAATTGAAGCTCTTGATGCCGCCCACCGCGCCGTAAACCGGCGCGGAATACTTCCGTTGCAGGTACTGCGAGCTGTTGAGGATGGCCGGCAGGACCACCTTGATGGAATTAGAGCCCTTCATATAAGGGTCATAGTAATAGTGTTTGACCAACTCGCACAAATCGATCATGTTGCGCGGGCCTTGCCACTGTTCGGGGCTTTCGTTTTTCGCTTTGGTGATGGACTTGATGAATTCGCGCAGTTCCCGGCTGTCGGGCTCGCCGGCGCCGGCATAAGTCAGCTGCTCGTAGATGTGGCACAGATAGGTGTTCTCATGATGGGAATAGCGGAAGATGCTGCCGTTGTCCCCTTCCAGTTCCTTTTTAAGCGCCCGGATGAAATCGAAGTTCGGGTATTTGCCGGGCTCGGAGTTGATGTACTCGCCGCGGTGCTCGACGCTGCCGTCCTCATCAATCACATGGTGGGAAAACTGGAAAGCGATGCCTTCGTAAGGCCGCAGGCCTTTGTTGAAAGGGATGGCCGGCATCGCCGTCTCGAAATCGATCATGTGCAGCGGGTAGCGCCACGAGCGCATTTCGGCCGCGAGGCCCCTTTTGTCGACCCAGGGGCTCGTGTCCTTCTGCTGCGTTTTTGTAATCTGAAGCAGCTGCCTGCCCTTGGTTGAATATTCCTCGTCCATGGGCGCCGCGGAGAAATCGGACGGGTTTATCTGCGAAATTTTGAGAATGCCGTCACCGAGCCACTTGTCACGGGTCCTGTAATGCAGAAACCAGATATCGAAAATATTCGGCTCCTCGAAATCCGCCTGCGTCCAGCCGCACTTCTCGCGCCAGCATTCCTCATAACCGCTTTTAAGCCCCGCCGCTTTTTGTTCGGCGGTCGCGCGGAATTCGCACCCTTTGCAGGCGCCGGAAACCGGGACGTCGATTTTCTCGTCGCGCTCATAATAATCGGCATACCTCGCCACCATTTCGCCGAAAGTGAGCGGTTTGTCTTTGGTCCCGTAATTTTTCGCGTAGATCATCTCGCACATCTCGTTGACGGGGATTTTGCAGAGTATCTTTTTTTCAATATCCTGCTGCGTCACCGGCGGCGAGATTTTGACGCCCCGCCTGCCGTTCGTTCCAAAGAGCTTAAACTTCTGGTTGAGCCCGTCGACGGGGCATACGGAGTCCTTATCCGCCAGCATCAGGTACGGCGCGACGGAATATGAAGGGAAGGCCCTGTCCAGTACATATTTTTGAAAAGCGGCATCCTCGAGGTAGGGCCCCCATTTGCTTTCGTTGTTTGTTCCATTCTTATTCAAAAACCCGTCGGGGCCTTCGCTTGAGTTGAAGGACTTCGCCTTGACTTCGATGAGTTCAAGATGCGTGCCGTCTTTGACAAGGATATCCACGCGGCAGAAGAGGTTTTGGTATTTCACCGCCGCCTCGAAGATAACGACTTTGTCCCGCTTGAGCAGTTCGTTGGTCTCGGCGAGCGCCTGTTCGTCATCGAGAGACTCGACCTCGACGCCGCCGGGGTAGTAGCACTTGGCGAGCGCGCCGACCTGGAAGCCGCCGTCCGCCAGCGCCGCGAGGAAACTGTCCTCCTGTTTTTGGTCGGGGTATTCCTTTTTACCGGTGTAAAAGAGCTTGGCCGGGCACTCCTGCGCCAGCTTGAAGCGGGATTTGGTCAGGTAGCGTTGTTTCATACCGCCCACCCCCATTACATCCGAACAGATAAAGATGAATTTATCAAGTAATATTATATATCATAATGACCATTTTTAACGTACTTCGGTAATCAACTTATAGAACGCCGTGACGAGCCGCGAGCCGGTGGTTTTGCCCAACGACACAAACTCGACGCCTTTGCTCTGCGGCGCGGTCATGGGCATATAGTCGTTGTCCGGCACGATATAGCCGATCTGGTCGTTGGCTACGCCGGCGACGAGCAGTTTCCTGCCGGGCCCGGCCATCTCCTGCAGGGACGGGTAATTCCAGGGCTGCCCGCTCCAGGATTCCGCCTCCGAGAGCGCGCCGCCGTAGACGAGCGCGGGCTCGATTTCACCGGGGACGAACACGACGGCCAACCGCGCGCCGAGTTCCCAATAGCCGATTTCCGTCACCATCTCGAGGCCGCGGCCGCTGCGCAGCGCGGTGTTTTGAAAGAACGCCGCGTTGCGGCCGAAACGGATGACCTCGTTGTCGACCGGCAGGAACACTTCGCTGTGGCGGATGTTGCTCAGGGGCTCAATCTGCGCCTCGCCGGCCGGCGATATGCCGAGCATCCGCTCAGCGAGCGCCGCGGCATAGGCCTGTATCTTTTCGAGCGTAGTGTACGAGCCGGACAGGCCCAGCAGCTGCGGGTCGGTGTTCATGGTGTTGCTCTGGCCGGCTCCGTAAAGCATCATGAAGTTCGCGTCCGCCCGCTCGTTGACAATCTTTTCCATATAATAGGGATAATCCGAGGTCACCTGCGTGTTGCTTGCGCCGTTGCCCAGGCAGTGGGCGTACCAGAACAGCATCATCGTTTCCCTGCTTTGCGGATTGTCGGGGTCAAAGCGCAGACGGTTGAGCCGGCCGTCGTTGACATAGGGCGGGCGTTTGTCGAAAACATATTCCGCCGCGTCCGCCGAGCCGAAATACAGGCGGCCGGGTTCCATGTTTTCACAGGCCCGCTCAACCGTGTCAACGGCGACGTTGAACAGGCTCTCCATAAACGCGGGATTTTTACCGTTTTCGGTATTCCGGAATCCGGCCAGATGTTTCAGCGGGTTGAACACCAGCGCGTCGGCGAGGTCGCCGTTCATGCCGAAAGTGTCGACGACGCTGTGCTGGTGAAGCGAGCAGACGTTGATGCTCACGATGCCGCGGCGTTCGGCATAGGACGCCAGCCGCGCGCGGATTTCCCTGACGTCGTTGTTCGCCAGGCCGTAAGCGTCGAGGGACGCCACGACGACCGTCCCGCCGCTGCCGTCGCTGAGGGCGGTTACCCTGATTTTCATATCGTCCCAGATTTCGGTGACCGTTTTGCGGCTTTTGGCGGTTATCCCGCCGACGAAATGCTTGCCGTCGAGTTCGTCGCCGGTCAATATCGACGCGGAAGCAAAGCCCAGCCGCCAGCGGGCCCCTGCCTGAGGCTCGTCGCGAAACGCGCCCGAACCTTCATAAAAATTCTCGCTGACATAACCGGCCTTATCGGGATAGGCCGGCGAGGGATAGATGAAATTGATGGCCGTGAGCAGCGTGTTGAGGAGCTTGTCGGCCGCCCGATAAAGCGGCTTGTAGAGCAGGCCGCCCGGCGCGAATACGGACGCCGCAGCGGTATCCGGGACCTGCGCGGACGAGGGCGTCCGCGCCGCCGCGGGGACGGAGAAGACGCAGGCGAGAGCCAGCGCCGCCGAAAGCAGCAGGGAAACAAAGCGCAGGGATTGTTTTTTCATATTCTCACGAACCTTTCCTTTACAGGCAACTTGCCGCCGCAGCCCGAAATCAACCGGTCTTTGAATACGTTCGTTTCAGCCCATCAGGCCGAAAGCGTCGCGTACGGAAAAATAAGAGGGCTTTTCGCGGCCGGCGCAGTCGACCAGACCCCACCGCGTTTCGGTCGGGCAATCTTCCTGGCCGCAGATATAGCAGCGTTCCGCGTCGCTGTAACAGTAAATAAAGGCGCCGCAAAGATAAGGCAGGCGGTACAGGCGGGGCAGGATGTCGCGGTAAAAATCCGCCTGCCCCTGCGGCGTGTGCGGGTAGCCGGGGATATGCGTCCTCCGCGGCAGTTCGCGGTAAAGGTGGTTGTTCAAGTCGCTGCGGAAGAGCAGGCCGTAATAGCGCGAAGGGTCGCCGCCGCCGACTTTTTCGACGTGCTCGCGCAGTCGCCGCGGCAGCTTTTCGACAAAGGAAAGGATGTTGTCTTTCGCCTCCTGAGGCGTCCGGACGCCGTATGCGCGCAGGATGGCCTCTTTCTCCCGCTTGCTCTTCGCCTCGCCGCCGCCTATATAGCCGAATTCCTGCAGCAGCAGCGGTTTGCGGGTATAGGCCCAGAGGTAGCGCAGCATCAGATCGAAAAACCAGAGGTAACCGCCGACATTCGAAAAACAGCCGACGTAGATGTCGATCCCGACATAATCGCAGTAACGGTGGTAAGGTTTCATCAGCAGGTGCAGGTCCGCCTGGGGGCCTGCGGAATTGTAGCCGATAAGGACGCTTCCTTTTTCGGGATGCATTGCCTTCAGTTGCAGCCCGATGAAGCGCGCCGCCTCTTTCATCGTAACGGGAATGGTGAAGTGCGGGATGCCCATTTCGTTGGTGATCTGATAGGCGGAGACGATGCCTTTCAAGTCGCGCAGGAAGAACAGCGCGATTTCACCGAGCCGCGCCTCGTGCTCCGGCCGGCGGAAGTCAATGCCCGCGGCAATATAATCCCGCGGATACGGCGTCACGGCCATGACCCGGATACCCTGCCGCGCGTAGGATTCGGCGCGTTCTTTGAAGCGCAGATAAGCGCCGGAGAGCGTATTCCCCTCGCCGTAGGGAAACGGGATATCGATGCGGACCCAGCGGATATTCGCCTTTTTAATCTGCTCATAATCCTCGCCGGGGTGGCAGACGCCGCGGATGAAACCGCGGCCGCGCAAGGCCTGCGTTTCCCGGCTGGACGACGGCACAAAAAAGGACTTCGCCGCGTTGAGCGGAATGTGGCGAAGACCGTATTTGATTTGATCGGCAACAAAGCGTTCCATACCTACCGGCTCTCCTCCTTGAGCATCTCGATCATTTTTTCGACTTCTTTGTTTTTCTCGTTTTGTTTGGCGATCAGCGCGCGGCGCTCGTTGAGCTGGATATACATCTTCCCGCGCTTTTCCCCCACCAGGTCGTAGAACAGGTACGGAATCGACCTGATCACATGCGGCAAAATGCCGATGCCCGAAAACATGAAGAACACTTTTTGATAAACGAGTTTGTTCCCCTGGGACCACGGCAGCATGGGGATGGACGTGTCATAGCCGGACCATTTGAACAGCGCGATGGTCAGCAGGGCGTTGATGGGCGAAGTGACTTTGGTGATGAGGTCGGTGAGGATGTTGATGGTGCCGTCCGGCCTTTCGCCCGTCATGTATTCGGTGTAATCGTTGATTTCCCTGCCAAGTTCGGCCTCGAAGACATTGGCCGGACCGTTGTTGAGGGCATTGAGGCCGTAGAAGAAAGCGTAAATCGCGATAATGGCCCATTTCCTGTCGACAAAAAACCAGCCCAGGCCGGACATGCCGACCGCCGCGACGAGGTCCCATGCGCGCAGCCAGATGACCGCATTCCTGTTGTTGTTTTTGAAAAGCTTCTGGAACCTCGGGATCAGCCCGATGCTCAAAGGGTCGAGTATAGTATACGGCATATAGGCCAGCATGGAATACAGCGAGCCGCCGAAAATCTCCATCTGGGTGACAACGTCCCAGGAATAGCCGCCCGTACTCCACCAGCTGACGGCGAAATTGGCCAGGAAGTTCCTGCGCGCGTACTTGTTTTTGAGGATGTAAAAGATGGATTTCGTCACGGGGGCGGGATCCGGCTGCAGGATGATGCGCTCTTTGCAGCCGAAAGCCATGGCGACGTTGCTGACCGCGCCGATGGTAGCCGTGATGAACGTCACGACGGTAAACACCGAGGACAACGGCGCGTTGATGTAACCCTTGTTGTTGAGTTCCATCAGCGGCAGGAAGATGATGTAGACCAGCTGGGCGCCGAAATCCCCGATATAGGTATTGAGCAGACCGACGGTAATCCTGTCCTTCGGGTTGGGCGACATCAGCGTAACCATATTGTTGCGCGGAATGGAATAGATGGTGGAGAAAGTCTCCTGCGCGAAGAGCATGGTAAAGACAAAGATGATTTTTCTCAGATCGTCGCCGGAGCTGTTGCCGAGAAACGACGCGCCGCTGAACAAGATAGCGGTGCTCAGGAAATACGGGATCGTCGCGAACATGATATAAGGACGGGCTTTGCCCCACCGCGTCCTGGTTTTGTCGTACGCTATGCCCATGATGGGATTATTGAGCACGTCATAGATGCCGATGAGCGTCAGGATGGCCGTGACGTAGGTCATGTCGATTTTGAGTACATTGACAAAGTACAGCATGCGGTAATAGGTGATGCCGCCCAGCAGGCGGGACGCGAACTCAGCCATAGAAGGGAAGGACAGTTCCTTCGCCGTCAGGACCCTGGTATGGAACATCCGTACCGCGATGTCGCTGTAATCATTGAGTTTGGTTTGATCAATCGAGGCCGCCGCGTTCTCTTCGGCACCGAAAAAGGTTTTTGACAGGGATTTTTTGTTTTTTTTCACGGCTTCACCTCAATGACGCAGGTCGCTTTGAAATACCCGTCGTCTGAAACGGCGTAGACTTCCGCCGTACCGGGCGCCGCGGCTGTTACTTTTCCGTTCCGGTCGACTTGCGCGACTGCACTGTCGGATGAATACCACTTGACGGTCTGAACCGTGGCCTTGCGGGGCGATATGCGCGTCTCCAGTCCGGCCGTTTCGCCCGGACGCATGGTCAGGCGGCGCCTGGACAACTTGAGTCCCTCCACGGAAGTCTTCACGAAGATTTCGCAGCTGTCGGTGTAGGTTTTCCCCTGAAAATCGAAGGAAGCCGTCACCGTGGCCCGCCCGCTCTTTTTACCGGCCTTGACATAGCCTTCGCTGTCGACAACGGCGATGGATTCGTCGGAAACAGACCAGCGGACGGCGGCGTCCGAAGGATCGGAGCAGTTCAGCGACGCGTGCAGCGCCGCGGTCTTTTTGGGGGCGATGGAAAGTTCATGCTCCGACAGGACCAAGCCCGGCCAGGTGAAATCGAGCGTGCGGGTATCCTCGGCCGACACGGCAGCCGGCACAACGCCGATCGAAGCGAAATCCCCGGTAAAACGGAGGTTCAGGGAAATATCCGTCTTCTTTTGAAAAGACAGGCTTATCAACTGGTCTGTCAGGCGGTTGACTCTGGCAATGATTTCAGCGTCGCGGCAGCGCAGTTCCGGCTCGCCGCAGGTGAAAAAGCCGGCCGCGCCGCCGCGGATGAGGGTGGCGATCTCCCGAGGCGTCCGCAGCGTAAAATTGCGGGCGACCGCCTCGGAGCCGTCCGCAAGGCAAAGCGTGATGGTGTATTCGTCGCGGTACCGCTCCTGCCAAGTTCCCTTGCTGCCGCACTCCGGGCATTCGGCCGGCCGGCCGTCGTTCTCGCCGCCGCACACACCGCAGACGTAATATTCGCAGCGGCATTCGGCAGAGCCCAGGTCGCGCGCACCGAGCTGCAGTGGGGCAACTTTGCCCGTGAAACCCTCGCCGAAATCGGCGAAAATCAAGCGGGCGGAATCCTCCACGCGCTGTTCTAACGATTTGACGGCGTATTCCGCTGCGCCGGAAAGAAGCGGCTTTTCGGCAGACCGAAAAGAAAAGCCGAGCAAATCGCAGTTGGTTGAGGATGTCATTTTCGGTTTTTCTTCGATCGCCTTGGCAATAGAGCGATTGAGGTAAGCCAAAATCTCCGGTTGCGTCTGCGGGCGGGCGCTGAGGCTTCGCGCCGCTTCGTAAGCAACGAGCGTGCCTTCCATATTCAGCACGCTGTCGATGCCCCAGATCACACCGCCGACAAAAAAGGCGCAAAGAAGAACGGTCACCGCTTTGGGCAAAACTTTTTTGAAGTCGAAGTTTTTCAAGAAGCGGGCTCCTCCTTTTGCTCGAACTGCTGGCGGACTTTTCGGATTTCCTCGTCGATAGCCCTGGTCTCCGCCGTTTCGACGACGGGCTGCGGCAAATCGTCGATACTCATTTCGCCGCGCTTGACCTTCCGTGCAATCTCAACCCTTTCCACGTCGCCCTCATCAAACTGTACAGGCAGGCCTTTTTGGGCGATCAGATAATTGACAACGGCAACGGCGGCAAAAGCGGAGAACGCAATAAACAAACCGAAAGAAGGAGAACCGTTGAGCATCGCGTTCGGCGAGGTCTGCGCGGCTTTTTGAAAAGCGAACGAGAGTACAACCGTTACCGCACAGGACGCCGCCCCCAGACAGGCAAGGGAACAAAGCACAGATGCCATCCTTTTGATATTGGCAAAACACAACAGTGTCAGCAGAAACGCCAGCAGTGCCAGGCTGAGCACAGCGGCAAAGGCAAAGATGAGGTTCTTCAGCGATGCGAATGATTCCCCGGTTACGGAAGAATCTGCCGCCGAGGAAATCAGGCGAAACGCGCCGCCGCCGGCCATGCCGTAAAACCCGGGTATGCTTAAAGTCCATTTTTCGGAAACGAACGGCAGCGTCACCTGCGCTTTTGCCGCAGGGAGCAATAAAGAGACAAGCGGCAGCAACATAAGCGCAAGGCGCGCTTTGGCCAGCCGGCCGCCGACAAAGGCCGACTTCATGACCTGCAGTTTGACGTGCATATTCGCCAAGGACAGTTCAGCCATTTTCGCGTCGCGGACAAACTGCTCGTTAAAGCCGTAAAAGCGCAGGTTCACGCCGCAAAAGGGGCAATACTGTTTCCAGTCGAAGATGCGCAGTTTTTTGCCACATTTGGGGCATGAACTCATCGAATCCCAACCTTCCTGCAGAGACGGGGAATTTGCCTTTAAGCGGGCAGCGGCTGCGCCGCAGCCCAGGTGCGGATGATCAGCCGGAGACGGCCGGGCTCCCTCGTCGTGATATTGTCGACCGAAAGCGAGAGCATCCTGTACAAATCGATGTTGTCGTTGACTGTCCAGACGGAGACGAGCAGACCGTTTTCATGCATAACATCCACCACCGTCGGGCTAACGCCGCGGAAGTCGCAGTTAATGCCGAGAAAACCGCCGGCCAGCGCACGCTGTGCGAGCTGCTGCATATACGAGCGGCTGTCGCGCGATTCGGGCTCAATGGCGCAGTTGAGGTAATACGGCAGGGGGCACTGCGCTTTCAGCAGCGCGGCGACACGCTCGTCGACACCGGTGAAAAAGACCCTGCCGGCAAGGCCGTGCCGGACGACCAGACGATAAACTTCCGGCAGGTTGGCCACGGACTTGTTGTCGAGGTTGACCTTCGTTTTGCCGCTGAGCGCCACGATGGCGAGCGCGTCGTCGAGCGGCAGGCCTTCATCGGGGCCCGGCGCGGAGTGATGAATGATAACGGGCGTACCGTCCGAGCGGTAGGAAAGGTCCATTTCGACCGTGTCGAAGCCGGCGGTGACCGCGGCGAGCAGCGCCGCCGCCGAATTATCGGGCAGATGCATCGCGCCCGCGTGGGCGGTGATGGTGAAAGATTCGCTCAGCGCGAGGGGTGTCTGACGCAGCCGGGCGATTTCCGCGCTGTCCGGCGAGGCGGAAAGCCCGGGGAAAAGAATCACCGCAAACGAGATGACAAAAGCGGCGGCGGACTTCAGCCATTGGAGGAAGGGGATGTTTTGCATAGCGGCCTTTCTTTGGTTATAAATATTTATACCTCTCCGTCAGGCTTTCGCCTGCCACCTCCCCTTATCAAGGGGAGGCATATAGGAGGTGCTTTGGAATAGCTCTCCGTCAGGCTTTCGCCTGCCACCTCCCCTTATCAAGGGGAGGCTTATAGGAGGTGTTTTGGAATAGCTCTCCGTCAGGCTTTCGCCTGCCACCTCCCCTTATCAAGGTGAGGCATATAGGAGGTGTTTTGGAATAGCTCTCCGTCAGGCTTTCGCCTGCCACCTCCCCTTATCAAGGGGAGGCATATAGGAGGTGTTTTGGACTACCTCTCGGTCGCCATTCGGCGACAGTTCTCCTAACATAGGAGAACCATCGCATCTAGCATCTAGGTTGTCGGAGAGGCCGTTACCGCGAAACTCTGAAGGTATAGGAGGCATCCGGGTTGGCGGCGGTATAGACGAAGGAGAAATCGTAAAGGCCGGTCATTTTGTCGTAGAACACCGTATAGCCGTCATAGCCGTGAACCGACGCGAGGTCTGCCCTTTGCCATACGCCGTCAACAAGGCGTTCGACGGCCGGGCAGGAAAGGCCGGTGAAGCCGTTGACACGCACGGCGTTGTTGTTCCTGCCGCCGGTCAGGGTGAAAACGGCCGCGTTGTTTTGCGCGGTAACGGTCGGGACGGTGCGGTCCTTTTCAACTGTGCCGGTTTCGGCGGTGACGGCCGGGGGTTTCAGGGCGCTGTCCTCCCGGACAGCGCGGACGGCGGCGTCCGTCTCTTCCCTGCCAGTGCCCCACGGCAGCAGGACGAGGTCGAGCGTGATGGTGTCGCCCGCCCGGAAGGTAACGCATTTTTCGTTGAGGGTCAGCGCGCCGTAGTTGAGGCTGTCTTTGGCGCTGTCGCGGAAAACAAAGTCCGTGCGGTATTCCTTCCCGCCCCTTACAATTTTGCTGTTTTTGACGATCAGCGCGAAGTTGGAGCCGAAACCCCTGTCAATCTGGCCCCTGTCCTCGTCGCGGATATCGAAATAGCCGAAATACGGGCAGTCGCTGCCGAGAATGTGATAGGCTGCTTTCTGCCCCGCGAGGTCGGCGCCGGCATAAGCCGGGGCGTTGTTCTCGTCGAGCCAGCCCATCTTGTCAAAGGCGACGAAGCGCCCGTCGAAGGCGAAAAAGTCAAAGTCCCGTTTGAAGTTCTTGAAGGTGATGTCTCGGTCGAAGACGATATCCACGGTATAGTAGGTGCGGTTTTCGTCCGTCTGCGGGAACTCGGTATGGCGCAGGGTGTAGCGGTACGAGCCGCAATCGGACACATAAGAGTATTCGATATCCGCGTAGGCCAGCCCCGCGCTTTTGATATCGGAACCGGCGTATTCGCTGAGCGTCTCGCTGCCTTTATTGTCTTTGCGGTACTTCATAAAGTGCAGGCGTCCGACGGAATTGAACTGCGGCTGGCCGCTCCACATCGTCCCGCTGCGCCCGCGGTGGTCGGGCAGGGTCCAGCCGTCTTTTTGATAGACAAAATACGGGGCGATGCAGTTGGACTCCGTCGTGCCGGTGGAAAGATGGTAGTAGGAAACGAAGAATTCAATGGAGGAAAGCTGCTTGATGGGGTACTTCCCCCAGTTTTGGTAAATATTCAGCAGCGTAAAACGCAGCGTTTCGTTCGCTTGAAGGCGCAGAGGGAAGATGCTGTCGCCGTACTGGTAATCCTTGAAACTGTAAAACTCTTCGCCGCCGTCGCCCTGAAAGTTTTTGCAGACCTGGACGTCCATCGCCGCGAGCGTGCCCGTGTCGTCGAGCAGGGCCGCCGCCTCCAAACAGCCGACTCTTCCGTTGGAACGAAAATAAATATCCCTGTCGCTATTGTCGCAGGTCACGGATACGGGCACGTTGAAGCGGTAGTCGGGGTTATCGTATGCGTACTGGAAACCGGTGCCGTCCATGACCATTTTGTACGAGCCGCGCAGCGCCTCATAGCCGATATAAGCGGCGCGGGCGTTGCCGCTGCCGACCGTGATGCCCGTCAGCGGGTTTCTCTCGAGAGCGGCGGCATGGTCGATGCCGGCAAAATCATGCGTTTCGTCGGTATAAATGCGGAAGCCGAAACGGACGTCGTTGAGGGCATAGCCGCCGGTTTCGTCGTATTTATTGATTCCTGCGCCGTGCTCGTAGTTCGCCGTCTGGCGGACAACATAACAGCCGCCTTCCAGCGAGACGGTCAAACTTTTCGTCGAACCGTCCGACGGCACGATAAAGCCGACCACGCCGGCATCCCGGATATCGAACGCCGCGTAGCATACTTTTGACGGGTCGAATCCCGCGAGCGAACCGGAAGCGCCGTTTGCGTCCCTTATCTGCAGCGCGGCGACGGTATCGGCGGGGATTTTAACGACGCTGCCGAACGCCGCGAGTTCCCGGGTTGCTTCGGAGGCTAAAATCCTCAACTCCGCGTACATTCTGTCGGCATAGACATGAAAGGCCTTGTCGACCTTAAAAGGCGTCGTTTTCAGCAACGAGCCGAACGCGAGGTCGCGCACATGGCATTCGTCATAATACTGGCCCAGGCGGATGGTGTTCACCCGGCCCTTCGCTGCGGATTGCGACGAATAGAAGGTACTGCCGTTTTGCAGCGTGCAGAAAGTGTCCAGCGTATCGTCAAAATAGGTTTTGCCGCCCGCGGTTTGCAGGGTAGCGGTTTTGTTGCGCAAGGCGTCCAGCTCATGGGTCAGGACCGCCTGTTTGTTTTTCATCGCATAAGCGGTACGCTGCGGGTTGGTGTAGACGGCCTGCACGGCATTCCTTGATTCCGCGGCATAGAGAACCGTCGGCGACATGGCGCTGTCACCTCCAATATCGTTCACGATTTGGGGAACATCTGGCTCGATGACGGGCGGTTGATACTTCCCGAACACCACGGTGGAAAAAAACAGCTGATAGAGCGCGAGGAGAAGGGTGATGAACTTCTTTATGATTGCCATATCCGAAGCCTCTCCTTGTCAAAAACCTGAAAATATAACCCGTGACATCTTCAGTGGCGTATATCTGCCAAACCGCGGATTTTGATTTCGGAGTCGTTCTCCGGCGGAGAAACGCCGCCGATTTCATAGAAGTATCATTTCAATAATATTTTATCAAGATTATAACCGAAACATCTGTCGTTTACCATGAAATCCTGATTGTTTTCATCCGGCTCAATGAAAAAATAAACATTTTCGCAAGATAGTGGATGACAAGGAAAAAACGCTGTGATATGATAGGTCATATTCAGCATTATCAGGGGCCGGACGGCCGTTTTGAAAGGCCCGGGTGATCCGGCGGCGGGAGTGGGAAAACGATGAAATTCAACAACAGCGAAGCGCAGATTTTTGTACCCAACGGCCTTGAGGCGGAGGCGGCGCTCGCGCGCACGACCGCGCTGTGCGTCGCGGCGCATCAAGACGATATCGAGATTATGGCGTACGGCCCGATCGCCGAGTGCTTCGGCAAAACGGACGCCTGGTTCACTGGTATTGTCGCCACAGACGGGGCGGGTTCGCCGCGCTCCGGCGTCTATGAGCGCTTCACCGACGAGGAAATGAAAACCGTGCGCGCCGCGGAGCAGAACACGGCCGCTTCCATCGGCCGCTACGCGGCGGTAGTGCAGCTGGCCTACCCGAGTGGCGAGGTCAAGGACCCGGTGAACGCGGCGCCGGTCGACGAACTCGCGCGGCTCATCCGCCTGTGCGGACCGCAGACCGTCTATACCCACAACCTGGCCGACAAACACGACACGCACGTCGCGGTCGCCCTGCGCGTCATCGCGGCCCTGCGGCGGCTGGACGTTGAGCAACGCCCGCAGCGGCTCGTCGCGCTGGAAGTCTGGCGCGGGCTCGACTGGCTTTGCGACGCGGAAAAAATCGTCTGCGACACCTCGGGCCATCAGAATCTGGCCGCTTCCCTGCTGGGCGTCTACGACAGCCAGATTGCCGGCGGCAAACGTTACGATTTGGCCGCGCTGGGCAGAAGGGCCGCCAACGCGACCTTTTTCGCCAGCCACTTTGTCGACGAGTGCGACTCCATGATTTACGGGCTGGACATGACCCCCTTGATGAACGACGCCGCCCTAAGCCCCGAAGATTTCATCAACGGCGCCATCGCCCGCTTCAAAGACGAAGTCAACGAAAGGATCAAAAGGTTCCGGACATGAATCTGTACGGTATTGACTTTTCCTGCCGAAACATCCCTGTATTGGACAGGGCATTCGCCCCGCTGTCGAAGTTCAGCGAGGCGTTTTTGAAAACGGCGAAAAAGCCCCTCTGCCTGGCGGTCGAGCGCAACGACGGATTGACCGCCGTATATGACACCTTTATCCACGGCACGCCCGACCGGTTCGAGGCCGACTGTTTTTATGCCGCGCAGACCGTCAAACTGCTGCTGTGGACCAAAGGCGGATATAAGATAAGCGTATGCGGCGACGAGGCTATCGCCCGGCATGTCCAAGATTTGTACGCGCCCGGCGGCCTGCGGGCTTTCGACGCCGCTTTCATGGCCAGGGTGTATGAAAGACCTTTTGAAACCGCCGCGCTGCCCTATGACCGCAAGCCGGTAGAAAAAGACCTCTCGAAACCGCTTGGCCGTCACCTCGACGGATGCAGAATCGGCTTTGACGCCGGCGGCAGCGACCGCAAAGTATCCGCCGTAATCGACGGGGTGCCCGTCTTCAGCGAGGAAGTCTTCTGGTCGCCCAAAATGTCGCCGGACTGCGCCTATCATTTTTGCGAAATCGTCAGTTCGCTGCGCACGGCGGCGGAAAAAATGCCGCGCGTCGACGCCATCGGCATCAGTTCCGCTGGCATCTATATCAACAACCGCGCGATGGTCGCCTCCCTTTTCCGCAGCGTGCCCGAAGCCGAGTTTGAAGCCCATGGTAAAGATATCTATATCCGGGCCGTACGCGAAATCGGGGAGGACATTCCTTTTGAAGTCGCCAACGACGGCGACGTGGCGGCCCTGGCGGGCGCGATGGAACTGGGCGAAACCAAGATACTCGCCATCGCCATGGGCACCAGCGAAGCGGGGGGCTACACTGACGCGCAGGGCAACATCACCGGCTGGCTTAACGAATTGGCCTTTGTGCCTGTCGATTTGCAGCCCGGGGCGCCGGCTGACGAATGGTCCGGGGACGTCGGCTGCGGCGTCTACTATTTTTCACAAGACGCGGTCATCCGGCTCGCGCCGAGAGCGGGCATCACACTTGACGAAACGGCAAGTCCTGCGGAAAAACTCACCGCGATGCAGAAATTGGTCAGCGCGGGCGACGAGGCGGCGCTGCGGATTTTTGAGACCATCGGCTGCTATTTGGGCCACGCGGTCGCCCTGTACGCGCGGGTGTACGACATCGCCCACGTTCTGTTGATGGGCAGGGTGGTTTCGGGCAAAGGCGGCGACCTTGTTCTCGACGTCGCGAGGCGCGTGCTGGCCGACGAATACCCCGCTATCAGCCAAAGTCTTGTGCTGCATCTGCCCAGCGAAGCGGAACGCCGTGTGGGGCAGAGCGTCGCGGCGGCAAGTCTGCCGGCGCTGAAAAAGCGTTGAGAATGCGCACGCATGAACCCGCGGCTTCCCAATGGAAGACCGCGGGTTTTGTGTTTTATCAAATAAGGCTAACCGGGGCGAAAGGTCAGGCTCCCGGCGCCGCCAGCGCGGCCATGAGGCTCAGCAGCAGGTTCAAAAAGCGGTTGAGGTAATCCAAAAGGACCTGCGGGCCTGACAACGGGTCCCCGTGTTCGCAGACGGCGCCGGAGGCAGCGTAACCCTCGAGCGTCACGTTGAGGTCTGCGGGGCTGAAAGAATCGACGGTGATGCCTTCGACGAGCGGCTTGACGGCGGCGGCTAATATTTTATTCGCCGCGGTTTTGGCGAACAGGAGTTTCGCTGCGGCGGCATAGGCGGCCCGGCCGGGTTTCAGCGCCGCGCCGGGTACGCCGAGGCCTGCGAAAAGAGCCGAGGCGGAAGCATCGGGGATGTTGAGGATCGCGTAGACGAGCCCGGCTTTGACCGCCTGCAGAAGCAGTTGCACCTCCGGCGCTTCATAGGGCGTGTTCTCGTCGCCCGCAAACATGCGGGACACGATCAGCGCGACGAGGTCGGAGAAGCGCGCGTACCCGCTCGCGGCGATGTTTTCGCCGCCTGCAGCCGCAATTTCCTCCACGGAGTCGATGGCGGGCGTACCCGCCGTGTCATAAAGCGGCAGGCTCAGCGCGCCGCCGAGCACGCCCATCACCGCGGCGAGCGCCTCGTAAGCGGGCGTACCTTCCCTGATATTCAGAGAACCTGCAAGCTTTCGCGGCGTACCGGCATATTCGTTGACATAGCGCTGCATGGCGGCTTTGAAGTAACCGTAACTGAACGCGGGGAAGTCGTTGGCGAGCAGTTCGAGCTGCGCGCCGTTATAACCCGGCGGGAGATCGGCGAGGTCGATGCGGTCGATATAACCGCTCGTGACCTGAATCTCGTTATCCGAAAAATTGATGACGCGGTAGGTGTTCGGATAATTGATCAGGCAGTTGGTTTCGATGTCGTAAATGCGCGCGCCGGAGGCGCTCACGGCGCAAGTGATATCGTTGGCATGTTTGTGGCCGGTAAGGACGACTTTGATGCCCCAGCCGGCAAAACGCTCCGCGAGGGCCCGGTAATCTTTGACCGTATCGGCGACGAGCCCCTGGATTTTAAAATGCTCCAGGATGCTGTGGTGCATCATACCGATGAGTTTGACTCCGTCGGTTTTGGCAGCTGCCACCTGCGATTCGATCCATGCGAGGCGCTGCGCGTTGATTTCGCCGTCGGAAGTGCCGTACACACAGGAGTCGACGGCAAGCAGCCGGTATCCCCCGCCGAGGTCGGCGGTATAGGAAGCGGACCCGGGGTCTGCGGCCAGCGCTTCACTGTAGCCGCAGCCGGCATAGGCGGCTTTGAAACGCGCCAGGTCGGTGGTAAAACCGTCCGCGTTATCCTTCACGTCATGGTTGCCGTTGATGACAAAAATCTTTTTACCCGTGCGCCGCTCAAAGAGCCTGAATTTTTCCGCCAGGGCCAAGTGATAACCGATGTGGCTGTCCGCCAGGTCGCCGGGGATCAGCAGCGCCTTTGCCGGTGAAGACTCGAAACGACGGAGCATTTCGTTGACAATGGCGTCGGACTCGTACTCCAGCTGGCCCTGGATATTGGTATGCCAATACAGCGGGTCGCCGGGCAGGCCGGTCTGTTCTCCGATAGGGGCGAGCATGCCCGGCGGGCGGTAGTGGAGGTCGGATGCGACAAAAACGGTAAGAGGTTCCTCACCCGCTGCGCCGAAAAGTCCGGCAAGCGGCAGGCATAGCAGCAGGCTCATCAGTACGCAGAGCAGTTTGCGCGGCCGTATTTTCAAAACAATCCATCCTTCCTGTTGATGCGCCGGCAAGCCGGTCAGATATAGCGTTCGCGTTTGAGGCTGACAAACTGGTCGCCGGCGGAAATGATATGGTCGTTGAGTTTGACGCCGACCGCCCGCAGCGCAGCCTCGATCGAGCGGGTAAGTTCGATGTCCTCCTGCGAGGGTGTGAGGCTGCCGCCCGGATGATTATGGGCAAGGATGATGCTGCGCGCTTTGAAGCGCAAGGCGGCCTCGGCGACCTTTTGGGGATACACGGCGACCTCGCACACGGTTCCCTCGTTGATTTTGACGGCGTTGATAACCTTATTTTGGGCGTTGACGCAGATGGCGAAGAAATTTTCGTTGTCTTTCCCGCACAGCTGCGCTTTCACATATTCGCCGGCCTCCTCGACGCTGCCGAGGACCGGTTTGTCGGCATATTTACTCAGTTGGTATCGTTTCATCAGGTCGGGCAGCATCGTGACGAGCACCGCCGCGTTTTTTGTCATGCCTTTAACTTTCGCCATTTCGAGCGGGTCGGCTTCGAACACGCCGGCGAGCGAACCGTATTTGCCGATCAGCGCGTGGGCTAGGGCGTTGGTGTCCCGGCGGGGAACAGCGTGGAAAAGCAGCATTTCAAGCACCTGATGGTCCTCAAAAGAATCGAAGCCCATTTCCTCGATGTAACGTAACCTCATGCGCTCGCGGTGATACTCGTGAGGATTCTTGATAGGTGTTGTTTGATCGTCCATGCCGTCCTCGTGTTATGTCGATGAATTTGCGCAGACATTTGATTTTATATTATGTAGTATTGTAGACGCCGGACCCGGCGCGGTCAAGAGCGGGAACAAACGGCAGACCGCTGAAGGCAGCGCGTAAGCGATAAGGCAGGCGCAAGCCGCCTATACCAAACCCCGGGGGTGTTCCGATGCGTTCCATGTATAGGGCCGTGGGAGCTGCACAATCCAAACTCTTCCTCGTGACGTCTGAAATCTGATCTCTGAAATCTGAAATCTTGAAAAGGGCGGCACCCGTAACGGGTACCAGCCCTTTTCACTTGATCTATGTCAAACGGCAGTCCGGCAGGGATGCCGCCGCCGCGGTTCAGCGCGTTTTTTCCTCAAAGACGATTTCGCCGTCCCTGAGCGCGCAGACATAATCGAGCCCCGGTTTGAGTTTGCCCTCGAGCATCTGCTCGGAGAGTTTATCCTCCACCTTCGACTGGATGGCGCGGCGCAGGGGCCTGGCGCCGAATACGGGGTCAAAGCCGGCGTCGGCGATATGGGCGACCGCCTCGGTGGAGAACGTGATGTAAAAGTCCATTTCCCCGACGCGCGCGGCCAGTTTTTTCAGCATCCGCGCTGCGATCTCGCGGATGTCGTCCGTGCCGAGGCGGCGGAAGACAATGATGTCGTCGACGCGGTTGAGGAACTCGGGACGGAAAGCGGCTTTCAGTTCGCCCGTCACGGCGTCCCTGATTTGCGACTGGCTCAGCGAGCCGCTGCCGTTGCTGTCAGCAAAACCGAGGGGCCCGCCCTGGTTGGAGATGAGTTTCGCGCCGAGGTTGGATGTCATGATAATGATGGTATTTTTAAAATCGACCCGCCTGCCCTGCGCGTCGGTCAGCACGCCGTCCTCGAGAATTTGCAGCAGCATGTTGAACACGTCGGGATGGGCTTTTTCGATCTCGTCAAAGAGGACCACGCTGTAGGGGCGGCGGCGCACTTTTTCGGTGAGCTGGCCGCCCTCTTCATAGCCGACATAACCGGGCGGCGAGCCGACCATGCGCGAGACGTTGTGCTTTTCCATATACTCGGACATATCGAGTTTGATCATCGCGTTCTCGTCGCCGAAAAGGGCGGCGGCAAGCGTTTTGCACAACTCGGTTTTGCCCACGCCCGTCGGGCCGAGAAAGATGAAGGAGCCCGTCGGCCTTTTGGGGTCCTTGAGCCCCACGCGGCCGCGGCGGATGGCTTTGCACACGGCTGCGACCGCCTCGTCCTGCCCGACGATGCGCTCATGGAGTTCGGACTCCATATTCAGCAGGCGCTCGCTCTCTTCCTGGGTCAGTTCCACAACGGGGATACCCGTCCACGCCGATACGACCTGCGCGATTTCGTGCTGGCCGACCTCGCCGCCGGCGCGGTTGTTCTTCGCCTGCCAGGCGGCCTTTTCCTGCTCGAGTTTTTCGGATAGTTCCTTTTCCTCGTCACGCAGAACGGCGGCGCGCTCAAACTCCTGGGCGTTGACGGCGGAGGCCTTCTCCTCCCCCAGGCGCTTGAGGCGCGCTTCCATCTCTTTCAGGTCGGGTGGGGGCGTAAAGGCATTTAACCTTACGCGCGAAGCGGCTTCGTCGATGAGGTCGATGGCCTTGTCGGGCAGATAGCGGTCGCCGATGTAGCGCGAAGACATTTTGACGGCGGCGATAATCGATTCGTCGGTGATGCGCACCTTGTGGTGCGCCTCGTATTTGTCGCGGATACCGCGCAGGATCTCGACGGTTTCCTCTTCGCTGGGCTCGCCGACTTTGACGGGCTGGAAGCGCCTTTCGAGGGCTGCGTCTTTTTCGATATGTTTGCGGTATTCGTCGAGCGTCGTGGCACCGATAACCTGCAGTTCGCCTTTGGTCAGGCGCGGCTTCAGGATGTTCGCAGCATCGGTCGCGCCTTCCGCCGCGCCGGCGCCGATGATGGTATGCAGCTCGTCGATGAAAACGATGACGTTGCCGGCTTTTACGGCTTCGTCGACGGCGTCTTTGATGCGCTCCTCAAACTCGCCGCGGTATTTCGTGCCCGCGACCATACCGGTCAGGTCCAGCGAAACGATGCGTTTGCCCGCGAGCATCTCGGGAACTTCGCCCTGCGCGATTTTCAGCGCGAGTCCCTCCACGATGGCGGTTTTGCCGACGCCGGGTTCGCCGACCAGGCAGGGGTTGTTTTTGGTGCGGCGGCTGAGGATCTGGATGACGCGGTCAATCTCCTGACGGCGGCCGATGACGGGGTCTATCTTGTTGTCGCGCGCGAATTGCGTCAGGTCACGGCTGAACTCGTCGAGTTTGGGCGTGACGGATTCCGCGGTTTTGCCTCCCTGCTTTTCGCCGGCTGCGTCCGGCGCGGAGAGCGTCCCCGCAATGTCGCGCAGCAAATCGTAAGGCGACAGCCCCAGCCGGGAAATGACGGTGTTGGCCGCAGAGTCCTTCTCTTTGATCACGGCGAGCAGCAGGTGCTCGGCGCCGATATAGCCGTGCCTGAATTTTGCCGCGTCCGCAGCGGCGGTTTCGATAATATGCTTGCTGCGCGGTGTAAAATCCTCGTGCGTCAGCTGCGTTTTCATCCCGACGCCGAATTGGTTTTTGACCGCCTCGCGCGCGGCGTCGAGCGACAAACCGTGCGCGTCGAAAGCATCATGGACAATGCCGCTGTCGATATGCATCAAGCCCAGCAGCAGATGTTCGCTGCCGATATAGTCATGGCCGAGTTCCTCCGCTTCCTGTAAAGCGGCGTTGAGGGCCAGGTTGGCTTTTTCGTCAAATCCTTGAAAATGTAACATAATGTTTGTTTCTCCTTTGCGTTGATAGGGCTCATCAGCCGGCGGCGAGCGCCGAGCGGACCTGCTCGGCTCTGACGGCGTCGCGCTGCTGGGACGTCAGATTCCTGCCCTGCGCGGCGGTGATGGTCGCCGGCTGCATGGATATCATCAGTTCGTTGACTTTTTCCAGCGGGGTATCCAGCATCCCGGCGGCGCAGCCGAGGCGCACCAGCGAAACGAGTTCCATAAACTCGTCGCCGCTGAGAAGCCGCGCGGTCTGCAAAATGCCCAGCGCGCGCCAGACTTTGTCGCTTTCGGCCGGGTTTTCGAGAAGGGCTTTTCGCGCGTCGCGCTCCTGGTTGACCAGTTGCAGGGTAATCGACTGCAGGTTGTCGAGCGCCGCCTTTTCGGTGATGCCCAAAGTAATCTGATTGCTCAACTGGTAGAGGTCGCCTTTGGGGCTCGAACCTTCGCCGTGGGCGCCCCGGATAATCAAGCCGAGTTTGGATACGGCGCCAGCTAAGCGGCTGATCTGGCCGCAGCGCGTCAGGGCGGGCAGGTGGAGCATGACCGACGCCCGCATCGCCGTCCCGAGATTGGTCGGGCATTGCGTCAGATAACCGAGCCTCGCGTCGTAAGCGTAGGCCAGCCGGGCATCGAGCGCGTCGTCAATCGCGTCGGCGCGCGCGTACGCTTCCTGCAGGGCGAGGCCCGCCTGCATGACCTGAAGGCGGATATGGTCCTCTTCACAAACCATAATGCTGACGCTCTCGTCCTCGGTCAGCAGCAGCGCGCCGGGGCTGTTGCTGCCGGCGAATTCGGGGCTGATGAGATGGCGTTCGGCCAGCGAAACGGCCTGCGAGCGGTTGAGGGCGCTCATGTCGATGTAACCGAAACCCGCGCTTTTATCGGCCTGCACCGCTTTGCGGACCTCTGCGAACACTTTTTGCCTGCCTTCGGCGTCCAGCCGCACGGGGAAGGGATATTTCGCGATATTCCTCGCCAGGCGTATCCTGGTGCTGATAACGACGTCGCCGTGCTCGCCTTTATTGATATACCATTTGCCGTTCATGGCGTCTCCTCCTTTTGCGCGGCGTTGATTTCATCGCGCAGTTTGGCTGCCTGCTCGTAATCCTGCCGTTCGACGGCCTTTTGCAGGTCTTCTTTCAGCTGCGCGATACGCCCGTTGATCTGCGCGCGCGCGCCCGCTTTCAACGGTACTTTGCCGGTGTGGACGGCTTTGCCGTGAATGCGCTGCAGGGACGGCAGAAGCAAATCGTAAAATGTTTCGTAACACTGCGCGCAGCCGACCTTTCCCTCGCGGGCGATGTCGTCGAAACTGCTCGAGCATACCGCGCAGCGCAGGGGCTGCGATTCGTTTTCATTCCTGCTGCCGTTGACGAGAAGGTTGCCGAAAAAGTCCCCCGGGTTAAAACCGAAACCGGTAAAAATATCGCAGTAGCCCAGGTGCGCCGCGCAGTTGGCGCATAAATGCGTCTCGGCGGTTTCGCCGTTGACGATGCTTTTGATATGCGTGGTGGCTTCTTTTTTACCGCAGTTCTGGCATAACATCATAGATTCCCCCTAAACTTCCGTTTGCGTTTGTTGCTGGTTGACGGCGCAAAGCAGCATATTCTTGAAAACAGCGGCCCTCACAGCGTCGCGCGACGCGGGGGGCACTTCCCTGAGCGCGCCGTCGGCCGTCGCTGCAAGCATCAGCCGAGCCGCCTGAGGCTGCAGGGCATTGCTGTCATGCAGATTGAGGATGTGCGCGCGGCAGGAGCGCTCGTCGATGGCGGAGCCGATGGAATTGACCGCGTGCATCAGCAGAGCGCTGCCGCCGAGTTTGATGCGGCTGATGCGGATGTAACCTCCGCCGCCTCTTCTGCTTTCGACGATGTAGCCGTGCTCGGGCGTAAAGCGCGAAGCGATAACGTAGTTGATCTGGCTGGGCACGCAGCCGAGCGTCTGTGCGAGCACATTGCGCTGAATCTCGGTCATGCCGTCGCGCTCGAGCATTTCAAGAATAATGGCGGCGATGTTGTTGCTGATGTTCAACTTTGCAGGTCACTCCTTCATCAGTTAGTCTTTGACCATCTTTGACCTTTGAGACTATTATAACAACGACCTACCCCGCCGTCAATAGTCAGGGAAGGTCAAAAATAACTTTTTTTGATGATTTTTATTGAATGTAGTTTATACTTCAGCCAGGAGCCCGGCCGCTTCCGCTACGGTCAGGGAGCCGGGCGATGATTTGAAATTGAGCGGAGGCTCGTCCTGCCAGCGCGCGGCGTAAGCTTCGGCTTGCTCCCTTGAAAAGCCGAAACGGGGCAGGTTCGTCAGCTGGCGCAAAGTTTGAAGCAGCGCGTCGAAGTCTTCGCCCATGATGGAGAGCGCCTCGGTAAGCGCGTCCGGCGCGAAGCGCCGCGCCCGCTCGAGGAAAGCCGGCAGGAAGGCGGCGCAGGCCTTGCCGTGGGGAACGCCGCAATTCTCCGTGAGAATATAGCCTACAGGGTGCGGGAAGGCGGTGCCGCAGTTGTTGATGACCATGCCCGCGTAAATGGAACCGTAGTAAAGATTCGCGCGTGTGGCCTCGCCGGGCACTTCGCCGGTGTTTTTCAGTTGCGTCAGCGACGGCCACAGCAGGCGGAAGCCCTCCGCCGCGAGGGCTTTGAGCACGCCGCCGCATTTGGGCGTGAACCAGGCCTCGATGTTGTGCGCGAAGGCGTCGAGCGCCGTCGAGACGGTGAAATCATAATCGAGCGAATAGGTGTATTTCGGGTCGGCGAAGGCGAGCGCAGCATAAAACGCAGGCCCCGATATGCTCTTTTTGCGGCCCGTCGCGTCGTCGGTCAGGACCGACACGGCCGTCACCTCGCTGCCGGTGCCCGCCGTGGTGCCGATGAGGGCGACGGGAAGCGGCGCATGGGCAAAGATTTTTTTATAGATGTCGCTTGCCTCGAGTTGAGGGTTGGACGCGTACGCGGCGACCGCCTTCGCGGCGTCGAGCGGAGAGCCGCCGCCGATGCCGAGAATGAATTGAGCCCCGGTTTCGCGCGCCATGGCGCCCGCCTCATGGCAGGCGGAAATCAGCGGGTTCTGGCCGATACCGTCGTAAAGGGTATAGGCGACGCCGGCTGTTTCGAGCGCGCGCTGCGCGTCGCCGAGCGCTCCGCTGGATATCGCGGAATGTTTGCCGGTGACGATGAGGCAGCGGCTGCCCAGCTGCGAAAACCTGCCGGGGTCGGCGTTCACGGCTCCGTCGCCCCACACGAGCCGCACGGGCATATACATTTCAAATGGCATGGTGTGTCAACCGCCCTTCGGGAATTGTGTTTGAAATTGTACCGCACGGCGCGGCGTTTTTCAAACCGCAGGGACGCGCAGCGGATATACGCGCTTGACAGCAATCAAGAACAGATATCCCGCCGCATCTGTATGAAGCCATCATAATGATTATTTGAAGAATTTATTTTCCCGCGTCTATCTTGTCATGGAGCCGATATTTTTCGTATTCGTATTTTGTAACGATTTTGTTTAACGCGGAAACGAGAGGCGGAACATAGTTCTTCGGCCTTAAGTACCTTTTCTTGCAATATTGATAACCTCGCTGCCGGTAAGAAACCCAAAAATTACTCCTGTCCCACGACGGCTCGTACGGTTTCGCCAGGCACAGGTTCCCGTTCACCGCTTCATAGACAGGCTTGGCGACATATCGTATCCGCGAAGCAATCTCCTCGAAAACCGCCTGTCCTTTTTCATTGTTCAGCATCAACAGCGAAATCCCGTTTTTCCTGTTTTCGAGGGGGTGTTCGTCGTCGGGGATATATCTCCAGAAATCGGCGATGGTGACATCGCCCTGCCTGTTGAGATTCGCAAACCCACAAACGTGGCAGGAAGGCCGGCTGACTCGGTCTGTCAAAAATCCCCTTAAAAACGGGTCATTAAAAGCATCGCCGGCATACTCTTGACCGTTTTTAAACAGGACCTTCATCGAGAACACTTCCCAGCAAGGCTTTTTATACCTGAACTTGATATCGCTTATTTCCGATTTGTACCGTTTTTCAAGGTCGCGCTTATAATCTTCGAAAAACATCGGCGACGGCACGCCGTGGCAAATAATATCGCAGGTATACAGGTTCCGGTTTTCGCCGGCGAAGTTGTAAAGCGCGGCGACTTGACAGGGCGTTCCGCTGAACAAAACGATTCTTCCGCTTTCAAGCAGCCCTTTGATCTGTGGAAATACATCCTTCATATCGCTTTGTACGTATTTCGAGCCCCTTAAACGGGCGAGGCCGCTTTCTGTTGATACGGATGAATGGATGACACGGAAACGGTCGTCAAGCACCGCGCCGAAAACGACGCCGTTTTTTGATAAAATTAATTTTGCTATTTCCGTAAAAAGGCCGCCGGAAGAACTGTCAAGCACGGTCTCGTCCGACAGCGAATTGCACGCGAATACCTTTTTTTGAAACGTATCGTTTTTTCTGACGTTATGAACGGGGCATACGCGACGGCAGCTGTTGCAGCCGGTACACAAGGCATCGTCCACTTCCGGAAACCAAAAGCCTTCGCCATCCGTGTAACGGGTAATTGCTCCGGACGGGCAAGCGTTCATACACGCCATGCAACCGCAGCATAAGTCTTTTTCACAAATCGTCATTTTGCATCCCCCTCCACCAGCGGCTTCAGTTTACCGTAATACCGGTTGAACGTATCCGGCAGTTGATGGTCAAGATCGGCCTTGAGAACGTCGCCGACCAGTTGCCCGACTTCTTCGATATCGCCGCAATAACGGACGTAGGGCTTGAATTCGGATATCCCGGAAAACCAGTCGACACCGGAACTCAGTTTGTGGTCCGACGTCGGCAAAACCACGACGGGCGTCCCGGCGACCAGGGAAAAGATCAGGCCGTGATAACGGTCGGTTACGGTGACCTGATAGCGGGCGAACCGACGAACTGCCGAAAGGATGTATTTTTCACGGTTTTCCGCCAATTCGTCGACGGGCACGTCGGCGGAGGTATCCGTTAGATCAACATCGCCGTATTTCTCCAGCCGCGACATCATGCCTTTTATTTGCTGCTGATCGAATATGGATTCCTTGTCGTTTCTTACGCAAAGCAATATACCGCTGCGTTCGGCATCGAATTGCATGCCGCCTATTAACGTGGTTACGATGTCGGGATACAGTTCGACGCGGTGTTGGGGGAACATGGCTTTCGCCTTATCGCAGGACAGGCTGTCCCGCGCCAGAAATATGATATGTTTGTGTTTTGCGTAAGTCCGGGCGCTGATATCTTGTTCACGCTCATCATGAAAAAATACCGTCTGAGGCATAAACACGATTTTGTTTTTTTTGAAATTCACTACGGCCGCGCGGTGCATCTGTTCTTCGGAAAGATAGATGTCCGTCGTGTTGTAACCGCTCTGCATAAAAACCAAGTCGGCTTTTTTCAACGATTTTTTCAGCATTTTGATGAGCGCGCCGTGATATTTCATGAGGTCAGCCGAGCAGAAGCAAAAAACTTCATGCCCCGGATAATTCTGGCGAAACCATTTCAGTTCGCAGAAAACCTGGGCTTGATCCCCTAAATTTGTGTGATTCGGAACGCCGCATAAAAGTATTTTACGGGGGGCTTTTTTTATTTCGCGGATACGGCCGCGCATCGCCTTCTTAAATTTCAGGCGTCCGGTATGAAAAAGATAGATATCGTAACATCTGCATAACTGCCGGTAAACGAACTTGTTTTTTTTCAAAACCCCTTTAATCATCAGACGATTACCCCTGTTGAAATCATGTTTCTGTATGCGCGCAATAGGCGGGTGGGCGGTTGTCCTTCGGCTTAAGGCCGTCAGGACATTATAATGTTAATGATTCGAATATATCTTTGATTAAAGATAACACGGAAAACGAATGAGCGTCAATCAAATCCTCGATACGCTTTGAAGCAATTTGCGGCCGGCGGCTTGAACGGTGTTGCATTCCTGCGCTTCCGGTACTAAAATGATAGGAAGCGGATTTCGGTTGACGGAGGCGGCACAGTGGACGTGGAAAAGAAACGCCCGGGGCTGTCCATGAAAGGGACGGCCGTCATCGTCTGCGCGGTACTCGCCGCGGCAGCCGTTTTTTTTGCCGTCGATTATTACCGTACGGGCAGGCGGTATTCCTCCGCCGGTTACGCCATGGGCGCCGTCGTTACGCAGAATCTGGAGGGTCGGTCGGCGCAGGAAACGGCGGCGAAGATTCTGCAGGATATCACCGCCGCCGAACGAAAAAGCCTTTCGAGGACCGCAGAGGGTTCCGATATTTACCGGATCAATGCCGCTGCGGGGAACATCCGTACCGAAGTCGGGGCGGATACCGCGGCCCGGCTGACCGAAACCCTCGCACTGTGCAAAGCCTCCTCGGGCGCGCTGGACATTACGCTGGGCGCCGTCTCGGACGCCTGGGGTATCGGCACCGGCGCCCGGCGCGTACCGCCGGCCGGAGAGATTGCTGCCTTGCTGCGCCAAACGGGATACGGCAAGGTGCGCGTGGAGGCGGCAGCCGTTACGCATCCCGAAGGCCAAAGCCTCGACATGGGCGCTATCGGCAAGGGGATCGCCTGCGATATCGCGAAGGATATCGCCGCCGCAAACGGCATCGACAAGGCCGTGGTCTCGGTCGGCGGCAGCGTCATGCTTTATTCCTCAAGCGACAGGGAGACATTCACCGTAGGCATCCGCAACCCGGACGGCACAGCGTCCGAATACATGGGGATCCTGACGCTGAAAAACGGTTTTGTTTCAACATCCGGCAATTATGAAAAGTATTTTGAGCTCGGAGGTAAACGGTATCACCATATCCTCGACCCCGCGACGGGATACCCGGCCGACAGCGGGCTGACAAGCGTCACGGTTTTTTGCCAAAGCGGCCTGGCCAGCGACGCGCTCTCGACGGCCTGTTTCGTACTCGGTTACGAAAAAAGCCTTCCCCTGCTTGAAAAATACTCCGCCCAGGCCGTTTTCATCGGCGGCGACGGCAAGGTCTGCGTCACCGGAGGGCTTAAGGACCTTTTCAAACTGACGGATGAACGGGGCTTCACCCTCGTCGACCAGCTATGAAACGCAAAACACTGCAGAAAAGCGACGTCATCCTCATCGCCGTTCTTCTGGCCGCCGCGCTTGCGGCCTTAGGCGCGCGCCATTGGACATCCCCTCCCCTGCAGGCGGTCATCTACAGCGGCGGGCAGGAGTTCAGGCGCATCGACCTTGCCAAGGTTAAAGAGCCCTACCTCATCGAACTTGACACCGACCCGAAGGTGACCATCCGGGTCGAGCCCGGCAAAATCAGGTACCTGTCCGCCGGATGCCCCGATAAACTCTGCGTTAAAGCGGGGGCGCTCAGCAGGCGCGGCGACACGGCGGTCTGCCTGCCGTCCGGAACAGCGGTTGTGATAGAGGGAACACGCAAGGAGAATTCGTCCGTCGATGCCATCACCTATTAGCGCGGCGCCGGCAAGGCAAAAGGCCGGCAGCAGCCCGGCAAAAACCGCCGCTCTGCTCGGAATCCTCGGGGCGCAGGCCCTGGTGTTATCGTACCTTGAAAGCCTGATACCGGCGATGCCCGGCCTACCGCCGGGCGCAAAACCCGGGTTTTCGAACATTGTCAACATGTTCGCAGCGGCCCGGCTGGGTCTGCCCCAGGCGCTGGCCATCGTATTGGTCAAAGCGCTGTTCGCCTTCGTCACGAGGGGCTGGGCGGCCGCCCTGATGAGTTTTTCGGGCGGATTGCTCAGCACGGCCGTCATGTACGCCCTCTGGCGCGCCGGGAAACGCCCTTTCGGCATCGTCGGCATATCGGTCCTTGCAGCCGCGGCGCATAACGCCGGCCAGCTGGCCGCAGCGGCGGCGCTTACGGGTACTTGTTCCATAGCGGCCTACGCTCCCCTGCTCGCCGTCTTCGCCGTCGTGACCGGCACCGTGACGGGGCTCGTCATGCGCGCCGTCATGCCCGCGCTGGAAAAACAAAGCCGGTACTTCGCCGGCGATCGGCTGCCGGAAGGCGGCAACAATACGGTTCAGGAGATGAACAAATGAATCATATCCGTCAAAAAGGAGTCCTGAAAGCCTCTGCGCGCAACAGGGGCGGCGTCGGCGTCTCGCACAACAAGAATACCGCCGGCTGCGAAACGGTGCGCATGCCCGCTCCATCCAAGGTGACGCTCGCCATGCGGCAGCACATCGGCGCGCCCTGCCGCCCGACGGTCAGCGTCGGCGACACCGTCGGCGTCGGCCAAAAAATCGGCGACAGCGATAAATACTGTTCGGCGCCGATTCACGCAAGCGTTTCGGGCGTCGTCACGGCCATCGGGCCCCTGCCGCTGGCCAGCGGTGAAATCGCCGAGGCGGTCACCATCGAATCCGATGGGGAGATGCGGCTTTTCGAAGGGATAGCGCCCCCGAAGGCGGACACCAAAGAGGAGTTCCTCGCCGCCGTCAGGGAGTCGGGGCTCGTCGGTTTGGGCGGAGCGGGTTTCCCCGCCCACGTCAAATTGAACATTCCGCAAGGCGTCGAAATCGACACCCTGATCATCAACGCCGCCGAATGCGAGCCGTACATTACGGTCGACTACCGGGAGTGCATCGAAAACTCGTGGGATATCCTCTCGGGCGTGCGCGTCGTCAAGGACATGCTGGCCATTAAGAATGTAGTCATCGCCGTAGAGGACAACAAGCCGGAGGCCATCGCCGAGATGAAAAAGGTCGCCGACAACTTCCAGGATACCGGCGACGAAATCAAGGTGATGTCGCTGAGGTCCCGTTATCCGCAGGGAGCGGAGAAGATGATGATCCGCTCGGTGACCGGCAGGAAAGTGCCGCCCGGCAAACTGCCCTCCGCTGTCGGCTGCCTGGTGATGAACGTCGCCTCCGTGTCTTTCTTGGCGCGTTACCTGAAAACAGGCAAACCGCTCGTCAGCCGCTCGCTGACCGTCGACGGTTCCGCCATCGCGAAACCGGGCAACGTCCGCGCGCCCATCGGCACGCTCATCAGCGAGCTGATTGATTTTTGCGGCGGTTTCAAGGCCGACCCCTATAAAATTATCGCGGGCGGCCCGATGATGGGCTCCGCGGTCATCGGAACGGACTTCCCGACGCTCAAGCAGTACAACGCCATCCTCGCGTTCGCCGAAAACACCTTCCGGCTGAAAAAAGAACGCGACTGCATCCGCTGCGGGCGCTGCGCTTTTGTCTGCCCGCTGAACCTGGTGCCGACAGCCATTATGGACGCCGCGAAAGCCGGCAACGTTCCTATGATCGAAAGACTTTCGGCGGACACCTGTATGGAATGCGGCAGCTGCGCGTATGTCTGCCCATCGGGCATCCCGCTCGTCCAATACCTGAGGCTGGCAAAAGCCATTAAAAACAAGGCAGGTGAAGAACAATGCCGCTGAACAAGAAGCTGACCGTCGGTCCCTCCCCCCACGTGCGCTCGGGCGCGACGACCACGGGCATTATGCTCGACGTGATTATCGCTCTGGTTCCGGCGCTGATCGCTTCGGTCTACTATTTCGGCCCGGGGGCGCTGGCGCTCGCGGGCGTGTGCGTCGGCACCTGCATGGCGGCGGAATACCTTTCGCGCAAGGCGATGAAGCGGCCCAATACGCTCGGCGACCTGAGCGCCATCGTCACGGGCCTCCTGCTGGCGTTCAACCTCCCGGTCTCTTTCCCGCTGTGGATGGCGGCCATCGGCGCGGTCGTCGCCATCGTCGTCGTCAAGCAGTTCTTCGGCGGACTGGGCAAAAACTTCGTCAACCCGGCGCTGCTGGCGCGCATCGTGCTGTTCCTCTCCTTCGGCAAGCAAATGACCTCCTGGACCGCCCCCTTTGCATGGAAAAACGGGCCGGACGCCGTTACCACCGCCACGCCGCTGAATCTTTTCAAACTCAACGGCTTATATCTGGTTGACAATATGAAAAATATCGAGTCGACCCCGGGGATGCCTTCGATGCTCAAAATGTTCTTCGGCGAGCGGGGCGGCAGCCTGGGCGAGGTCTGCGCCGTCGCGCTGATTCTCGGCGGCGCCTACCTGCTGTTCAGAAGGGTCATCACGCCGGTCATTCCTCTGACGTACGTCGGCACGTTCGCGGCGGTGATGCTGCTTGCGGGCAAGGGCGACCTCGCTTTCGTCGGCTACCAGGTGCTCGGCGGCGGCCTGCTGCTGGGCGCGATTTTTATGGCGACCGATTACGCCACATCGCCGATCAACATCAAAGGCCAGCTGATTTTCGCGGCCGGCTGCGGCCTGCTGACGGCGGCGATCCGCCTTTTCGGGAGTATGCCAGAAGGGGTCTCCTTCTCCATCATCCTGATGAACCTGCTCGTCCCGCACATCGAGCGCTGGACGTTGCCCAAAGCCTTCGGAACCCCGAAAGAAAAGCGGAAGGAAAATGAGAAAAGCGGGGTGAAAACATGAAAAACGGCGGACTGAAAAAGCTTCTGATGCCCGCGGTCGTGCTGTTCGCCATCTGCCTGGTCTCCACGGCGCTGCTGGCGCTGACCAATAAAATTACGGCGCCGCGCATCGCAGACCTTGCTTTGGAAAACGAGAACAAGGCCCTGGCCGAGCTGCTCGCCGAGGCGAAAACATTTCAAAAAAAGGAATTGGAACTCGACGGCGAGCCCGTCGCCTACTATATCGGTCTCAACGCCGGCGGAGAAACGGCTGGCTATGTTTTCACCACCTCCGCCACGGGCTACAGCAGCGATATCAAAGTCATGACGGCGCTCGACAATGAGGGCAAGGTCGTCAAAATCAGCATCCTTCAAATAGCGGAAACGCCGGGTCTGGGCATGAACGCGCTCAAAGAGGATTTCCTCAACCGCTTTGCCGGCAAGAGCGGTTTTATCGGCGTCGCCAAATCCGACCCGAAAGAAAGCGAAATTCAGGCGATGACAGGCGCGACGATTACCTCGAAAGCCGTGACGGCCGCCGTCAACAAGGCGCTCGTCCTTTTCGATGCCGTCCGAAGCGGCAGCCAGCCCGGTTCGACAGCTGTTCAGACGACCACCGCGGCGCAGACGGAACCCGATACGCAGGCCACGCAGCCGTCGACGACAAAACCGCCGGAAACCACCCTGCCGGTCAACACCAACCCGGACCTGCTGAAGCTTATTCCGGGCTCTGCGGCCTTCAGCGAGGAATACAGCGTCGCCTACAACGGAAAAGACTACGCCTGTTTCACCGGTTACGACGCAGGCGGCAAGCCCGTCGGTTATGTCGTTTACACTTCTGCTCCGGGCCTCGAAGGCCTTGTTGAAATCGCCACGGGTTTTGACTTGCAGGGGGTTATCACGGGCGTCGACCTGCGCAACTGGAGCGACAGGGAGGGCCGCGGGATGGTCGGCGACAGTTATTTTAATCTCTACACCGGCTTGCCCGGTTCGGAGGCCGGCAGCGTCGACGCGGTGTCGCAGGCGACGGTCACCTCCGACGCCGTCAACCGGGCCGTCAAGACGGCTTACAGCGTCTTCGGCATCCTTCAAGGGGGGAATTGACATGGCTGAAAAGAAAACGATGATGCAGGAGTTCACCAAAGGATTCCTCAAAGAAAACCCGGTGCTGCGCCTGGTGCTCGGAACTTGCCCGACGCTCGCGATATCGACCTCGGTCATCGGCGCCATCGGCATGGGTATCTCGGCCACGGCGGTTCTCATCGGTTCCAATGTGGTCATCTCGGCGCTGAGAAAGGTCATCCCGGCCAAGGTGCGCATCCCCGCCTATATCATTGTTATCGCGGCGTTCGTCACCATCGTGCAGATGCTGGTCAAAGCGTTCGCGCCTGCAGTCGACGAAATGCTGGGCATATACCTGCCGCTGATCGTCGTCAACTGCATTATCCTCGGCCGCGCCGAAGCGTTCGCGGGCAAAAATCCGGTGCTCGCCTCGACGGTCGACGGCATCGGGATGGGCATCGGCTTCACAGCCGCCATCGTGCTGATGAGCATCATCCGGGAATTTTTCGGCGCGGGCTCGCTGGCCGGCATCGCCATCTTCCCAGCCTCGATTCCGCCCGTCGCCATCCTGATTCTGCCGCCGGGAGGATTCTTCGTCTACGGTTTGATGATGGCGTTCGCCAACAAACTGGCAGAGAAAAAAGGCTTGAAGAAGGCGACGCTCGAAGGCTGCGACGCCTGCCCCATGGCCCAGGCCTGCGCGCTCAGGGGCGAAGATAAGGCGGAAAGCGAGGTGACGGCATAATGGCGAAAGCGTTTATGATCATCCTGTTCACCGGCATCCTGACCGAAAACTTCGTGCTGCGCCAGTTTTTGGGCATCTGCCCCTTCTTAGGCGTATCGAAAAAACGCAACACCGCCATGGGTATGTCGGCGGCGGTCATCTTCGTCATGGTGCTCGCCACGGCGGTCACGTTCCCGATCAACAAGTACCTGCTGGAAAAGAACGGTCTCGAATACCTGCAGACCATCGTATTCATTCTCGTTATCGCGGCGCTGGTCCAGCTGGTTGAAATCGTGCTGAAAAAGTATGTCAAGCCGCTTTACAACGCGCTGGGCATCTACCTGCCTCTGATCACGACCAACTGCGCCGTGCTTGGCGTCGTGTTTTTGAACCTTGAAAAACTGGCCGGCGGGGACCCGAACTTCCTGGCGTATCCCTTCTCGGGCTCGCTGGTCAATTCCCTGGGCGCGGGGCTGGGCTTTATGCTGGCGATGTTCCTGTTCGCCGGCGTGCGCGAGCGGATGGAAAACTGCGAGGTGCCCAAGTTCCTGCAGGGGCTGCCGATTACGCTGATTGCAGCGTCGCTGACCTCGGTGTCGTTTTTCGGTTTCGACGGGCTGGTCGAAGGATTATTCAAGTAAAGGAGACTGGGGAATGGATCCGATATTGCTCGCGGTCGTCATTGTATCCGCCATCGGCCTGATTGCGGGGCTCGGCCTTGCGGTCGCTTCAAAATTCATGGCGGTTCCGGTCGACGAGTTTGCCGATGAAATTGAGGCGGTCCTCCCGGGAGCCAACTGCGGCGCCTGCGGCTTTTCGGGCTGCTCGGGTTACGCGGCGGCGCTCTCGAAAGGCCAAACAAAGGACACGGCCCTGTGCGCGCCGGGCGGAAACGATGTTTCGAAAGAAATCGCGAAACTGACCGGCCTGGACGCCGGCGAGGTGCTGCCCTCCGCCGCCGTGGTGCTGTGCCAGGGTTTTACGCACAACTCCAGCGCCAAGCTCAACTACATCGGTGAAAAAAGCTGCCGCATGGCCAACCAGCTGTTCGGCGGATACAAAGAGTGCGTTTACGGCTGCCTGGGATTCGGCGACTGCGTCAACGTATGCCGGTACGGCGCGATCTCCATCTGCCACGGCATCGCGAGGATCAACCCCGCGCTGTGCGCGGCGTGCAGGATGTGCGTGGAAGCCTGCCCGAAAAACCTGATCGAAATGTTGCCGCTGCATACGCCGCAGTCGGCGGTGCTTTGCAAAAATCAAGAGAAGGGCGCCGTCACCAGAAAGCAGTGCAAGGCCGGCTGTATCGGCTGTATGCGCTGCGTCAAAGTATGCGAATTCGACGCCGTCCACGTCGAAAACAACTGCGCGAAGGTCGACTATGCCAAATGCACCGCCTGCGGCAAGTGCAACGAGGTCTGCCCCGTCAAGTGCATCGCGCTCATCGACCTCGAAAAAATCGCGGGCGCCGGCAAGACAGGGACCTGAAAAGGGTCAAACATATCCGAAGGCTCTCCGTTTTGGGGAGCCTTTTTTACCCTCGCGCCAAGAGGTGTTACAGGCCCTCAAGCATGGCGATCAGGTGTTCCCAGCCGCCGACGGCCGTATATTCCTTCCCGCCTTTCAGGCGCATTTCGCAGCCGCGGGCGCCGGCGGTGTCGTACAGTACGGCCTGCATGCCCGCGCCCAGCGCTCCGGCGACGTCCGCGTCGAGGCTGTCGCCGCAGTACAGGCATTCCTCCGGCTTTACGCCGGCCGTTTTCGCGGCGGCGTGAAACATATCGGGGGAAGGTTTGCAGAACAGAAAATCGGCGCTGGTATAAACAAAAGACATTTCGTTGCCTGGATACCAGCGGTCAACGATGGCTTTCATCGCTTCGCCCGACAAAACGGTGTTGCTGATGACGCCCGTCTTGATGCCCCTGCGCGCCAAGTAAGCGAGCAGTTCGCTCATGTAAGGCGTCTTTCGGCGCGTCGAGTTCGCAGCGTCGAAGACGAGTTCGCATTGGGTCAGCCCGAAAGGAAAGCGAAGGCCGGAGACAGCCAAGAGATTTCTGAAGGTCTCCTGCAGGCGTATTTCCACGCGGGAGCCGTTATTTTCCGGAAGGCCGCCTTTGGCGCGGCGCTCGATATCTTCCATCTGCTCGCACAGCGTCTGCGTGTCGACGGCGCCGGGGTTGAGCGCGGCGCGCCGCAGGCCTTCGAGGCCGTCGAAGCGGCTGAACTTGCCGTCGATAAACAGCGTCCCGCCGAAATCAAAAGCGGCGAGTTTGGGCAGGGTCACGGCTTTTCCTCCTCAGTTGATTTTCATGTGGATGCAGACGATTGACCGGCCATCGATATCGACGACGCCGTAGTCATCGTGACGGATGCTGCCGGGGTTGAACAGATGCAGGCCGTCGCGGTATTCATAATAAGGCTCGTGCGTATGGCCGAACAGGGCGACGGCCGCGCCTTGTTCCCTGGCTTTTTGCTCCAGAGCGGAAAAGCCGAACTTTACCGCCTCGGCGTAACCGTGGGTGCAGTAAATCTTTTGCCCTCCGGCAAATTCGATGCAGGAAGACGGCGACACGGAGCCCAGATCACAGTTGCCGCGCAGCCGCACCGCCCGCATCGGCCCGAGGCATCCCTCGACCTCGAGCATATCGCGCTCGCCGTCGCCGAGGTGGATGAGCATCGCGGCGGAACGCTGCCTTTCGATGACGCTGCGGATGGCGAAGGCGTCGCCGTGCGAATCGGAGACAACGATGATTCTCATTGCGACGGCACCCGCCCTTTCCGCCTGTTTTATAATATTATATCATTGTGTAAAGTAAAATACAATTACAATAACCCGGAGCTTGATTATATGCGGCCTCATTCAGGAGACCGGTCAAATTGATTTTTCACCCTCCTTATGTTACAATACCTAAAAATTCGGAGAACCGGAACGGGGTTCTTGAAAGGATTCTGTTTGTATGCCCGGCGACTCGGCCTCAGCGGTTTCAGACGCAAAGAAAACCTTGGTTTTCCACAGCCGCGGTATGCGCGGCAACTGCTCGGCGCAGTCGCTCGCGGCCCTGATGAGCGCCCTGAAAGCCGGCGGCCGCGACATCCGGCTGATAACGGAAGAAATTCCGCAGGGCGACGATTTTGTTTTTGACGCGGAAATCCCTCGCTGCGTCACCGCGTACCTCGAACTGGAAGGGTACACGCCCGGCGGGGCTTTTTATAAACTGCTGGGCGAAATCGACGCGGATACCGTCGTTTTTTTTCCGCCTCATTCCGAAAAAACGCTGCAGTATTTCGCGGCCGCGGAGAAACTCGGGCGCTGCATTGTGCTCGCGCTGGACCGGTCGCCCCTGTCGGGCTTAAGCGCGGGCAGCGCGCGCATGTGCGCGGAACTCGCTTATATGCTGCGCAAAGCGGACCTGGTCATCAGCCCGTCGGCCGCCGACTGCCGTATGGCCGATTCTCTCGGGGTGGCACCCTGTGTCAGGATTCGCTATTTTTTCCCATATTCAGATAGCGAAATCAGCCCCGCCCCGCTGGAGGGCAGGCATATCGCTTACTTCGTCGCCAGCGCCGCGGCGAACCTGGAACGGCCGGTCGCCGCTTTTATGAAAGTCAGGCAAAAATATCCGGACGCCACGCTGTATGTCGCCGCCGGGCTCGAGATGAAAGCCGGCAAACGGCTGACCGACTTTTTCACCGCGCTCAACGCCCTGCCCGAGTCGGAGGGCATCCGGGCTGAAATGAAACTGCTCAAGCCCCTGCGGGCGCTTCGCGGCGCATCGGTCGCGATGACCTACGCGCCGCCGGTTCACATGCCGAAATCCGTCATGGAAGGCATAGCCGCGGGTATCCCCTCGCTGCTGCTGCGCGATATGCTTAACGGCGCGGATACCAACCCCGCGGTCACGGTCAACGCCGCGGACACGGACACCATCGAGGCGGCGCTCGAGCAATTCATGCGGGCGGAAGAACGGGCGGCCTTCTCGGACGGCGCGAGAAGCCTGCTTGAGGACGGCTGCCGGGAAGGCATCGTTAAGCAATGGGAGGATGCGCTCGCGCAGGCGGGCGCCG